>JAFMMH010000060.1 GCA_017851655.1 Flavobacteriaceae bacterium
ATTCATCAAACTAACATCTAACTTGGCTTCCTGCATAAGGGCATCAATTTTAGATGAAAGTCCTTCTTCACCACCACCTGATGCAGCCTTTTTGGGAGCTCCACTGATTTTCTTAACATAATCTTGATGTTCTTCTTTAATTTCTCCTGTATTTAATGCAGCTACAGTAAAAATTAAAGCTTCTGTTCCTAAACCAAGGCCAAGGACAAGTCCACCAGTAATGGGTCCTATTTCAAGGTGCAAAATTTTAAAAAGTGCCCCTATAATTACAACGGCTCCTCCTAATCCAAAGAGCATGTGCATTGCAACCTTATTTCTAAGTCTTTTGTTTAAAGCTTTTTCTGTCATTTTGATTTAAATTTTATTTACTAAATATAGTATGTTTAAATTAAATTTCAACTTATTTAATCTTAACTTTTTGTGAACCTAAGTAATCTTGAACTGTTCTAAATCCAATATAACTTCTTGATGTATCAGAATATTCGTAGTCTCTAGAACTCACTCTTAGAAAATAGGCAACATCTTTCCAAGATCCACCACGAACAACTTTTCGAGGCTCAATCGGATCTGACATGTTTGGATTTAAAGAAGCTACATATTCATAGGCTCCTGTGTTATATGAGGAGTTAGTCCATTCAGCTACATTCCCAGCCATGTTATATAAGTTGTAGTCATTAGGGAGATAGGATTTAGCCTCTACAGTATAAACAGCCTGATCTACAGCATAATCTCCTCGAAGTGGCTTAAAGTTAGCAAGAAAACATGCTCTGTCATTCAACAAATAAGGGGATCCCCAGGGATATGTCCCGGAAGGGATACCGCCACGTGCTGCATATTCCCACTCTCCCTCATTTGGAAGTCTAAATCTGCTCACACTAGGCTTACCTTGATCTCTCTGATAGCCATTTTTAAAATTTGTTCTCCAATTACAAAAAGCTACCGCCTGATTCCATGAAACTCCGACTACAGGATAGTCTTGATAAGCAGGGTGTGAGAAATAATCATTGTGCATAGGCTCATTATAAGAATACACAAAATCTTTAATCCAAACAGTGGTGTCAGGATAAATCTGAATTTCTTCCTTTTTGATAAATGGTTTTCTGTCTATAAATTGTTTCTTGCTTCTTTTGGATTCTGCGGCTGCAGATTCTGCGTCAAACCAAGTGTAAGCATAAACTAGCTTAGTAACGTCTAACTTAATCTCACCATTATACCATAACTCAGGGGGTAAATAAAGAGAATCCATTACCTCAGCATAATTCTGATCAATGTAATCTTCCGTATCCCAAGTTAGGTCAGCATCCCAGTTTAAGGCTCTTCCAGCGTACAAATCCTCGCTTACATCATAATAATTTTGACGCATATACTTTTGAAACTCATTGAGCTTTGTAGTGTCAGAATCTTGAAATGCAAATTCTCCAATACCGTCTTTATTATCTTCACCCAACTCCAATTCATCTGCCTTTCTAGCTAGCATAGATAGTGCAATGGAATCTTTGACCCAGTATATGAATTGACGATATTCACTATTCGTTATTTCGGTTTCATCCATGTAAAACGAAGGAACGGTAACCGTCCTAGCTGGAGCGTTTTGGAGTTGTGCTAAATCTTCATCTGATTTACCCATGATATAGGCCCCACCTTCTACAAGTGTCATACCATAAGGCTTTTCCCCAAACCACTTTTTTTGTTTGACACCAATAAGTTCTCCTCTATTTTTGCTTCCACAGGAAGCAACAACCAAGAAAAGTGTCAAAAGAACTAAATGTCTTTTCATTAATTTTATAATTTGAACTAGCACCTATGACTAATACGCCATAAAACTAGTTATTTTTTCACTATATATAAAACTTCGCAGCTTTAAGTATGCAAATAGCACAAAAAATAATAAACTTTCACCATACTAATGCATTCTTCTCACTGCATTATACCATCTTTCAGGTATGTTGTCTTGGGTGGCAGACTTATAATCTTTTTCTGTGCATGCTAATAACGTAGCTTTTTTTGATTTATTATTTAAATGTGAATCATTTGTTAATTCCAGCCACCAACGTTCACTTTTTTCGCTTTTATAAAAAACCATTGTTTGGTTTGAAAGGGGGATCGTATATTTTAAAAACCCATCATTAACCGCTACTGGATATTCATCAAATCGCAATGAAAAGCCTTCTATAAAATACCATACCATCTGGGCAAGAAGCTGATTCATCATAGGGGTTGATGGCAATTCATAAATCCCTAAAAAACTCACCCGATCACTAATCCCTGCGTAACGTGAGAGTGCACAGATTATCCTAGAATCTATTCCATTTGGCTGGCCTTTTAATGGGTCTGCTGTAGCTTGCCAGGAAAGGCATTTAAGATCCATTCCGACGATGTCTGCATCCCTAAAAATAGGCTCTGTAATTGACACATCATCCAATATCTCTCCCAAGCGATACCCATCAAAATACAACTTATTCATTAAGTCTTTTTCTTCAGTAGCACAATAATAATTCTGAAAACCTAAGTTAGTGTAGTTAAATAAAACGTTGGGTTTCTCCATTATGATCCTACTCATGTATGATCTGCCTGAAATTAATTCATCCTCTTGAGAAAAGTCAAAAGAACGATCCACAGAAACAACATTGACTAGTTGCTTAAAATCTTGATAAACCTGATATAAAGGGAAAATCATATCATGACTCCCTCCAATAAATACAGGGATAATGTTCATTTGCTTTAAATGATATGCAATTTGCTTAATTGCGAAATACGTATCCTGCACCTTAGACCCATTTGGTAAATCTCCTAAATCAGCAATCTTTACTGACCAATTACCCGGGTAAAGTGCATAAAATTCATTTCGGAATGAATTGACTTGGTATTGAGTGTTTGGAAAAAAACTATTCCGATATTCATGAAGTCCTATGATTGCAATATTTAATCCTTTTAAATCAGGTAGACCTGAGGATTGTGTATGCAGGTCCATTTTGTTCCCTAACACTTGTTTTGGCAAAAGGGACATCCCAATTAGGATCTCATTATCGATTGGAACAAGTAATTCAAGACTCATCGTTTTTTGGCAGCTTTCTTTTTAGGCTTGGGTTTACCAAGGTATTTTTCAGCAGCTTCAAGGGTCAGTGAGGTTGCATCAATCTCTTTCCCTATTTCTACTTTTTGCTTGCCTCTTATTATATGGTGCCTGCCCCATCTTGCTTTTTCTACACGAATACCAGCATCGCTCCAATCGTGAATGACTTTATCCTTTTCCTTTTGAATTTTTTCCTCAATCAACGTGACAATGTCAGTATCACTTAAGGCGTCGAAATCATATTTTTTATTCACATTAATAAACATTCCACTCCATTTCAAAAAGGGTCCAAACCTTCCTACTCCTTTAGTTACTGGTAGTTCATTAAAAACATAAATTGGCGCATCAGCTAATTGTTTTTCTTTGATTAGATCCACAGCAGTTTTCAAATCAATTTCGGTAGGTAACATTCCCTTAGGAAGCGATATAAATACCTCATTATGTTTGATGTATGGACCAAAACGACCATTATTAACTACGATATCATTAGCCTCATAACTGCCAATTGTTTTGGGCATTTCAAACAATTGCATGACTTCTTCAAAAGTGATATTTTCCAATTGCTGATTTGGACCCAAACTAGCATAAATTGGTTTCTCTTCTTCTTCAGGATCTCCAATTTGAGCCATTGGACCAAATTTTCCTAAACGAACCTTTACAGGTCTCCCCGACTTGGGATCTGTTCCTAAGATACGTTCTCCAGATTCTCGCTGAGCATTCTCCTTAACGTGTTCTACGGTAGCATGGAATCGCTCATAAAAGCGTTTTAACATCTCAGTCCAATCTTTCCCACCATTCGCGATATCATCGAAACTTTGCTCTACCTCAGCGGTAAAATTAAAGTCCATAATACTTTCAAAATTTTCAACTAGAAAATCATTGACAATCATCCCGATATCTGTAGGGATAAGTTTTCCTTTATCAGCACCTACTTTCTCAGTCAATAACTCTTGGCTGATTATATTCTGGTGAAGAGTGAGTTGTTCATAATCACGAAGCTCACCTTCGGAAATTCCCTTTTCAATATATTTTCTGTTTTGAATTGTAGAGATTGTTGGAGCATAGGTAGAAGGTCTTCCGATCCCCAATTCTTCCATTTTCTTTACTAATGAAGCTTCTGAGTATCGGTAGGGTGGTCTTGAATAACGCTGTGTGGCTATCATTTTTTGAAGATCTAATGATTGCCCTTCCTCTACTTTAGGGAGCATGTCATTTACCTCTTCATCTAAATCATCGACCCCTTCTAAGTATAGTTTTAAAAATCCGTCGAAGGTGATTACTTCACCCTTGGCAATAAAAATTTCACTGTGAGAAGAAGCACCAATACTTATTTGTGTCCGTTCTAATTTAGCTTCACTCATTTGAGATGCCACTGTTCTTCGCCAAATTAGATCGTAAAGACGACTTTGGTCTCGATCAATATCTAGCTTAGTGTTGGAAAAATTGGTTGGACGAATGGCTTCGTGTGCTTCTTGAGCTCCTTTATTTTTGGTCTTAAATTTTCTTGGTTTAAGGTATTCCTCTCCGTAAGCTTTTTTTATTTGTGCGCCTATCTGCTTTTGAGCCTCTTGTGATAAATTCACACTATCGGTTCTCATATACGTAATATGTCCTGCTTCGTATAAGCGTTGCGCTAATGTCATTGTTTTACTTACAGAAAAGAAAAGTTTTCTTGAAGCTTCTTGTTGTAAGGTAGAAGTTGTAAAAGGAGCCGTAGGAGCCTTGGATGCTGGCTTTTTATTTACTTCTTTGACACTAAACTCCGAATTGATATTCAGACTAAGAAACGCTTTTGCAGCTTCATTGTCTGAGAATGATTTGTTTAAATGAGTTGGGATCATCTTCCCTTTAGAAGTTAAAAAAACAGCTTGTGTCTTATAGTTTTGAACAGGTAAGAAACTTCGAATAGCTCTTTCTTTTTCAACAATTAATCTCACAGCTACAGACTGAACCCTACCGGCTGATAAACCTCCCTTTACTTTTCTCCACAATACAGGAGATAATTCATATCCCACTAAACGATCTAAAATTCGTCTTGCTTGCTGAGCATTTACAAGATTATAATCTATTTTACGTGGAGATTCAATCGCCTTAAGTATGGCGTTTTTTGTGATTTCTGAAAAAACAATTCGCTTTGAATTATCTTCATTGAGTTCCAATGTGTTCGCCAAATGCCAAGCTATAGCCTCCCCTTCTCTATCTTCATCACTAGCCAGCCAGACGGTTTTTGATTTTTTAGCCAGACTCTTTAATTCACTAACTAATTTTTTTTTGTCTGAGCTTACAATGTACTTTGCTGAAAAATCTCCTCCTACATCAACTCCTAGTTCTTTAGAAGGAAGATCAGCAATGTGGCCAAAACTAGAGGCTACTTTATAATCCTTCCCTAAAAACTTTTCAATTGTTTTTGCTTTCGCTGGTGATTCTACAATTACTAAATTTTGAGCCATAGGGATATAATTTCAAAGCAAAAGTAGTTAAGTTTTTTTGGAACTTTGAACTTTTAAAGAAGGGTTCTCTTAAATTTGCTATGTGTAAATGGATTTTAGAAAGACTAAATCATTAATATTCAACCTAAAAACATTCTCTTTTGATAACAACTGAAAATATTGAAAATTTAAAATTTCTTTTTGAAAAAAAATTGCTTGAAGAGATTATTGAAGTTAGCTCACTACAAAAGGTAACAAAGGGGGACATTATGATAGATGTTGGCGAACAAGTCAAATTTATACCCATACTGACTAATGGCGCTATTAAAGTTGTTCGTGAAGACGAATCGGGCGAAGAAATCCTTTTGTATTTTGTAGAATTTGGGAATACTTGTGCAATGACCCTGAATTGTTGCTTAGAAAATAGTCGAAGTGAAATTCGAGCAATCTGTGAAAAAGATACTACCCTCATTATGGTTCCTGTTTCACAAATGGACAATTGGCTTGTTAAATACCGCTCTTGGAGAAATTTCATCTTTCAAAACTACCAAAATCGCTTAAACGAAATGCTCAAAGCAATTGACTCTTTAACCTTTTTGAAATTGGATGAACGACTCAGAAAATACCTTAAAGAAAAAAGTAAAGTTGCCGATAATTCAAATATCACCGTTACACATCTTGATATTGCAACGGATTTAAATTCCTCGAGAGTTGTCATTTCTCGGCTTCTAAAACAAATGGAAAACGATGGAGAAGTCTCTCTTGGAAGAAATACAATTAAAATCAATTATTAGATACGGGTAAATAATAGATGTAACACATGTTACACCAAATCAAATAATCTGTTCTATTTTTGATGAAAAATCTAGATTCTGAAAAAATACTTTCCTTTTTTAAGTTGGATCTCAACCTACCGATCAGACTCCTTTAAGTCAGATTTATTGGCAGGTATTACGGTTGCAGTACTTTTAATTCCTCAAGGAATGGCGTACGCATTAATCGCTGGATTACCTCCAATATATGGTCTGTATGCGGCTTTGACTCCACAAATTGTGTATGCATTTTTAGGAACTTCAAGACAACTAGCAGTTGGACCTGTAGCGATGGATTCTTTATTAGTCGCAGCAGGACTAAGTGCTCTAGCTATTGTAGATCCTAGCCAATACATTCAAATGGCTATTCTTTTGGCTTTACTCATGGGGGGTATTCAATTCATTTTAGGAGTATTGCGAATGGGATTTATTGTATCATTTTTATCAAAACCTGTGATCAGCGGTTTTACCTCTGCTGCAGCTATTATCATTGGTCTAAGTCAATTCAAATATCTTTTGGGAATTTCACTCCCTCAAAGCAATAAATTACACGTTGTTTTTCAATCTTTTATCAACTCAGAAGCACCAGTTCATATCCCTACACTAATCATTGGAACGGTTAGTATTCTGCTAATTATTGCTGTAAAAAAATGGAACAATAAATTCCCTTCAGCACTTTTAGCAGTTGCGTTAGGAATAGGATGGGTATATTTTAACCAATTAAACGAAAAAGGAGTCGCAGTTGTAGGATTAATTCCTGAAGGACTTCCCCCCTTTCAAGTATTGTCGTTTGAAATAGAAACGATCAAACAATTACTCCCAACAGCCTTGACACTTGCACTGGTGGCTTTTATGGAGGCGATTTCTGTTGCCAAAGCCATTGAAGAAAAACATAAAAACTACACAATAGACCCCAACCAGGAACTAATCGCTCTAGGAACTGCCAATATTGTCGGTTCTTTTTTCCAGTCATATCCAACTACAGGCGGTTTTTCTAGAACTGCTGTGAATGATCAAGCAGGAGCCAAAACTGGAATGGCTGCCTTGATTACTTCACTTATTGTAGGTTTAACTCTATTATTTTTTACCCATTGGTTTTTTTATCTTCCTAAGGCTGTATTGGCCTCTATCATTGTTGTTGCTGTTGTTAATTTGATTGATTTTAAATTTGCATTTAGACTTTATAAAAACAGGAGGGATGAATTTGTTGTTTTGGTCTTAACTTTTTTACTCACTCTGTTCATAGGAATCACAGAAGGTATTTTATTGGGTGTTGTTCTTTCTCTTCTTCTTTTGGTTTATAGAGCATCTAAGCCACATCATGCATTTTTAGGAAGGATTGGAACCACAAATTATTTTAAGAATATCGACCGTTTCTCAAACGAAATAGTGCACCGTGATGATCTAATTATTTTACGTTTTGATGCACAGTTATTTTTTGGAAATATTGGGTATTTCAAAACCTTGGTAAACAAAGCTGTTGAAGAAAAAGAGCAAACAATAAAGGGGTTTATCATCAATGCTCGTGCTATAAATTATATAGATATTACAGCCTCAGAGCAACTTTATGAGCTGATTGCCTCACTCCAGAAAAAAGGAATCAGGGTTATGGTAGTTGGTGCTATTGGGCCCGCAAGAGATTTAATTCTAAAAAGTAAAATCATTTCTATTCTCAAAAAGCAAAATCTTTTTATTACTTCGGGAGATGCAACAGATGATTTTGACGGACTTTGCAAAAAAACACCATTACAAAAAAAATTAAGTAGACAAACAAATTCTTAAAGACAATGTAACTTCAATTACATTGAAGTAAATTATAAGCGGTAATTTTATTTTAAAATAAAGAACATGAAAATCGAACAAATTTATACTGGCTGCCTTTCTCAAGGAGCATATTACATAGAAAGTAAGGGTGAAGCAGCTATCATTGACCCATTAAGAGAAGTTACTCCCTACATCGAAAAAGCATCTAAAAATAATGCTTTCATAAAGTATATTTTTGAAACTCATTTTCATGCAGATTTTGTGAGTGGACATGTTACTCTTGCAAAAGAAACAGGAGCAACGATAGTTTATGGTCCAGAGGCCAAAACTAGTTTTGATTCATTAATTGCTAAAGATCAACAAGAATTTAAAATTGGAGACATCACCCTAACTGTATTACACACTCCAGGACACACCATGGAGAGTACAACCTATTTACTCCGTGATGAAAATCAAAAAGATATTGCTATTTTTAGTGGAGACACTCTTTTCTTAGGGGATGTTGGAAGACCAGACCTTGCCCAAAAAGCAGCTGATCTAACACAAGAAGATCTTGCTGGTATCCTTTTCGAAAGTTTACGAAAAAAGATCATGCCATTAGCTGATGATGTTTTAGTATATCCAGCACATGGTGCAGGTTCTGCTTGCGGGAAAAACTTAAGCAAAGAAACTGTGGGAACAATAGGAGAACAAAAGAAAACAAACTACGCTTTGCGGGCAGACATGACCAAAGAAGAATTCATTAAAGAAGTTACAGATGGTCTACTTCCCCCTCCTCAGTACTTCCCTTTAAATGTAAAAATGAACAAAGAAGGTTATGAAGACATCAAAAGTGTTCTTGAAACTGGAACCCGTCCTCTTTCCCCAGAGGATTTTGAAGTTACTGCAAATGAAACAGGAGCTATAATTCTTGATGTAAGACACCAAGATGAATTTGCCAAAGGCCATATTCCCCAATCAATTTTCATTGGTATAGATGGTGGTTTTGCACCCTGGGTTGGAGCACTAGTAGGAGATGTCCAACAACCAATTCTTTTGGTTACACCTGAAGGAAGAGAAGAGGAAACGGTAACACGCCTCGCAAGAGTTGGTTTTGATAATACCCTTGGATATTTAAAAGGGGGTATTGAAGCATGGAAGGGAAAAGGCAAAGAACTCGATGCTATAGCTGGAATTGAAACTTCAGAATTAAAAACTAAAATGGAAGCCAATGATCTTCAAATTTTTGACGTTCGTAAATCAGGAGAATATCTTTCTGAACATATCCCCAATGCACACAATACACCACTTGACTTCATAAATGAACATATGGCAGAGTTTCCTGAAAACGAACCTTTTTTCATTCATTGTGCAGGAGGATACCGAAGTATGATTGCTGCTTCAATTTTAAAAAGTAGAGGAATTCATAATCTGATTGATGTAAAAGGAGGCTTTGCAAAAATCAAAGAAAATGGGATCAAAGTGTCCGAATACGTTTGTCCTTCAACACTATAAATAATTTAAATAATGGAATGGATTTTTGAACCCTGGCCGTGGTATATAGGCGGACCAATGATTGCACTGGTGCTTTTTTTACTACTCTTTTTTGGAAAAAACTTTGGGATGTCATCCAATTTAAGAACCCTCTGCACCATTTGT
>JAFMMH010000012.1 GCA_017851655.1 Flavobacteriaceae bacterium
TGCAAATATAAAACCCTTTTAGTTACTTACAATGCCTTTTGCTATTGTTTTTTTAAAAAAAATAAATAAATTCATAACATACTGTTTTTCAGTACGCTAAAAATAATTTATATGCCATATTTTTCAAAAATTCAATTTAAAAAAATCAAAAGATTAAATTTTTTATTCTTTATAATAATTTCATAATGAAGGTGAGTATCTGTTGAACGGCTCCTACTACCCTCATAGCCAATGACATCTCCTCGTTTTACCTTTTGACCTCTGTTTACATTAGACTCATTCATAGGAGCGTACAATGTTCGAATGCCAAAGCCATGATCTATCAAAATATGTTTTCCATAACCATAGTATTGACTTTTGACACTTTTTATCCGACCCTTAGCTGTTGTAAAAAAGGGGAATCTTTTTTACTTTGTTGTCTAATCAACAAGAAAAGCAATGAAAAGGAACTTCCTTAAGCAATCCGGTTAATGAATAAAAGTAGTTCAGAAGAAATAATCTGCTTTTCTAAAAAGGAAAAAATCAATCCATTTTTAATGGAGTCTTGGGTGCCTTCCATTTGGTATATAGTGCATCCAAATCATAGGTTAGTGCTGTTGGATCAAGTTCAATAAGTCCATCACCATATGCACGCTGAAGAATATCTTCAATTAAAAAATCTTCATAAATCTTTTCAGGATCATAAGTATCTTTAAGTGAAAGCTTGAACAATGAAGCTGTCGTTTGATAAATCATTGCCTTCCATCCGTTACGCAAATCTTTAATAAGCTCATGTGTTGTAGCCCCTGTTTGTCTATGGACTAATTTAATCAAAATACGTCCTTGTGAGCGAGAAAGTTTTTTGAGCTCTTCCTCAAATTCATCATATATAAATTTCTCAACTCTCTTAATATATATCTTTTTCTGTCGCTTATTCTTTATGTTTTGAAGCCGCATACTTAAGGTATCCAATCTGTCAGCAGCTAACTTTGCATAAGGATATACTCTAAGTGTTCTGTTTCTAAGAATAACGTATTCTCTAAGTTCAGTCATACTCTTAAATCGAAGAGGTTGAAACAAGACTACTTCTTTAAGTCGAATACCAGAGTTTGGTATAGAATCTGTTTCAAACTTATACAGCATTGATTCTTCACTCTGGAGGCTATCCAAATCTTGAGAAAAAAGAGTTAAAGGCACTAAGAAGACAAAACAAATTATAGAACGCATAATCTCTCCAGTTTGAAAACTAAATTTTAAATATCTGATAGCCTTTATTTTAGATAATTTGAGTCAAAAAAAACGGATTACAAAAGTACAAATTATTTATGTTGAGTACTTTTCTTTGGGATTATTCTTACTTTTGAATCAAACAAAAATTAACCTTCAACATATGAGTTTGCTAGATAAAAAAGCGATCAGATTTTTAGAAAAATATCTTAACAATGCCTCTCCAACAGGCTATGAGAGTGCAGGTCAAAAAATATGGATGGACTACCTCCGACCTTATGTAGATACTTTTATTACAGACACCTATGGAACAGCAGTTGGGGTAATAAATCCAGAGGCTGAATACAAGGTAGTTATTGAAGGGCATTCCGATGAAATTTCTTGGTATGTAAACTACATTACAGACGATGGTCTCATCTATGTAATTAGAAATGGTGGGAGTGATCATCAGATTGCACCTTCTAAATGTGTAGACATTCACACTAAAAAAGGAATAGTTAAAGGAGTCTTTGGTTGGCCCGCGATTCACACACGTAAAAAAGAAAAAGAAGAAATTCCAAAATTAGACAACATCTTTATCGATGTAGGTGCAGAAGATAAAAAAGGGGTCGAAAAATTAGGTGTACATGTTGGCTGTGTAATCACCTATCCTGATCAGTTTCATATTCTGAATAAAGATAAATTTGTCTGTAGAGCAATTGACAATCGTGCAGGTGGTTTTATGATCGCTCAAGTAGCTCGACTTTTAAAAGAAAACAAAAAGACCTTACCTTTTGGATTGTATATCACCAACTCAGTTCAAGAAGAAGTTGGTTTACGTGGTGCAGAAATGATCACTCAGACCATAAAACCGGATGTCGCTATTGTAACGGATGTATGCCACGACACCACCACTCCAATGATCAATAAAAAAGTAGAAGGAAATACTAAAATAGGTCAAGGTCCTGTAATCTCTTACGCTCCTGCAATACATAATTTGTTAAGAGAGCATATTCTGGATACCGCTGAGGCCAAAAAAATACCATTCCAACGACATGCTTCCTCTCGCTATACAGGAACCGATACGGACGCTTTCGCCTACAGTAATGGTGGAGTAGCTTCTGCACTGATTTCATTACCATTAAGATACATGCACACTACAGTAGAAATGGTACATAAAGAAGATGTGGAAAATGTAATCCGGTTAATTTATGAAAGTATATTGACAATTGATCCCAAAAAAGGATTCAGCTATTTTGAATAAAAAAAATCTATTAGATTTTTAGTCCATATTTTTCAATATGGCCTTATTCATTCGTTTTACCACACCGGGGCCTTCATAGACAAATCCTGTATAGAGCTGAACCAAGCTAGCGCCAGCAGCTAGTTTTTCAAGAGCGTCTTCTGGTTTATGTATACCCCCTACCCCTATGATTGGGAAAGCGTTATCACTCTTTTCAGCTAAAAAGCGAATTACTTCCGTACTCCTTTCTTTTAAGGGCTCTCCACTCAATCCTCCCATTTCGTTTTTGTACTCCGATTCCAACCCTTCACGACTCAAGGTAGTGTTCGTTGCAATGACCCCAGCGGTCTGGGAAATTTTGACAATATCAATAATGTCTAATAATTGCTCATCTGAAAGATCGGGAGCAATTTTGAGAAGTATAGGCTTTGGTTTATTGGTCTCTTGATTTAGTTTCTGTAAAGTGTTGAGCAAATCAGTCAATGGCTTTTTTTCTTGTAATGCTCTTAAGTTTGGAGTGTTAGGTGAGCTAACATTAACCACAAAATAATCAACATAAGGGAAAAGAGCTTCAAAACATAGGGTATAATCTAAAACGGCATCTTCATTTGGTGTGATTTTATTTTTCCCAATATTACCACCTATCAATATCCCTTTATTTTTTTTTAATCGTTCAATGGCAACCTCGACACCTTCATTGTTAAAACCCATACGATTAATTAAACCGTTATCCTGTGGTAATCGAAATAAACGCTTTTTGGGATTTCCAGCTTGAGGTTTCGGTGTAAGTGTACCAATTTCTATAAAACCAAAACCGAAATTAGAGAGTTCTTTATATAATTTGGCATCTTTATCAAAACCCGCTGCAAGACCAATAGGGTTAGGAAAGGTTAAACCAAATAATTTCTTTTCTAATCGTTGGTCTTTGACTTGATAAACACTTCGAATCAAGATTCCCATCCCAGGAATTTTATGGATAAATCGCAAAAAATCAAAAACTCTATAATGAACCCATTCAGGATCAAAGAAAAAAAGAATTGGTTTTATGAATAACTTGTACATTACGTATGTAAAAAAACATCCCGCTAAAGCGGGATGTAAAATTATTTTTTCGCTGGAGGTGCGTTGAGTTTAGAACTCATTTCCAGTGAAATGGCAGAACGTTCGATTTTAAGTTTACCAGCCATTGTTTCTACAATACAGGTATTGTCTTTATCATTCAGTTCCATTATTTTTCCATGAATACCACTTTTAGTGATAATTCTATCCCCTTTTTTCATGTCACGCATAAAATTCTTTTCCTTTTTTTGTCTACGCTGTTGAGGCAGTATTATAAAAAAGAAAAAAACGACGAGCATTAAAAGCAAAAAGGGTAGTTGACCTGAAAGACCTTCTGACATAAGTTTTGAGATTAGTTTTGTTGACGAGCTTTGGCTTGTGCCTCTCTCTGTTGTTGTTTTACTGCATCAGGAGTTACGTTAGATTTTATACGTAACATTTCTCTTCCCGTAGCTGTATTTGCAGAAAGAGTTACTGATTTTTGTTGTATTCCTGGTTTATTACTAGAGTCAAAACTCACTACAATACTCCCAGTTTCTCCTGGAGCAATCGGGGTGTTTTTAGGATATTGAGGTACTGTACAACCGCAACTCCCTCTTGCATCTACAATAATGAGATCTGCATCCCCTGTGTTGGTAAAGCTAAAGGTAGTAGTTACTTTATCCCCTTCGTTAATGGTCCCGAAATCATGAGAGGTCTTATCAAAAGTAAAAGCAGGTGTTCCACTAGTTTTGGCAGTTGAACCAGCGGGTGTTGAAGTGGTAGCTGGATTAGAGGTTGTTGTTGCCGCATTAGTTACTTTTTTTGCTGCATTATTCTGGCAAGAAGTAAACAAGACAAGTGTTGAAGCTAGACAAATAGTTAATACTTTTTTCATGTTATTAGAAATATAAGTGTGAAATCCAAAAGTAAGAAAAAAAGTCTTTACAACAAGCCTCTACCTGTTTTGTTCAACCTATTTTCTTGTTCGAATTCTTTGACCAGTTTATCCAAAACACCATTTACAAAATTGTTGCTATTTGGAGTGGAGTAATCTTTAGCAATTTCAAGGTATTCATTTAATGTTACTTTACTTGGGATCGAAGGGAAATAGAGCAATTCAGCAATGGCAATTTTCAAAATCACATTGTCTATTTGAGCGATTCTATCAGTGTCCCAATTAGGTGTCTTTCCCTCCAACTCGTTTTGAAGTTGTTCATCATTTACAATTACCTTTTCTAAAAGCGTCCGACCAAACACAATATCCTCATGTTGTTTTTCGAAATCAGGAAAAGAAAGGCTCTCAGGTATACCTTCTTGCAATTGTTTAAATGATTTTGACAAGAAAGTATTTACAAGTGGTAAATCATCTATCCACGTAATCTGCTGGTCCTCAATGTAATCATAAAGATAATTGGAAGAAGCGATATTGTTTTTAAAACACTTTGTAAACCATTTTAGATCCTCTTCCCAAGTTGAGTCTTCTAATTGTTCATAAGCCTTAAAAAAAGTGTCTGATGTCATTTTTTGCATGAGATCTTTCAGGAATACAAATTCCAGATCCCATTTAATAAACTTTTTAGTTTGAAGTTTTTTTTCCAAAATGGGATGCTTTTGTATCATTGTCAAAACCTTGTTTTCAGATAAAGTTTTAAGATGATGAAATTTAATCTCAGCAGATCCAAGTTTCTCATATGTCTTTAATTGATCTTCTGTAAAGTCCATGACGGCTTTAATTAAAGCGAGAATGGAGAGATGCAAATTATATGCTTGAGAAACACTATTTTCAAAAAAGGCAAATTCGTCGGCAAGTTTACTGTTTTCTCTATGGGAAAAAGAATATGCAGATTGCATAACCTTGATACGAATATGACGTCGTGTGAGCATGTTTAAGAACTTAATTTCGCTCAAAAATAATTTAATAAAGTGAATCCAACACTGAACTCAAAGAAAAGTTTCACTACCCACTCTTTCTAGGCGTTCTCTTTTGATTACATTTGCTGAGTAAGATTATGAAAGAACTTCGCTACCTAAATAAGTATTTTTTAAAGTACCGTACCAAATTGTTTTGGGGTTTCCTGATCACTATTATCGCAAGAATATTTTCTCTTTTTGCACCTCGTCTTATTGGAAATTCTTTGACTGCTGTAGAACAGCACTTACAATCAGGTAGTATTGATAACAATGAGATTAAACAAATATTGTTAATTAATATTTTAATCATCGTAGGAACCACATTAGTTTCAGGCTTTTTAACCTTTCTGATGAGACAGACCATTATCAATGTTTCGCGTTACATTGAGTTTGATTTAAAAAATGAGATTTTTTGGCACTATCAGCGTTTAACTCAGCGTTTTTATAAAAATAACCGAACAGGTGATTTAATGAATCGCATCAGTGAGGATGTGGGGAAAGTTCGGATGTATGTAGGTCCAGCATTTATGTACAGTGTAAACACGATAGCTTTGTTTATCATAGTGATATCCTACATGATTAGTATTGCTCCAAAATTGACTTTATACACCATCTTACCCCTTCCAATTTTATCAATAACGATATACAAATTAAGTAGAATAATCAATCAAAAAAGTACCTTAGTCCAAGAGATGCTATCTAAAATGTCCTCTTTTGCACAAGAGAGTTTTAGTGGAATTGCAGTGATTAAATCCTATAACCTCCAAGAACAAACTACCTCAGATTTTAGTAATCTGGCCTTAGAGAGTTACGATAAAAACATGTCTTTGGCAAAAGTACAAGCTTGGTTTTTTCCGCTTATGATTCTTCTGATTGGTTGCAGTAACCTTATCGTAATTTATGTGGGAGGAAATCAATATATAAATGGTGAAATTGAAATTGGAGTATTGGCTGAGTTTATTATTTATGTCAATATGCTTACCTGGCCTGTAGCTGTAGTAGGATGGATTACCTCTATAGTTCAACAAGCAGAGGCCTCTCAAAAAAGAATTAATGTCTTTTTAAAAGAACAACCAGAAATTGAATCTGGAAAAGGTGTAGGTAAAATAAAGATCAAAGGAAAAATTCAATTTAAGAATGTAAGTTTAACTTACCCCGAAACCAAAATTACAGCATTAGACAAAATAGATTTGACAATCCCAGAAGGGAGTACACTTGGAATCATAGGGAATATTGGTTCAGGAAAATCTTCAATGCTGGACATGATCTTAAGACTCTATGATCCAACGACGGGATCGATCACTATTGATGGATACGACATAAAGGACTTCACATTATCTGAGGTTAGAAGTGAAATAGGATATGTCCCACAAAATGCATTTTTATTCTCCGAGAGTATTGAAGACAACATCAGATTTGGTTCCCCGAAAGCAAGTAGTAAAGAGATTCAGAGTATGGCAAAAAATGCTGTTGTTCATGATAATATAGTCAAGTTTAAAGAAGGTTACAAAACCTTATTAGGAGAACGAGGTGTTACTCTATCTGGAGGTCAAATTCAAAGGGTATCAATTGCTAGAGCTTTAATTAAAGATCCCCAAATTTTGTTACTAGATGATTGCCTATCTGCAGTAGATACAGATACCGAAGAAGAAATCCTTAAAAACCTAAAATCCCTGACTAAAGACAAGACCACACTTATCGTTAGTCACAGAATTTCTTCACTTAAACATGCGGATCAAATTATTGTTTTTGAAAATGGTAAAATTGTTCAACAAGGCAAACATGCTGATTTAATTGAGGTTGAGGGCTATTACAAAGAGTTATTTGAAATTCAACAAGCCAACAACTCAAAATAATTGTTTTTGTTTAATTTTTTTAATAAAATTGCTGGATAACAATTGGATTAATTAGACAAAATGCGGGATTACGAAGAAGACAATTTTGAAGAGATTTACTCAAAAATCCTCAGAGCAGGAAGAAGAACATATTTTTTCGATGTTAGAGAAACAAAAGCTAGTGACTACTATCTAACAATTACAGAGAGTAAAAAGTTCACCAATGAAGATGGATCTTTTTACTATAAAAAACACAAGATTTACTTATATAAAGAAGATTTTGAAAATTTCTCTTCGTATCTAGAAGATTCCATTTCCTTCATCTTTAAAAATAGAGGTCAAGAGGTAATTAGTGAGAGACATCAGAAGGATTATTCTCCTGATAACATAAATTCTGAGCTTCATTAAACGCGAATACTTTTAAGAAAAAATGAATTGAAAAAGTTTTTTATGTTGGTAATATTTTGAACCTTTATGCGTTCACTAAAAGCCTTCATATGAAAACAATTCTCTCTTTTTTTGGAATTCTATATTGTAGCATTTCCTTTAGTCAAGTATCACTAGATTACTATTTGGATGCTAACCATCCGTACAATAAAGAAATTCCAGAACCAAAAACACTTTTAGGATATGAAGTAGGTACTTGGCATGTTTCACATGATAAATTAGTACATTATATGTACGAATTAGCTAAGAGCTCTGATCGAATTCATATAGAAAATAGAGGAACTACCTACGAAGGTCGTCCATTACTTTTACTGACTATTACGAGTCCTAAAAATCATGATCGTATTGAAGAAATCGAAAAAAACCACATGGCTTTGACGGAAACTTCTGCTGATCAAATAAATCTTGAAGAGCAACCACTGATTGTTTATCAGGGGTTTTCTATTCATGGAAATGAACCTAGTGGGGCCAATTCAGGATTATTACTTGCCTATCACTTAGCAGCCAGTAATGCACCTGAGACCTTAAAAATGCTAGATGAGCTGGTAATTCTCTTTGACCCTAGCTTTAACCCAGACGGTCTCCAAAGATTTGCCTATTGGGCAAACACAAATAAGAATCAAATCCTTACTGCTGATCCTAATGACAGAGAATACAACGAAGTATGGCCTGGAGGAAGAACAAATCATTATTGGTTTGATATGAATCGAGATTGGCTTCCAGCTCAGTTACCCGAATCACAAGCTCGAATAAAAACTTTCACCAAGTGGCTTCCTAATATTCTAACAGATCATCACGAAATGGGTACAAACTCCAGTTTCTTTTTCCAACCTGGAATCCCATCTCGAGTAAATCCTCTGACTCCTGCGATGAATCAAAAGTTGACTCAAAAAATCGGATCATTCCATGTAGAAGCATTTGATAAACTAGGTTCTCTTTATTATTCTGAAGAAGACTATGATGATTTTTATTATGGAAAAGGTTCAACATACCCAGATATAAATGGTGGGATTGGTATCTTATTTGAACAAGCAAGCTCAAGAGGTCATATACAAGAAAGTGATAATGGACTACTCACTTTTCCATTTACAATACGCAATCAACTGACCGCTGGGTTTTCTACCCTAAAAGCTGCATCTTCAATGCGTGTTGAATTATTGAATTATTTTAAAACCTTTTACGAAGATAACAGAGTTATTGCCGCAAAAAATAAACAAAAAGCAATTGTATTTGGTAATGAAAAAGATGACGCAACAACCTACCATTTCGCAAAAATGCTCCAACGACATAAAATCAAAATACATAAACTAAAACAACCACTTAGTAGCGAAGGCAAACAGTATATGCCTTCAAATAGTTATGTAATTCCTCTTGAACAAAAGAAACATCAATTGATTAAGGCAATGTTCACCAAGCAGTCTCAATTTCAAGACAGTCTTTTTTACGATGTTTCAGCTTGGACACTACCTTATGCATTTAATCTAAATCATAGTTTTCAAAGCAATACTTCACTAATCGGAGAGGAAGTTCCGGATTTAAGCCCACCAGAAGGGAGCGTAATTTCCAAAGCAACTTATGCTTATTTGTTTGAAGCTCATGGTTATTATGTTCCAAAACTTTTAAACCATTTGCACCAAAACAATATTCGTGTAAAAGTTGGACTCACCCCTTTTAAACTCAACGGAAAATCTTTTGACTACGGTACGTACATGGTTCCTGTGAAAAATCAAGAACAAAGTGAAGAAGAATTATATAAAATCCTACAAGAAGGTGCTCTTGAAAGCCATGTTACCATTGTTCCAACAAATACAGGTTATGCTCAAGGTATAGATTTAGGTTCGCGTGATTTTACATCGGTTAAAAAGCCCGAGATTGCCCTCTTGGTAGGTGAAGGAGTTCGAAGCTACGACGCAGGAGAAATTTGGCATTTACTCGATACACGGCACGCTATTTCAATTACAAAAATTGATGTAAAAGATCTAAGGCAAACAGATATCAGTCAATATTCTCATTTTATAATTCCAAATTTTTATGGTTCTGGTCTAAACTCCCACACTGAAAAACTCAAAGAGTTTGTTCAAGAAGGAGGTACACTTATTGGTTACAGATCTACCAGCAAATGGCTTCAAAAAAATGATTTTATCAAACTTGAGTTTTTAGAAAATAGTCTTACAGCAAAAAATATAAGCTTTAAAGACAAGGATAATTTTCGTGGTGCACAACTAACAAGCGGTGCAATATTTAATACTAATATTGATCGGAGTCATCCAATCAATTTTGGTTTTCAAAATTCAACCCTACCTATTTTTAGGAATACAAATCTGTATATAAAACCACACCAACAAAGCTATAACAACCCTATACAATACACTTCGAACCCTTTACTTAGTGGTTATATTTCTGAGGAAAATATGGAATTAATCAAAAACAGTGTTCCTTTTCAGGTTCAGCAATTAGGCAAGGGGCGCGTAATAGTCTTAACTGATAATACTAATTTTAGAGCCTTTTGGTATGGGACTAACAGAATCCTCACCAATGCACTTTATCTTTCAGATAAAATGTAAACTAGAGAATCTGTTGCCCGTTGGCAAGTTTAGTTTCGGGAGCTAAAAGAATTACATCATCAGCTTCTTTAGCTCCGAGAACTAAACACTGACTTTCAAAATTTGCAATTTTCTTTGACCCAATATTCACTACTGCAATGATCTGCTTCCCTACAAGCTCGTCCTTTAAATAGCGTTTCGTTATCTGTGCAGAAGAATTTAGAGTTCCTAGGGGTCCAAAATCTATAACAAGTTGATAAGCAGGTTTATTCGCTTCTAAAAAATTATCAGCCTTAACAACGGTTCCTACTCGGAGATCTAATCCTTCAAAAGTGGTAAAATCGATCATGAATTCGTTTTGATTGGAGCAAAAATACTATTTTTAAATTCATTAAATTAATTCATTACATATGGCACTTACAGAATCCTATATGCTCCCACTAGATACTAAAGCACCAGCATTTTCATTACAAAATGTAAGCTCGGGATCATTAGAGACTTTAGATCAATTAAAAGGAAAATCCGGTACGTTAATTGTTTTTATGTGTAACCATTGCCCCTATGTAGTTCATTTAATAGATGCCTTTATAAAGAGTGCAAATGAATTCTCCAAGAATGGAATTAACTGTATTGCAATCTCAAGCAATAGTATCATAAGTCATCCCCAGGACGGTCCTGAGGACATGAAAAAACTAGCTTTGAGAAAAAAATTCCCTTTCCCTTATTTATATGATGAATCTCAAGAAGTTGCTCACGCCTATAAAGCAGCTTGCACCCCTGATTTTTACCTATTTGATTCGGATTTAAAATTATATTACCGAGGACGCTATGATGACTCTAGACCAGGAAATGAAAAACCACTCACAGGAAAAGACCTACACGAAGCATGTAACGCAATGATTGCTAAAAAGCAAAATATTGAATTACAATATCCGAGTATGGGATGTAATATTAAATGGCATCAAGGGAATAGCCCAGAAGAACGCAATTAACAATCAACCAGCTCTACTTCAAATACAAGGGTTGCATCTGGTGGAATGACACCTCCTGCACCTTGTGAACCATATGCTAATTCACTCGGTATTACGAGTCGAGCAGCCGCTCCTTTGGATAACAATAGAATTCCTTCATCCCATCCGGGGATTACCTGCCCTACACCAACTGAGAATTCAATAGGTTCATTGCGTTGGTACGAAGAATCAAAAACGGTTCCGTCTGTAAGCGTACCCTTATAATGAACAGAAACTTTAGTTCCTTTTTCAGGATGCACTCCATTACCTTCCTTTGTGATTTGATAATACAAACCACTATCCGTTTTCTGCATACCATCTGTCAAGGAAGCCAAGGCTTTCGCTGCAGCTTCAGCTTCAGCTTTTTTTCTTTCAGAACCACTAGAATTAAAGGTTTCAAAAGCCTTTACAGCATCCCATTCTAGCGCATCTTTTCCATATCGTTCGATCGTTAACTTTTCAATGTGATCTCCCTGAGCGACTTGATTAACAACCTCTAGACCTTCCACTACATATCCAAAAACGGTATGCTTTCCATCTAACCAATCTGTAGGACCATGAGTAATAAAAAACTGACTCCCATTCGTCGCAGGACCTGCATTGGCCATTGAGAGTGTTCCTGCTTTATTGTGTTTTAATTCTGGATGGAATTCATCATCAAATTGATACCCTGGACCACCTACTCCTGTTCCCTGTGGACATCCACCTTGAATCATGAAATCAGAAATCACACGGTGGAATTTGAGACCATCATAGTATGGCTCACCTTCATTTTTGTGATCGTTTTTCTGAGACCCTTCAGCTAAACTCACAAAATTTCCTACGGTTCCTGGGGTTTGCTTATAAGTAAGTTCCAAAAGAATTATTCCTTTGGCAGTTTCGAATTTTGCGTAAATACCTTCCATAATATTTTTATATGATGGCAAAGATAAGAATACCGCTTAGACCAAAAAGTTTAATTTGCAATTTCGCTCATGAATTTGATTCGGTAAAGACGAAGCTCTTCCTCTTCATAGTCACCATCAAATTCATCCATTGCCTTTTCCAAAGAATCAGATTCCGATTCAATAAAATAATCATACAACTCTTCCATTTGGTCTTCATCAAACAATTCTTCCAGATAGTAGTCTATGTTAAGTTTTGTTCCAGCAAATACAATAGTTTCCATTTCTGAAATTAACTTACTCATCTTCATCCCTTTAGCATCAGCAATATCCTCTAGGGTTAATTTTCGATCTACACTTTGAATTAAAAATAGTTTAAGTGAGGAATTTACCCCCGTACTTTTAACCACTAAATCTTCTGGTCTTAAAATTTGATGTTCCTCGACATAGTTCTTTATAAGCTCTATAAATTTTTTACCATAACGTTTGGCTTTACCCTCTCCTACTCCATTGATATTTACCAATTCATCTTCGCTAATAGGATACTTCAAACACATATCTTCCAGGGAATACTCTTGAAAAACAGCATAAGGAGGAATTTCATTAGATTGGGCTACTTGTTTCCTCAAACCAACCAGCAACTTCATTAAAACAGTATCTATTCCTGAGGTTTTAGCAGAAGCCACTACTTGTGTATCTTTCTCACCGTATTTATGATCTTCCGTCATTTTAAAACTCTCTGGATTTTTCAAAAATATTTTTCCTTTTTCTGTGATTCGAATGATCCCATAAGTTTCAATTTCTTTGCTGAGAAAACCAGCAATTAGTCCTTGTCTTATTAATGCCATCCAAAAAGAGGAATCCTTTTCAGATCCAGAACCAAATACACTCAAATCTTGGATTTTGTGTGAGCTGATCAAAGCGTTAGATTCACCTTTGAGTGTTTTTACAATGTCTTTAGCTTTAAATTTCTCCTTGGTACCTAGAACTGTTTTTAACAAAATCTCAAGTTCTGTTTTAGCTTCAATTTGTTTTTTAGGAAAACGCATATTATCGTCCATATCTCCTCCTTCTCCAGTTGCGTTATCATATGCCTCTCCAAAATAATGAAGGATATATTTTCGCCTTGAAATCGAAGTTTCAGCAAAACCAACCATATCAGCAAGTAATGCCATACCAATTTCTTGTTCAGCAAGTGGTTTCCCTGAAGTAAATTTCTCTAATTTTTCAATGTCTTTGTAGGAGTAGAAAGCCAAACAGTGACCTTCTCCACCATCTCTACCAGCTCGACCAGTTTCTTGATAATAACTTTCTATACTTTTAGGGATATCATGATGTATCACAAAACGAACGTCAGGTTTATCTATACCCATACCAAAAGCAATGGTAGCAACAATTATATCGCAATCATCTTTCAAAAATCGATCTTGATGAGTGACACGAGATTTGGCATCCAAACCAGCATGATATGGCAGGGCATTTATTCCATTTACCTGAAGAGTTTGTGCTAATTCTTCTACGCGTTTTCTGGAGAGGCAATAAATAATACCCGATTTATTGGGGTTTTGTTTAATAAAACGAATGATGTCTGAATCTACTTGAGCAGTCTTGGGTCGAACTTCATAATACAGATTGGGACGGTTAAAGGAGGCTTTGAATAATTTGGCATCGGTAATCCTTAAATTCTTCATGATATCCTCCTGTACCTTAGGAGTTGCGGTAGCCGTTAAGGCGATGATAGGAATTCGTTGATTAAATTGCTCGAGTATAATTCGTAAGTTTCTGTATTCAGGTCTAAAATCGTGACCCCACTCAGAAATACAATGTGCTTCGTCAATAGCCAAAAATGAAATTTTTATCGACTTGAAAAAATCTATGTTTTCTTGTTTGGAAAGTGATTCGGGAGCAACATAAAGCAATTTTGTTATTCCAGATCGTATATCGTTTTTTACCTGTGCTATAGCGGTCTTGTTCAAAGAGGAATTTAAAACATGGGCGACCCCATCTTGTGAAGAGATCCCACGAATTGTATCTACCTGATCTTTCATCAAAGCAATCAGTGGCGAAACGACAATGGATGTTCCTTCTTGAATAAGAGCCGGAAGTTGATAACAAAGAGACTTACCCCCTCCAGTAGGCATTATAACAAAGGAATCTTTTTGATCAAGCACATTTTGAATCACAGATTCTTGCAATCCTTTAAATGAAGAAAAACCAAAATACTCTTTCAGTTTGCTTTTAATTTCTTCTTTATTCATTAAAAATGAAGTGAATTAATTTTTTCTTTTTCTACTTCTAATATACCATAAATATTGAAGTAAATCAAAATAAAATTCAAAAGTTAACTCATTCTAAAGCTTTTAAATATTAAAACAAAAAAAATGATTCATCCCATTTGTTTTTGATATTTTTGTTTTTCTAAATAAAGAGTGAAATATAAAAGCTATGGCTTCAAAATCAGCTAAGGATGAAATGTCCTTTTTAGATCATTTGGAAGAACTGCGTTGGCATTTAATCCGTTCTGTACTTGCTATAGTCTCTGTAGCTACAGTTGCTTTTATTTTTAAGGACTTCATTTTTGATGTTTTACTTTTTGGACCCAAAAACAAGGATTTTATAACTTATCGTTGGTTCTGTTCTATCTCTCAAACCTTAGGACAAGGAAGTAGTTTTTGTATTGAAGAACTCCCCTTTAGAATTCAAAGCAGGACGGTAGCTGGACAATTTTCCGCTCACTTATGGACCTCTGTTTTGGCTGGTTTCATTGTTTCCTTCCCATATATTATTTATGAGTTTTGGAAATTTATCAGCCCAGGTTTGTATGAAAAAGAACGAAAAAATGCTCGTGGTTTTATCTTTATTGCTTCATTCCTATTTTTTGTTGGAGTTCTTTTTGGATATTACATTGTGACACCACTTTCCATCAACTTTCTAGGAAACTACTCTGTCAGTAGTGAAATTTTTAACGATTTTGACCTCAGTAGTTATATTGGACTTCTACGTGCTTCCGTTTTAGCTGCAGGGATTATTTTTGAATTACCTATTATTATTTATTTTCTAACTCGTGTAGGAATTGTTACTCCTGAATTTTTAAAAAAGAATCGTAAAATATCGTTAGTGTTGGTATTGAGTTTATCCGCAATTATCACTCCACCAGATGTCGTAAGTCAGATCATCGTAAGTATTCCAATACTCATTCTATACGAAGTTAGTATCTTAATTGCTAAAATTGTTACTAGAAACCAAGACAAAGCACTAAAGAATGTCTAATCCTGTTACCGATTTTAACGAATATCGAAGTAGAATGAACGAAGAGTTACTCTCCGAGGCTTCTACCACACTTAAACGAATTTATAATCTAGATCAGAGTGCCTATCAAAAAGGAGAACTTGACGTTGCTACGAAAGAATTATTAGGACTCGTAGCTTCAACAGTTTTACGTTGTGATGATTGTATCAAATATCATTTAGAAAAATGCCATGAGCAAAAGCTGTCTAAAAAAGCCGTTATGGAGGCTTTAGAAATAGCTACCGTAGTTGGAGGTAGTATCGTAATTCCACATCTGAGAAAGGCATACGAATACTGGAGCCATATTGAATTGAATGCCAAATAAGTTGTATGAAGTTAAGTGCATTAAATATCGAAAAAGCCTACAAAGGCAGGAAAGTAGTTAAAGGGATTTCCTTAGAATTGTCTCAAGGAGAAATCGTTGGATTATTGGGTCCAAATGGTGCTGGAAAAACAACTTCTTTTTACATGATTGTAGGATTAATCAAACCAAATGGAGGCTCCATTTATCTTGATGATCAGGAAATTACAAAATTTCCAATGTACAGAAGAGCACAAGAGGGCATTGGTTACTTGGCTCAAGAAGCTTCTGTTTTTAGAAAGCTCAGTGTGGAGGAAAATATTTTAAGTGTGCTCCAAATGACCAAACTAAGTAAACCAAAGCAACAAGAAAAAATGGAATCCTTGTTGGAGGAGTTTGGTCTCAACCACATTAGAAAAAACAGAGGGGATTTACTTTCAGGTGGAGAACGAAGACGAACAGAAATTGCCCGAGCCTTGGCTACAGACCCCAAATTCGTACTTCTAGATGAACCCTTTGCTGGAGTAGATCCTGTAGCCGTAGAGGACATTCAGCGAATCGTTGCCCACTTAAAAAAGAAAAATATCGGTATTTTAATTACCGATCATAACGTTCAAGAAACACTTGCTATTACAGATAAAACCTACCTCATGTTTGAAGGAAGTATTTTAAAAGCAGGAACCCCAGAAGAATTAGCCGAAGATGAGATGGTCAGAAAAGTTTATCTCGGACAGAATTTTGAGCTAAGAAAAAAGAAACTTTCTTTTTGATAAAAAATTACTCAATTAAACTATGCATATTGAAATTCGCGCTCCAAAAAGGAGTGAATACACTTTTATTAATAATCTAATATCACAAGCCTTTAAAGTGCAAACTGCTCCAATTGAATTAAGTTTTTTTACAAATCCGAATATTCATTGTTTAGTAGCTGTTCATGGCAAAATCTTGCTTGGAACAGCCAGTCTTCATATTATCCAAAAAAGTAGTCGTAAAATGGGGCTTATTGAAGATGTGGTAGTTGACTCAAAGACTCAAGGAAAGGGAGTTGGCAAAAAATTAGTAGAACAATTACTCCTCAAAGCTGCTGAAATGAATTGTTACAAAACAATTCTTAATGCTACCAATGAAAACTCTGGTTTTTACACTAAGCTAGGTTTCAAAAAAGAACAATTACAATTTACAATTAGACATTAAATTATGTGTGGAATCGTTGCTTATGTAGGTACCAAAATCATTTCAATCGTCACTGAAGGAGATGAATCAATAAAAAGAATATCAGATCATTGCATCGAAATTCCAGAATCAGATGAACTATTTACTCCTTTATTCGCTTCGATACCCCTTCAGCTTTTATCTTATTATATCGCCATTCTTAGAAATTGTAATGTGGATCAACCTAGAAACTTAGCGAAGTCTGTAACGGTAGAGTAGTAACTAACTGAAACTGTTTCTGATTATGTTCAATATTAAATAAACAACAATTAAAAGTGGGACTGCTACCCATTGAAAAAAATAAAAAGCTGGAAAACAAATTGCCAGAAGTGCCAACTGATATCCATTTTCTCTAATACTTGAAGATTTAATTTTAAAGGAAAAAAGAGGCAAACGAATATTCATCAGTATTGCAGAAAGCACACAGATCACCATCAATGCAGGAAAAGTAGCCAAAAAAGGTTTTACATTCAAAAACATGGGATGCTCAAGCAAAAGAGGTAAGGCGACTATAAATAAAGCATTTGCTGGAGCTGGAAGGCCTTTAAAATCATATTGCTGTTCGGAATCAATATTGAATTTTGCCAATCGAATTGCTGCTCCAAGAGAAATTAAAAATCCAAACAAAGCAAAGGGTGCAAAGGAGAAAGTGAATTCATTTCGGAGTAAGATAAAACTCAAATCCAATTCTCTAATTCCTATTTCTAGAAACAATTTATACATGACCATTCCAGGGGCTAATCCACTAGTTATAAGATCTGCCATAGAATCAAACTGGAGTCCAAATTGACTTTCTACTCTAAGAAGTCTTGCGAAAAAACCGTCGAATAAATCAAAAAAAGCACCAAGAAAAACCATTAAAAAAGCTGCTTCAAACAGATTTTTATAAGCTAAGTAGACAGCAAAACATCCACATAAAAAATTTAATGCTGTAAAGAAGTTGGGAATGTTTCGTTTGATTAATTGCACCGAAAAAGTTTTTTTTGACAAGATAGTGATTGCCAAAGCACAAAAAAATATAAATTCGCAGAAATGTCCAAGACAAAACTTCATGTTTCTCTTTCGCTTACTTCTGGATTAATTCTAGGACTAGCATGGCCAACAAATGGTATTACCTTTCTAATCTTTATTGCCCTAATCCCCCTTCTATTTCTAGAAAACTCTATCCGAAATGACAATTTTAAAAGAAAAGGGGGGCGTATTTTTGCCTACGGTTATCTCACTTTTTTAACATGGAATCTCTTTACCACTTGGTGGCTAATAAACTCTACTTTTTTTGGGATGGCTTTTGCCAATCTTTGCAACAGTCTTTTTTACGCCTTTATTTTTTGGGGATTTTATTGGGCAAAAGGCCGACTACCCCTTAGGAGTGCAAACCTTTTTTTAATCGCTTTATGGCTCGCTTTTGAAAAACTGCATCTGACTTGGGACTTATCATGGACGTGGCTCAACTTAGGCAATGTATTCTCTGAAAAAATTTATTGGATTCAGTGGTACGAATATACGGGAGTATTTGGAGGCTCGCTATGGGTTCTGTGTATCAACCTTTGGATTTTTTCAATTTTAAAAACCTATTCTTTTAAAGAAGGAGCTTTAAATTTGGTGAAAAAACTAATTTTCCCGCTTCTTGCTATTGCCCTTCCGATTGTAGTTTCTCTCGCACTTTATCAAAATGTTGAACAGCCTGAAAAATCCATTAATGTTGTATTACATCAACCCAATATTGATCCTTACACTGGTAAATACCAATTGACTAATACTAAATTTTTGGAACAGTTCAGTAAACAGATAAAACCTTATTTGGATCAGGATACTGATTACGTTTTAAGTCCTGAAACCTATTTTGCAGAAGGACCTGGTGAAAAACTTGAGAGTTTTAACCAATCTATTCTTTTTCAGAAAATTCAAAGAGAATTACTACCCTTTCCCAAACTTCAATGGATCACTGGAATTCAATTTTATAAATTATACCAACAAAACGATCTTCCAACTTTATCAGCAAACAAAGTGAGAAATGGACTTTGGGTTGATTACTACAACAGTGCCTTTTCTGCACAATCCAAAAAAGCTTCCCAAATTTACCACAAATCGAAATTGGTGGTAGGTATAGAAAACATGCCTTTAAAATCAATTTTAAACCCCATTTTAGGGGATCTTATGATTGATCTAGGAGGAACTGTGGCAGGTAGAGCTACACAAAAAAAACGAACTAATTTTGAACATCCAAATCTAGATTTCAAAGCTGGACCTGTCATTTGCTGGGAGTCAGTATTTGGGGAGTTTATTACAGGTTATGTTCAAAATGGAGCCTCTTTTCTCGCAGTGATTTCTAATGACGCTTGGTGGAAAAATACTCCAGGACACAGACAGCTTCTAAGTTATACGCGACTGAGAGCAATAGAAACAAGACGTGATATTGCCCGGAGTGCCAATACTGGTATTTCAGCCATTATCGATGCCCGAGGGGAGATTTTAAAACAAACGACATACGAAACACAAACAGTACTTACAGGAAGTATAGCTCCTAGAAATAATTTAACATTTTATGTGAGATATGGCGATATTATTGGTCGTTGGGCTGTTTTTATCTTTGGGATTTATTTGTTACTTGCCATTAGCGGAAGACTAAAACAAAACTAATTATTGTGGTTTCTATTCATTTAGACTATTATTAATACATTTGCATAAAGCCCTCAAAACCTACAAAAAGGATGAAGAAAGATTATGAAAGAGATTAAAGTTTATACCAAAACTGGAGACAATGGAATTACCAGTTTGGTTTCTGGAAAAAGGGTCCCCAAACACGACATACGTATCAAAGCTTACGGCACTATAGATGAGCTAATCGCTTGGTTAGGATTAATTCGAGACACTTCCCCTTTTAATTATTCCGAAGGCACCTTGATTCGAATTCAAAAACAATTGATGACGGTAGCTTCCCAACTTGCAGTAGAATCAGAGAAAGATTTTCCTAAGAATTTAAAACCACTTCAACCCGAAGAGGTCACATTTGTGGAAAACCAAATCGACAGTCTTACGGAGAGGCTCCCACAGTTGAGAAATTTTATAATTCCCGGGGGACATGTACTGATTTCCTACACTCATCTAGCCCGGTCAGTATGTAGAAGAGCAGAGCGATATGTGACAGAATTGGATCATGCCACTCCTGTTTCTGCTACACTTATAGCATATATCAATCGGCTATCAGACTATTTTTTTACACTTTCAAGGATCTTTGCTTTAGACTTGGAAGTAGAGGAAGTGAAATGGAATGGAAACTAAATAGATAAAAAAGTTGCACACTATCTATAAAAATTTATTTTTGCAAAAAATAATTTAATTATGTATTGGACACTCGAACTAGCCTCTTACTTAAGCGATGCCCCTTGGCCCGCAACAAAGGACGAGTTAATTGATTTCTCTATCCGTACTGGCGCTCCACTTGAAGTAGTAGAAAATCTTCAAGCTATGGAAGATGAAGAAGACGTTTATGAATCCATAGAAGAAATATGGCCTGATTTTCCAACTGAGGAAGATTATCTTTGGAATGAAGACGAATATTAATGTATTCTAACAAAGCTTTCAAAAAGTCTCTTTTAAGAGGCTTTTTTTTTAATTACTTTTGAAGTAGATAATATTAAGCACCCCTATTAAATTATATGAGTATTTTAAATAACATTTTAAAAACTTTTGTCGGTGACAAAACTAAAAAAGACTTAAATCAGATTACCCCTTTGGTAAATCAAATCAAGACTTTTGAAAAAGAATTAGAGGCTCTTTCTCATGACCAACTAAGAGAAAAAACAGAAACCTTTAAGAAACAAATTGCCGATGCTAGAGCTAGCTTTGATCAAAGAATTTCAGAACTACAAAAAGAAGCAGAAACCACACCCGATCTAGAGGCCAAAGAACAACTTTACCAACAAATCGATCAGCAAAAAGATGAGGCTTACCAAGCATCCGAAGAAACTCTAAATCAAATACTGCCAGAAGCTTTTGCAGTAGTAAAAGAAACTGCAAAAAGATTTAAAGAAAACGAAACGATTACGGTAACAGCAACTCCTTACGATCGTGAAATTGCACAAACTAAGACCTACGTAAAACTTAAAGGAGATCAAGCATTTTGGGCAAATTCTTGGGATGCTGCTGGAAAACCAATTACTTGGGACATGGTGCATTATGATGTACAGCTCATCGGAGGGATTGCGCTCCATCAAGGAAAAATTGCAGAAATGCAAACAGGAGAAGGGAAGACACTTGTTGCTACACTACCTGTTTATCTAAATGCCCTAACCGGTAACGGAGTTCATTTGGTAACCGTAAATGACTACCTCGCAAAACGAGATAGTGCATGGATGGCTCCCTTATTTGAATTTCATGGGATGAGTATTGATTGTATCGATTATCACCAGCCCAATAGTCCCGAACGAAGAAAAGCTTATAAAGCTGACATCACCTACGGAACGAATAACGAATTTGGCTTTGATTATCTCCGAGATAATATGGCACATACTTCATCAGATTTAGTTCAAAGAAAGCATAATTATGCCATAGTAGATGAGGTAGATTCTGTACTAATTGATGATGCAAGAACTCCACTTATAATCTCAGGACCTACCCCAGAAGGAGACCGTCATGAATTTGATGCTCTCAAATCTAAAGTAGCAAATTTAGTTTCCTTACAAAGATCGCTCTTAAACAGTGTATTAGCTGAAGCTAAAACCAAAATAAAAGCAGGAGATACTGCGGAAGGAGGCATTTTATTACTTAGAGTATACAGAGGTTTACCAAAAAATAAAGCCTTGATCAAGTTTCTCAGTGAAGAAGGGGTAAAACAATTACTTCAAAAGACTGAAAACAATTACATGCAGGACAACAACCGAGAAATGCATATAATAGATGAAGAATTGTATTTCGTAATTGATGAAAAAAATAATCAGATCGATCTTACCGAGAAGGGAATCGAAATGCTTTCTGAAGGAAATGAGGATAAAAACTTTTTTGTCCTTCCCGAAATTGGTGGTGAAATAGCTAAAATTGAGGCGAAAGAACTAGATTCAAAAAAAGAAGCAGAAGAAAAAGAAACGCTTTTTAAAGAATTTGATGTTAAAAGTGAACGAATCCATAGCATGAATCAACTCTTAAAAGCTTACACTCTTTTTGAAAAGGATGTAGAGTATGTGCTGATGGAAAACAAGGTGAAAATCGTTGATGAACAAACCGGAAGGATTATGGAAGGCCGAAGGTATTCAGATGGACTACACCAGGCTATTGAGGCCAAAGAGAATGTGAAAATCGAAGCCGTTACTCAAACCTATGCAACCATAACCCTACAGAATTATTTCAGAATGTATGAAAAGCTTTCTGGTATGACGGGTACAGCAGTAACTGAAGCAGGTGAATTTTGGGAAATATACAAACTGGATGTAATTGAAATTCCAACCAATAGACCTATTGCCAGAGAAGACGATAACGATTTGATTTATAAAACAAAAAGAGAAAAATACAATGCCGTTATCGAAAAAGTGACCGAACTATCACAAGCGGGAAGACCAATATTAATCGGAACAACTTCGGTAGAAATTTCAGAATTATTGAGTAAAATGCTCAATATTCGAAAAGTAAAACACAACGTCCTCAATGCTAAAATGCATAAAAAAGAAGCAGATATTGTTGCTGAAGCTGGAAACCCAGGAGTAGTCACTATAGCCACAAATATGGCTGGTAGAGGGACCGATATCAAACTATCTCAAGCTGTTAAAGACGCGGGCGGTTTAGCTATTATCGGTACTGAACGTCATGACTCCAGAAGAGTCGACAGACAGCTTAGAGGTCGATCAGGACGTCAGGGTGATCCAGGAAGCTCACAGTTTTACGTATCCTTAGAAGATAACCTTATGCGTTTATTTGGCTCAGAAAGAGTCGCTAAAGTAATGGATCGTATGGGTCTAGAAGATGGAGAAGTGATCCAACATTCTATGATGACCAAGTCTATAGAACGTGCACAGAAAAAAGTTGAAGAAAATAACTTTGGAATTCGTAAAAGACTCTTGGAATATGATGATGTAATGAGTGCACAGCGTGAAGTCATCTACAAAAGAAGAAAACATGCCCTAGAAGGAACTCGACTTAAATTAGACGTTCTCAACATGCTTTTTGATACTTGTGAAGAAATTGTTATTCATAATAAAAGTGCAAACGATTATAAAAATTTCGAGTTCGAAATCATCAGTAATTTTTCCATGACAGCTCCGCTTTCAGCTGATGAGTTTAACGAACATAAAGAAACGGATTTGACCCAGAAACTTTATGAAGCACTTCTGAATCATTACGAAGAAAAACAAAAACAAAATGCACTTCAAGCTTTTCCAGTAATCAAAGAAGTCTATGAACGTCCTGGAAATAGTTTTGAACGTATTGTTGTCCCTTTTACTGATGGAGTTAAATCACTAAACGTAGTGACCAATTTAAAAGAAGCATATGAGTCTAATGGAAAACATCTGATAGATGACTTTGAACGAAATATTACCCTTGCGCTAATTGATGAAGCATGGAAGGTACATCTTCGGAAAATGGATGAACTTAAGCAATCTGTTCAGCTTGCTGTTCATGAACAAAAAGATCCTTTATTGATCTATAAGTTTGAAGCCTTTGAGTTATTCAAATCCATGTTGAATAAACTCAATAAAGAAGTTCTTTCCTTCTTAATTAAAGGAAGCCTTCCAAGTCAAAACCCTTCTAGCATTCAGGAAGCCAAGCGACCTAGAACAAAGCAGAACTTAAATATTTCCAAAGATGAAGTTTTGAATACAGAGGAAATGGCTCAACGAAGTAGAGCTGTGGGTGCTGGGGCCAGTCAAACACAACGTCAAATTATCGAAACAATTACAAGAGAACAACCCAAGGTTGGTAGAAATGAAAAAGTAACGATCAAAAATATAAGTACAGGGGAAACTAAAACAATCAAATACAAGCAGGCTGAACCACTTATAAAACAAGGGAGTTGGGTCATTAGTTCCTAATTCCTTAACTTTAATTCAAAGTTCGAGTTATGGGGGCATATGCAGCAGTATTATTGTGGGCAATTCCTGGTTTTTTTGTTTTAGTGCTGATCGAAATTGCGTACGGACATTTCGCAAAAAAACAGACCTATACTTTGATGGATACACTAGCAAGTTTAAGCTCTGGGATGACGAATGTTATAAAAGATGTTCTTGGACTAGCACTGATATTAATTTCCTACCCTTTTATCTTAAAAAATATTCAACTTATAGAATTAGAAGCTTCACTCACTACCTACACCATTGCATTTATCTGTATTGACTTTGCCTCCTATTGGGTTCATAGGCTTAACCATAAAGTGAATATCTTTTGGAATCAACACATCATTCACCATAGTAGTGAGGAATTTAATCTAGCGTGTGCACTACGGCAAAGCATTTCTAATCTTATTGGTTTTGGTGCTCTTTTCCTGATTCCTGCAGCAATTTTAGGAGTTCCTTCAGAGGTTATTTTGGTTTTGAGTCCTTTACATTTATTTGCTCAATTTTGGTATCATACACGCCATATCGGCAAATTGGGTTTCTTGGAATATATCCTCGTCACACCCTCTCAGCACCGGGTTCATCATGCTATCAACCCCATCTATATCGATAAAAATTTGGCAGCCATTTTTTGTATTTGGGATCGTATTTTTGGAACCTTCCAAGAAGAACTGGATGAAGAGCCTCCCATATACGGTACCCTCAAACCGGTGCAAAGCTGGAATCCTGTTTGGATAAATTTTCAACATTTTTGGATACTTCTAAGGGATGCATGGTACACAAAAAAGTGGGAAAACAAAATCAAAATTTGGCTGATGCCAACGGGGTGGAGACCTCAAGATGCTAAAAAGAAATTCCCATTGGAACAAAGAAAACCAAGTTCTGATTCTAAATATAATCCCCAATACAGTGCTAACTGGAAGAAAGTAGCCCTTTTTCAGTTTAGTAGTCTCGTTTTTTTATTGCTTTTTCTCTTGGCTGAGTTTGAACAATTGAACAGCAGTTTTCAACTTGCGTTCGGACTGGTTCTCATGCTCTCGATTTTTGGATTTACAGCCTTAATGGATTTTCATCGTTGGGCTCCTTTATTTGAGCTATGTAGAGGGGTTGGTGGTCTATTATTTTTAATATCTCCTCTAAATCAATTCCTCTCAAATAACTATCCTGTTGTTTTTAGTTTCGGCGCTTTTTATTTTTTAATTACTATTGGGATTGGAATATGGGCATTAAAGCAGGAGCCCAAACGAAGTTTAGTTTTAAAATAAAATGTCCAAAAACAGACTTGATTATCTCATTATTGGCCCTGCATATCCATTCAGAGGGGGTATTGCAGACACCCAACATGAACTCGCAAAACACCTTCAAGAAATAGGAAAAGAAGTACAACTGCTTACGTTCTCAAAATTGTATCCGAAATTTCTTTTCCCTGGTAAAAATCAAAAAACGGAAACACCAATTCCAAATACGGTTGATACCATACCTCTAATACACGCATACAATCCTTTGAAGTGGAGGAAGATCGTTCAATATATCCAACTACAAAACCCACAATTTGTCATTTTTCGTTACTACACTCCATTTTTAGCACCACTATACGGTTGGCTTGCAAAAAATATAGATTCTAAAATCAAAAAAGTTGCTCTCGTGGACAATTGGATTCCCCATGAACGTCGATTTTTAGATTCAAAATTGAATCGGTATTTTGGAGATAAAATGCATGCCTTTACTACACTATCTGGAGCTGTTGCCGATCAAATAAAATCAGTTTATAGCATACCCCTATGGTCAGGATTTCATCCCGTAAACACCAACCTATTAACTCCAATATCGAAAACTAAAGCTCAAAAAATATTGGGATGGGACACTACACAAACTACAGTATTATTTTTTGGTTTAATAAGAAAATACAAGGGCTTAGAACTCTTAATACGTGCTTTTAATCAACCCGAAATAAAAGCACAAAAAATTGTTTTAAAAATAGTTGGAGAATGTTATGAAGATCAAGCAAAATATACCCAATTGGTAGCGCGTTTACAACTTCAAAACTCTGTTCATTTTGATTTTGAATTCAAGTCAGAAACAGAGATTCAAAATATTTTTTCAGCCTGTGATATCGTAGCACAAACCTACCACACCGCCACACAAAGTGGAGTAACACCGCTCGCCTATTTCTACAAAAAACCACTTGTGGTATCTGATATTAATGGTCTAAATACACCTATTATAAATGACGGCACAGGTGTATGTGTTAATCAAAATCCTCAAGCAATTGCTCGAGGAATATTAGAACTTATTTCAGCTTCAAAAATGCAAGATGCCGTTAAAAACATAACTAAATCATACGATAAATACAGTTGGTCAAAATGGGTAATCGAATGGAATCAATTTAATGAAAAATTGTAGGGCATTTATATCATATAAATACTGTATTTTTATAAGTAACATTCAAAAAAAACAATTGATTTCAAATTTCCGCCTAGTGCTCTTATTTATCTGTATAATAAGCGCCAACCAAAAAGGATTTACTCAAATTAATTTTGAGAATTTCAAACTTCCTATTCATAAAACGACCGAAAAAATTCTTATCGACGGTGTGCTAAATGAGACTACATGGAAAGAAGCCGAAGTTGGAAAAGACTTCTTTATGATTACTCCCATAGACACCGGAAAAGCAACTCAGTTTTCCGAAGCGAGAGTCGCCTTTGACGATGAATACCTATACATCGCCATGATATTTTTCAATAATTCTGTTCAAGGAGACTATGTAGTAGAATCGTTGAAAAGAGATTTTTCCTTTGGAAAAAACGATAATTTTTTAGTTGCTCTCGATCCCTTTGACAATCAAAGTACGGGTTTTGCATTTGGGCTCAATGCATACGGCGCTCAATGGGATGGAACTATGTATGATGGAAGAAGCGTAGATCTCAATTGGGATACTAAATGGTATTCAGAAGTAAAGTTTGATAAAGAAAAATGGGTTTGTGAAATTGCAATTCCTTTTAAATCGATTCGTTACGACGAGAACAATAACCGTTGGGGAATCAATTTTAGCAGATTAGATCTGAAAGCAAGTGAAAAGTCAAGTTGGGCACCTGTACCTCGTCAATTCCCTTCAGTATCACTCGCTTATGCTGGTGCTTTGATTTGGGATACCCCCCCACCCCCTCAAGGAAGTAATATTTCATTAATCCCATACTTGTCAAATAATATTATTAAACAACAAACTAACGATCCTTACAATAGTTTAAAAATAGGAGGTGACTTAAAATATAACCTCACATCTGCATTGAATTTAGATGTTACAATAAATCCTGATTTTTCTCAAGCAGAAGTAGACCAACAAGTCACTAATCTAGACCGATTTGAATTATTTTTCCCTGAAAGAAGACAGTTTTTCTTAGAGAATGCTGATCTCTTTTCCAATTTTGGATACAGAACCATTCGTCCTTTCTTCTCTCGACGCATCGGACTGGGAGTACCCATTGTTGGTGGAATTCGTCTGAGCGGTAATGTAGATGAAAACTGGAGGATTGGAGTCATGGATATTCAAACACAACAAGATGGAGATTTAAATCTTGCCGCAGAAAATTTTGGTGTCTTGTCCGTTCAACGAAAAGTTTTTGATCGCTCTAATATCAGTATGATTTTTGTAAACAAACAAGCCATCGGAAAGGATGAAAATACTTCTTCTCAATACAATAGGAATCTCGGACTAGAATACAATTATTTCTCAACTGATAATTTATGGAATAGCAAAATCCTTTTTCTTCAATCATTTGGAGATGATACTGACAGCCAAGGAAGTGTTTTTGCATCCCATATTGGATATCAGTCCACTCGCTGGAATTGGCGTGTTCAGCAAGAGTATGTTGCTGGAAACTATGATGCTGAAGTTGGTTTTGTACCACGAAAAAACTACAATAAACTTCAAACTACTGGAGGGCATCTTTTTTACACTATTAAAGAAACGAAGCTTTTGAGTCATGGACCACAATTAGGCAGAACATATTTCTTCGATACAGATTTTGGTAAAAAAGACCAGACAGACCAATTCAAATACCTTTTTAATTTTAAAAACAGAAGTCGATTTAGCGTTGGTGTCTCAGAAAATTTTGTTGAGTTACTATCCGACTTTGATCCTATTCGGACTCAAGTAGCAACTTTAAAATCAGGAAGCCAACACCAATGGACAAGTTTTAGTGCCGAATACGATTCAAAACCTCAAAATCGATTTACTTATTCACTGGGAGCTCTTACAGGCGGTTACTACAATAACGGAACGAGAACCGCTTTTAGTAGTGAAATGGGGTATCGTTTTCAACCTATTCTTGAAGTGAATACTGTTGCTAATTATAATCGAATTGAACTCCCTGCCCCTTGGAATACAAATTCCTTTTGGCTTTTAGGTATCAAGGCTAACTTGACTTTGACCAATAAAATTTTCTTTTCCAATCTTTTCCAATATAACGAACAACTTGACCTTTGGAATTTTAATTCTAGATTTCAATGGCGCTACAAACCCGCTTCTGACATCTTTCTAGTATTTAACAGTAATGAAATGACTATTCCTGAAGTCTCATCGGGTTGGAGTCTGACACTCAAAGTAAACTATTGGCTTAATTTGTAAATGGAAACTGAAAAAAAACATCATTGGGAAAACATCTTTCAAAACAAAACTCCGGAAGAGGTGAGCTGGACAGAAACCTTTCCTATGGTTTCCATTAATATGATTCAAGCATTGAATCTTGACAAAACTGCTCCTATTATTGATGTAGGAGGTGGAGACAGTCTTTTGGCAGACGCCCTTTTGGAATTAGGATACTCAGATATAAGTGTACTGGATATCTCAGGCAAGGCACTTGAGCGTGCTAAAAAAAGAATAGGAAGTCGGGCCTCAGAAATTCAATGGATCGAAAGTGATATTATTAAATTTAAACCATTAAAAAAATATAGCCTTTGGCATGATCGAGCTTCATTTCACTTCCTTATTGACCAAAAAGACATTAAAATTTATACTGATCTCCTAGAGAAAGCTGAAGTTAAGTTTTTAGTTATTGGAACTTTTTCTGTAAATGGACCAGAAAAATGTAGTGGACTCCCAGTGACCCAATATGACTGTATCTCATTAGAGAATTGTTTTTCTAAAACATTTACATCCCTTGAATGCTTAGAATTGGATCATACCACTCCTTTTAATACCCAGCAAGAATTTATTTTTTCTAGATTAGAAAGAATTCTTTAATTCTGCTTTTTAATGCGTTCTATCTCAGCTTTTATAATTCGATTCCAAACTGTATAGCCTTCTTGATTTAAATGCAATTGATCTTCTACAAACCACTCAGGTTTTGGTTGCCCTTTTGCGTCTAAATAAGTAGGGACGGTATCTATAAAGTAGAGGTTATCTGTCTTTTGGCAATAGGCTTCGATTAGTTCATTAACCTCATTTATTTTTTCCCAATAGTCCCATCTACTTTGAGTTGGAGTCACAGCTATTTGCATAATTGGAATGTTAGGGTATTTTGCTCGTACTTGTTTCACAAAGAGTTTAAATAAACGCAACACTTCCTTCGGGGTACTGTCTTTTGGTGAACCACTGATATCATTAGCGACAAAACAAACCACCATACTTAGCGAATGATCAGCTAATATACGGTCTGTATAAAATACCATATCTCTAAAGTGCGCACCACCATACCCCCGCTGAATTACTGGAAAAGGAGCCATATCCTCCTCTAAAGTTTTCCATAAGCGAATACTGGAACTTCCTATAAACAAAATTGCATCTTCTGGATAATTATTATTTAAATCTAATTTTTCAAAGGCTCGAATCTCAGGCAAGGCCCAAGCGCGATCATCGGGACTGAATTTTTTGAGCGGAGAGCAAGAAGTCCATAATACTACTATAAATAGATATAGAAAATTTCGTTTGACCATTGTAAAAAAGAGTTTGAATAGAAAATTAAAGCAAATACTCTGTAGAAACAAAATTTGAAGTTTCTGAATTCAATAAACTCTCTAAAATTTCTTTGTTATAAGCAGTGTCTTTAGAAGCTACAAATGTTCGAATAGAAAAAGAACGTAAGGCATCATAAACACTTAAAGTACTCACCGCTGAATTTTTCCTTCCTGTAAAAGGATATACATCTGGTCCTCTTTGACAAGCTGAATTCAAATTGACTCTACAAACTAAATTTGCTAGCGTATCTATTAGGGGACCAATTTTCCGAATGTCACGACCAAATAAACTTACTTGTTGTCCGTATTCTGAAGCAGCCATGTCATCCAAGGGCTGATCGATTTCTTTATAAGAAATCACCGGAATTAAAGGCCCAAACTGCTCTTCCTGATAAATTTTCATGTCAGAAGTAACAGGATATAAAACTGCAGGAAAAATATAATTTGCCGACTTCTCTCCACCTTTCTTGTTCAATACCTTTGCACCTTTAGATTTTGCATCTTCAATTAGTTCTTGAATGTAATCAGGTTTTGTAGGTTCTGGCAGTGGTGTTAAAAAAGTATCTTCCCATGGCATTCCAAACTTTAATTCATCCACTGCATTCGAAAATTTTCGATTGAATTCATCTACGATAGACTCGTGTACATACAGTACTTTCAATGCTGTACATCGTTGCCCATTATACGAGAGTGTTCCTGAAATACATTCTTTTATTGTAAGATCTAAGTCTGCATCAGGTAAAATAATCCCGGGGTTCTTTGCCTCCAATCCCAGAACCAATCGCAATCTATTTTTATTTGGATGCAGATCCTGAAGAGAAACAGCAGAGGAACTATGCCCAATCAATGCTAACACATCCACTGCTCCTGTTTCCATAATTGGAGAAGCAATTTTTCGTCCACGACCAAATAAAATATTAACCACCCCCGGAGGGAAACTCTCTTGAAATGCTTGTAATAGTGGAGCAATTAGAAGGACTCCATGTTTTGCAGGTTTAAAGATGGCTGTATTCCCCATAATCATTGCAGGGATTAACAAACAAAATGTTTCATTCAATGGATAGTTATATGGTCCTAAACAAAGAACTACACCCAAAGGTCCACGGCGAATATGAGCATAGACCCCTCCTTGCTTATCAAATTTTGCTCCTTTCCGATCTAAATTTTTGTAGGCTTCTATTGTATCTAAAATATAATCTACTGTTCGGTCAAATTCTTTGTAGGAATCTGATTTGTTCTTACAAATCTCCCACATTAAAAGTTTGACCACTTCTTCTCTGTGGAGTTTCATTTTTTCCACAAAGATCTCCATACATTTTAGGCGTTCTCCTACGCGCATTGTTGGCCAGATTCCCTGTCCTCTTTGGAATGCTTTTTCTGCAGCTTTTAGTGCTTCTAATGCTGCTGGGGTTTCCATGTCAGGGATAGAGCCTAAAAGAGTGGGTACAAGCTCCCCCTCGCTGTTTGGAGTTTGAATTGTGGAATAAACTTCAGTTGTATTTCCCTTCCATTTTTTCAATTCACCATCTACGAGATAGCGATCACAACGAACAGGGGTAATCTGAAATTCTTGAGGAATCTCTGTTGATTTAACAGTCATATTTTTTTCTTTTTTATAGCTAGATTAAATATTGAAACAAACTTTGTTTTTCGTTTAAATATTCGAATTTGAAGTTATGGATTTCCATGCGTTCCACCAAATGTTTCAAATCAGTTGCATTCACTAATTGAATTCCAATTAATGCCTTTCCATTATTACGAAAACTCTTTTTCGAAAATTCAAAATGTGTTATGTCGTCATTCGGACCTAATACTTGATTTACAAATTCTTTTAATGCCCCAGCACGTTGCGGAAAATCAATCAGAAAATAATGCTTGAGATTAGCATAAATCAATGCACGTTCACTAATTTCTGGCATACGGAGTATGTCATTATTCCCACCACATAACATCAATGCGACATGCTTATTTTGAAGATCAGCATTAATAGATTCCAAACCTGCAATAGCTAAAGCACCTGCCGGTTCAGCTACAATCCCTTCCTTGTTATACAAATCCAAGATCGTCTGACAAATTTTTCCCTCTGCTACAGTAATGATTTCATCCAAATGTTGTTTACATATTTCAAAGGGAATGACACCTACTTGACGTATCGCAGCACCATCAACAAAACGATCCATTGTCTTTAAAGAAATTCGTTTGTTTTGAGCTAGAGATTGACTCATGGATGGAGCACCCTCTGGTTCTACACCAATTATTTTTGTGCTGGGAGAAAGCGCTTTTAAAACAGTAATCATTCCAGAAATCAAACCGCCACCACCTACAGGAACCAAAACATAATCAAAAGGTTTCGAGGTTTGCTCCAAAATCTCCAAAGCCATCGTAGCTTGTCCTTCAATGACCTTAACATCATCGAAAGCGTGAATAAAAGTTTTTTCTTCTTTTTTCGCAGCTCTGAGTGCAACAGTCTGACATTCATCATAAGTATCTCCTATTAAGATCACTTGAATGAATGCACCTCCAAACATCCGAACCTGCGTTACTTTTTGTTGAGGAGTCGTTGCGGGCATGTATACATCCCCTTGAATTTGAAGCTCATTACATGAAAATGCAAATCCCTGCGCATGATTTCCAGCACTGGCACAAATGATCCCTTTGGAATATTCCTCAGAACTTAAAGAACTTATTTTGTTGTAGGCACCCCTTATTTTGAAAGACCTAACTTGCTGTAAATCCTCCCGTTTTATAAAAACAGAAGCGCCTGTAGTATCTGACAAACGCTTATTGAGTTCTAAAGGAGTTCGTTTGGACACATTAGACAAACAAAGTGCGGCTTTTTGAACACCCTCTAATGAAGGGTATGACTTCATTTTACACAATTTTAATCATCGCGGTCATGGATGCTCGAAGCTCATATCCGATCATTTCAACTGGATGATATCGAATAATCTCATTGATGTCTATCAATTGTTTATTGTCTACCCCATTGTCATCAACTTTTAAATCGGAACCAATCACATCTGTTTTAATTCCTTTCATAAAGTCTTCAAGCATTGGTTTTGCAGCATGGTCGAATAAATAACAACCGTACTCTGCAGTATCTGAAATGATTCTATTCATTTCAAATAATTTTTTACGTGCAATGGTATTTGCAATTAAGGGTGTTTCATGAAGTGATTCGTAATAGGCAGATTCTTCTTTGATTCCTGCTGCTACCATAGTATCAAAAGCCAACTCAACACCAGCTCTAACAAAGGCTACCATCAAAATTCCATGGTCAAAAAACTCTTGCTCTGAAATCTCTTGTTCTGTTATGGCTGTTTTCTCAAAAGCTGTTTCACCGGTAGCTGCTCTCCAAGACAACAAATTTTTATCATCATTTGCCCAATCCTCCATCATGGTTTTTGAAAAATGACCGGACATAATATCATCCATATGCTTTTCAAAAAGAGGTTGTAAAATCTCTTTCAGTTGTTCTGAAAGTTCAAATGCTTTAATCTTAGCAGGATTGGATAAACGATCCATCATGTTCGTAATTCCCCCATGCTTTAGAGCCTCGGTAATAGTTTCCCAACCGAATTGAATCAACTTAGCAGCGTACCCAGCGTCTATTCCTTCTTCTACCATTTTATCAAAACTCAAGATAGACCCTGTCTGTAACATCCCACAAAGAATAGTTTGTTCACCCATTAAATCGGATTTTACTTCGGCTACAAAAGAAGATTCCAACACTCCAGCTCGATGACCTCCAGTAGCAAAAGCATATGCTTTCGCTTGAGCCAATCCATGCTCTTGGGGATCATTTTCTGGATGCACGGCAATGAGGGTAGGAACGCCAAATCCTCGTTTATATTCTTCTCTAACCTCAGAACCAGGACACTTTGGTGCTACCATAATTACAGTGAGATCTTCTCTAATTTTCATCCCCTCCTCTACGATATTAAAACCATGCGAATACGAGAGTGTAGCTCCCTTTTTCATTAAAGGCATTACTGCAGCTACTACCGGAGTGTGGTTTTTATCCGGTGTCAAATTTATAACTACATCAGCAGAAGGAATCAATTCCTCATAAGTTCCCACGTTGAAGTTATTGCTCACTGCATTTTGATACGATGCTCTTTTTTGTTCAATTGCACCTTGACGTAAAGCATAGGAAATATCCAAGCCGGAATCACGCATATTGAGTCCTTGATTCAAACCCTGAGCACCACAACCTACAATTACGATTTTCTTTCCTTCAAGCACGGTAATTCCGTCCTCAAATTCTGAAGCATCCATAAAGCGGCACTGACCTAACTGATTAAGTTGTTGACGTAATGATAATTGATTAAAGTAATTTGACATGATTTTATGTATTGGTGTTTTTAAAAGTATTTAATATTTCTGAAATTCCCATTTTGGCTTTGGTAACAGAAATTCGCCCGGAGCGAACAAATTGTAACAACCCAAAAGGAGCTAAGTCTTTTCTTAATTTTTCGGTTTCATCTCTAAAACCTGTTTTCTCTATTACAAAAAACTCAGGGGAGACAGTCACGATATTGGCATGACTTTCTTTTATTATATTTTGAATCTGCCGCTCTTCAAATAACGCACTTGATTTTACTTTATACAAGGCATTTTCCTGAAAAATTGTTTCCTCATCAGTATGGTAATACGCTTTGATTACATCAATTTGTTTTTCAATTTGCTTAACGATTTTGATCACTTTTTCAGTTGACATATGAACAACAATCACAAATCGAAAAACATTCTGAATTTCAGATTCTGAAGTCGAGAAGCTCTCGATATTAATATGCCTTTTTAAGAAAATAGCGGAAATTCGGTTAAGGAGTCCCACATTATTTTCTGTATACACGGAAATGGTGTAAATTTTATTTTCCATTTTATTCTAGTCTTATATCGGACACACTTGCTCCTGTTGGAATCATCGGAAAAACGTTGTCTTCTTTTTCAACACAAATCTCCAAGAAATAAGGCTTGTCAGAAGTCATCATTTCTTGAACTGCTTGGTCCAAATCTTTGCGCTCTTTTACACGGTTTGCTTGAATTTGAAATCCTTTAGCAATGGTCACAAAATCTGGATTAACCATTTCTGTAGAGGCATAACGTTTGTCAAAAAAAAGCTGTTGCCACTGACGTACCATTCCCAGAAAATCATTATTTAACACTACGATCTTTACGGCTACTTGTTGTTGGAAAATAGTACCCAACTCTTGAATGGTCATTTGGTAACCGCCATCACCAATTACAGCAACAACCTCGCGATCCGGTGCTCCCATCTTTGCACCAATTGCAGCAGGTAATGCAAATCCCATGGTGCCTAACCCGCCTGAAGTGACATTACTTTTGGATTGGTTGAATTGTGCATAACGACAAGCCACCATCTGATGTTGTCCAACATCGGTTACTATCACCGCATCTCCATTGGAATGCTTATTGATCATAGCAATAGCTTCACCCATTGTCAGACCATCTTTTGTGGGGTTTAAGTCGGAATGAATTACTTTTTCTACTTCTATGGCGTCTAACTCATCAAAACGTTGAATCCATTGAGGATATGTTTTTTGGCTGATCCGATCTATTAATGCTTTTAAACTAATTTTACAGTCCGAAAGTAAAACTACATCAGCCATTACATTTTTATTCACCTCAGCAGGATCCAACTCCAAATGAATAACTTTGGCTTGTTTTGCATAGGTTTTTAAATCCCCAGTAACACGATCGTCAAAACGCATACCGATGGCGATTAACAAATCACATTCATTAGTCAATAAGTTGGGGGCATAATTTCCATGCATTCCAACCATTCCTCTATTTGAAGGGTGGTTTGTTGGTAAAGCTGACAGACCTAAAATAGTCCAAACTGCTGGGATTCCCGATTTTTCAACAAAGGTTTTAAATTCTTCCTCGGCTCTACCCAGAATTACACCTTGTCCCCAAACTACTAGGGGTTTTTTGGCTTGCTCAATTAATGCAACTGCTTCTTCAACGGCGTCCATTGAAAGTGAAGGATAGGGTTGATAACTTCGTATTCCGACACATTTTTCATAAGAAAAATCAAACTTTTCAAATTGAGCATCCTTGGTAATATCTATTAAAACAGGACCAGGTCTACCAGAACGAGCAATATAAAATGCCTTCGCCATAATCTCTGGAATCTCACTTGCTTTGGTAATTTGATAATTCCATTTCGTTACGGGTGTGGATATTCCAATGATATCAGTCTCTTGAAATGCATCCGATCCCAATAAATGAGAAGCAACTTGACCTGTGATACAGACCATAGGAGTTGAATCTATTTGAGCATCTGCGATTCCAGTGACCAGATTAGTTGCCCCTGGACCTGAAGTGGCAAGGGCTACTCCAACTTTTCCAGAGGTACGTGCAAAACCTTGAGCGGCATGCGTAGCACCTTGTTCATGTCTAGTGAGAACGTGATGCAATTGATCTTGAAACTTAAAGAGTTCATCATAAATGGGCATTATGGCTCCACCTGGATAACCATAAACCAAATTAGCATCTTCAGCCAATAAACATCGAATTACAGCCTCGGCTCCTGAGATATGCAATTTCTCGGTAGTGGTTTTTGTCTTTTCGTTTGTACTTGTTTCCATAACTAATTGGAATCGGTAACACACCCCTCTGAGGCAGTGGCTACACTTTTAATGTATTTATAAAGCACTCCTTGCTCAAATTTATAAGGAGGTTTCTTCCATGCTGCTTTCCGTGCTGCAAGTTCTGTGTCTGTTAGGTCTACACTGAGTGTATTTTGTTCAGCGTCTATTGTAATTATATCCCCGTCTTTTAGCAAACCTAAGGCTCCACCCTCTTGTGCTTCGGGGACAATGTGTCCAACGACAAAACCGTGGGTTCCTCCAGAAAAACGTCCATCTGTAATGAGGGCTACACTTTTTCCTAGACCGGCACCCATTATAGCTGCAGTAGGCTTTAACATCTCCGGCATACCAGGACCTCCTTTGGGTCCTTCGTAACGGATTACAACAACCTCACCTGCATTTACCTTACCTTCTTTAATTCCTTGATTTGCAGCATATTCTCCGTCGAATACTCTTGCTGGGCCTTTAAACAACAACCCTTCTTTTCCCGTAATTTTAGCTACCGAACCGCCTTCTGCCAAATTTCCTTTCAGGATCCGGATATGACCGGTAGGTTTGATTGGATTTTCCAGAGGGCGAATCACTGTTTGTCCTTCTTTTAAATCAGGAACATTTGCAAGATTTTCAGCCAAAGTTTTACCAGTTACAGTCATGCAGTCACCATGCAACATTCCATTGGCAAGCATGTATTTTAATACTGCTGGCACCCCACCTACTTGGTGCAAATCTTTCATTAAGAATTTTCCGCTGGGTTTAAGGTCCGCCAAAAAGGGAGTGGTATCACTGATCTTTTGAAAATCATCTATGGTCAATTCAATATTTGCAGCTCTAGCAATTGCCAAAAAGTGAAGCACAGCATTTGTAGAACCTCCCAAAACCGCAATGAGACGCAAAGCGTTTTCAAGCGATTTTCGGGTAACAATATCTCTCGGTTTTAAATCTTTTTCTAAAATATTTTTTAAGTGCGCTCCCAACTCCAAGCACTCTTCTTTTTTGTCTCTACTGACAGCTGGATTGGAAGCGTTATAAGGCAATGCCATACCGCATGCCTCTATGGCAGATGCCATGGTATTGGCGGTGTACATACCACCACAAGCGCCAGCACCAGGACACGCATTACGGATTACGCTTTTGTATTCTTTTTCATCTATGGTCCCTGCCACTTTCTCTCCCCAAGCTTCAAAAGCTGAGACCACATCTAATTCTTTATCGTTATGACATCCAGCAGCTATAGTACCGCCATATACTAATATTCCAGGACGATTTAAACGCAACATTGCCATTAAAGCACCTGGCATATTTTTGTCACAACCTACTACTGTAACTACCCCGTCATAAGACATGGCTTGGACAACGGTCTCAACAGAATCTGCAATAATATCACGAGAGGGCAAAGAAAACCGCATACCGGGAGTCCCCATAGAAATACCGTCACTAACACCGATGGTATTGAACACTAACCCTACTAAAGATTGTTCATTTATACCAACTTTAATATCTTGTGCAAGATCATTAAGATGCATGTTACAAGGATTACCTTCGTATCCTGTTGAAGCAATCCCAATTAAAGGTTTCTCAAAGTCTTCATCAGTCATCCCAATAGCATGTAACATGGCTTGTGCCGCGGGCTGAGTTGGGTCTTGTGTAACTGCTTTACTGTATTTGTTTAATGCCATTGTACTATATTGTTTAACGAATTTAATTTAATGATTCTTTTCTTTCCCTAATTTGATCTATGCTCTCCTATATTCAACTGCAAAATTAAATCTTTAATCGATTGATTTACAATAACTTTTAAAAGTTATTTTAATACATTCAGAGTCCTTAAATTACTCACGATCTTTTACATTATCTTTGTAAAAAAAATTGAGCTTGGAGTCTAAAACTGATTTTCAAAAAATCCGAAAAGAACATGCCCTTCATTTTTATAATTTGAAACAAAAAGGGATTTCTCATAGAATTGAGCATCTCAAACAATTAAAAAAAGAAATTGATCTAAAAGAAGATCAAATTATAGAAGCACTCCGAGCCGATCTGGGAAAACCTCACTTCGAGTCCTACACTAGTGAGCTATTAATGGTTCAAAAAGAACTTGATTTATTTATTAAAAAACTCAACGTTTGGGCAGCACCCAAAAGGGTAGCTGGAAGTATTCTAAATTTCCCATCTCAAGACTACATTCTATCTGAAGCCTATGGGACGGTGTTAATGATTTCTCCTTGGAATTATCCTTTTCAGCTTACTATGATCCCACTGATTGGAGCTATAGCTGCCGGAAATACGGTAGTTTTGAAACCCTCCGAATCTTCACCACATACAGCACAATTGCTTACTTCTCTTTTGGGCCGTA
>JAFMMH010000061.1 GCA_017851655.1 Flavobacteriaceae bacterium
AACGTAAATTACATGCTAACCAGCGCATTAAGATGCTACAAATAGCCTTAGAATAGTCCTCGTTAAATTCAATATGGCTGTTTGTAAAGATGTTATTTTCCTTTTTGCCTATAGATAACTGTTCCCTTAAAAATTCTGGCACAGGTACAATCCTATTTCGTAAAGAATTAATTTTTATTTAATTATCTTTAGCTAATATGAAGTTTTTAGAAAAATATTATCCAATACTACTTGCCTTTTTTAGTTTTCTGTATTCCATTTATCTTTGGTTTTCTGGCGAACAACTTGAAGGCTTGTACGTTGGGCTCTGGCCCGTTACTATTCTTGCTTTTGCAATAGCAATTAGACAGAGAAGAAAAGACCACCAAAACGATCCAAAATGAATAATAAAATAATGTTCATTATTGGCTGTTTGATTTTTATTATTTATCTCTTTTTTTTGCTGAAAATAATCAAAAAGCAAAACAAAATTGAAGATCAAAGAAACCACGAATCTTTTGACACAAATGATTTAGATGGGATTGGAAATCAAGGACGATTTCCAAACAAAAACTAGATCTTCTTTTCTAGAGTAATGCGTATTAATTAGATGTTGTTTTCTCACCGGGGAAACTTACACCTACTTGGCTTCTAATTTCATCCATCAAACTTGCCATTTCCAAACTGTTTTTCATAGTCCATTTTGGTGATTCTAACAATTTGTTTCTAAGACAATGATTGACCTCTTCAATTTCGTATGTATAACCCTTTCCTAGGAAATTAAAAGACTTCATGGATTCTTTACCCTTTTGAACCAATTTAATTTGCGGTGTTTCGTGCCATCTCGAATCCATATAAATTTCACCCTCCTCTCCACAGATTGTGGCTCTCATATCTTCATCATGCGTAAAACTAGAATACATAAGTGCATGTGCTTTATCGAACGAGAGAAGAAATGCCAATTGTTCGTCTACTCCTTTAGAAGTTAATGTTGCATTCGCCTTTATTGAAGTTGGTATTCCCAATAAATGATAGGCCAAGAAAAGTGGGTAAATTCCGATATCTAAAAGAGTTCCTCCTGCTTTATCAGGATTAAAAAGTCTAGAATCCTCTCCTCTATCCAAACCATTAAAACTAAAACTTGCATTGATATACCTTAAAGGACCGATTTGATTTTGAGCGATCCATTTCCCTACTTGTTCAAACGCAGGATTGAATCGTGTCCAAAGCGCTTCCATCAAAAAGGCATTGTTCTCCTTGGCAGAAGTAATTATACTTCCAACTTCCCTTGCGTTAAGACCCAGGGGCTTTTCACACAAAACTCCTTTACCTTCTTTTAAAGCAGCTATAGAAAGTTCAGCATGTTGTGGATGAAGGGAAGCAATATAAACCACATCAACTTTGAGATCTTTAAATAACCGATCATAATCTGAATAATGGGTTTTGGCATTAAATTCATCAGCAAAATCATGAGCACGCTTTTTATCACTGGAAGCTACGGCTTGAAGAGTGCAATTTGGAACCAAAGCCAAATCTGTAGCAAATTTTCGCGCAATGTTTCCTAAACCAACTATTCCCCAACGAATTTCTTTCATGAAATATGGCTTATCGGATGAGATCAAACATATTTGAAACTGAGATCAAACTTTTAGAAGTAAATCCCTCTGCAGCGTCTGTCCCAATCAATCTTCCAAAATTCTTTGCACGATAGGACACACTGTCTAAAAAGTTTTTACTAGATATTGGTGTTTCAGCTTCACTAGATTCAGGATCAAAAAACTGAGTAGAATAGGCTTTAACTGCTTCTATCTTTGTATTTAAATGTGAAGAAATATCAACGACAACATCGGGTTTAATATCTTCCCATTGTATGTATTCCAATACCAATTGAGGTCTCCATGGAGTCTGTAATTCTCCATCCTTATCTAGTGTTTCAATTTTTTCAAGTCCACTGAGAAAGCAAGCATCATTTACAAGAGCATTTGCTTTTCCATGATCAATATGTCGATCATAAATTGCATTACACAAAACCAATTGAGGGCGATAGTTTCTGATCTTTGAAATGAGTGCCAATTGATGTGTTTCGTCATTCACGAAAAAACCATCTCTAAACCCCATATTCTCTCGATGTTGAACACCTAAAATTTCAGCCGCTTTTTGGGCTTCCTTTAACCTAGTCTCAGCAGTACCCCGAGTACCTAACTCCCCTCTTGATAAATCAATAATCGCAACAGTTTTACCTTGACTCAAGGAAAGTGCAATACTTCCGGAACAACCCAATTCCACATCGTCTGGATGTGCACCAAAGGCTAAAATATCTACTGATTTCATTAACTTATTTTTCTGAAGGATTGGAGTAGGTCATTTTTAATGTCCTCAAAGGCTTCAATTCCAGTTGAGAAACGAATCATTTGGGGGGTTATGCCTTGGTACTGGCGTTCTTCTTCGCTGAGCAGCGCATGGGAAGTAAGACGTGGGCTTAAAGCCGTACTCTCTATTCCTGCTAAACTCATTGTGGGTTTTACCAATTCAAGTTCCAATAAAAATTGCTTAGCATCTAAAGATTCAGATAAATCGAAAGACAACATCCCACCAAAACCATGCATTTGTTTTTTAGCAATTTCGTGACCAAGATGGTCTTCAAGTCCAGGGTAATAGACCTGTGAAATCCATTCTTGATCTCTCAAGAACTCAGCTAGTAACTGTGCATTTTGATTTTGTGCTTGTACTCTTACAAATAAAGTCTTTACACTGCGCTCCAATAACCAAACAGTATAATCGCTTAGGCTTCCACCTAAATTTTTAGCAGATTCAAATACTCGAGAAATAGTCTGCTCTGACGATACAACAACACCTGCACAGATGTCACTATGCCCACCTAGGTATTTGGTTGCGCTGTGAATTACAACGTCAATTCCAAAAGTTATTGGGTTTTGATTGACAGGACTTGCAAAAGTATTATCGATCATGGTCCAAATCGATGCTGTTTTAGCCACATCGCTTATTGCCTTAAGATCAATAATCTTAAGTGTGGGATTACTGGGTGTTTCGATATAAATTCCTTGTGTATTTTCTCTTATTTCAGATTGAAAATCAGTGGCCTCAAGTCCTTTGGTAAAACTAAATTCAATACCATACTTAACAAATTCTGTCTTGATAAAATTTCGTGTCCCTCCGTATAAATCATCTTGAAAGATAACGTGATCTCCTGCTTTTAGATGGGAGAGCAAAGCAGTACTAATAGCAGCCATTCCCGATCCAAAGATCAACCCTGCTTCAGCGCCTTCTAAAGCTGCTATTTTTTGACACAGTCCTCTTTGATTTGGAGTATTAAAATATCGTGGATATTGATTGATTTCTACATCTGTAAACGCATAGGACGTCGAGGCATATAATGGTGAGATAGCCCCACCATGCTGGGTGTCTTTCAACTCACCAGCATGAACACATAAAGTCCTAAAGTCTGCGTTTTTATTCATCTGCCTCAATCCATGAGATTACACTAGGATCATCTGGCTGTGTTCTAGGTGAAACGACTCTAGCCAATCGCCCATCAGGGTTGATTAGGTATTTTTGAAAATTCCATGAAACACTTGAATTGACAACCCCATTCTTTGCTTCTTGAGTTAAAAATTCATAAACCGGGTGCATATTTTTTCCTTTAACTGAAATTTTACTCATCATAGGAAAAGTAACTCCGTAATTGCTTTCACAAAAAACTGCAATCTCCTCATCTGAACCCGGTTCTTGGCTTAAAAAATTATTTGCAGGGAAACCTACAATAACGAAGTCATCAGAACCATATTTGTCATAAAGGGCTTGTAATTTTTTGTATTGTGGGGTTAGACCACATTTTGATGCGGTATTGACTATCATTACTTTTTTTCCTTTCAAAGAACTAAGGTCAAAATCTTCTCCTTCAATGTTTTTTACAATAAATTGAAAAATGGTTTGATCTTGATTTTCTTGAGAAAAAGCGGTTTGTGTAGTCATCATAAATACTAAAAGTTTTAGAATTAATTTCATTTTGTTTTTTTTTCAAAGGTCGCTGTTTTTTTTGAATTCAAAAAAAATGCTTTTTATCAAATAATTTCAGCTGTCAATCCTTCTTCTAAAAGAGCGCTGCAACGGGGAGTAAGGAACTCTATAGAGCCTGTTTTTACAGCACATTTTCCAGTGAAATGAACCAAATAAGCACATTGTTCTGCTTGCATAATGGTATGTTCACAGATTTTTACAAGACACGCAATTACATGGTCAAAGGTATTCACATCATCATTATACAAAATGATTTCATGCTCCTTATCAGCGAGTACGTCTACCTCTTGAAATACTTCAGGTTTTTCGCTAGGATTCGTCGAGTTTATTTTACAAATTTTAATGCGCACCATGTTTCTCTTTCTTTTGTAAAAGCTAAAGATAAATGTTCTGATTCACATTTTTTTTGAAGGGCTTTCACATCTTTCAAATAAAAACCAGATAAAAATAGACTTCCTTTAGGCTTTAGAGCCTTGCTATAACTTTCAATTTGATCCAACAAGATATTACGGTTTATGTTTGCGAAAATAGTATCGTATTTTGAATCTTTGACTTCTAATGAGGTTGCTTCCATTACATGAATATTGCTGCATGCATTATTATTTGCATTCTCGATTGTATTTTCTACACACCAAGGATCAAAATCAATTGCATCTACATTCTTCGCACCTTTCATGGAGGCTAAGATTCCCAATACTCCCGTGCCACAGCCCATATCAAGGACTGTTTTTTGATCTAAAGGTTCCTCCAACACATATTCCATCATCATATGGGTTGTAGGATGATGACCCGTTCCAAAACTCATTTTTGGATTTATGATCAATTCATAGCGTTTCCCCTGATTTTTGTGAAAGTCTGCTCTGATAACACAGTCTTCACCAATCATTACAGGATGAAACTCAGACTCCCATTTTGCATTCCAATTTTCTGGTGCAATCTCTTTAGTTTGAAAAGTAATTTTAACTTCGGAGTGCTTTAAAAGGGAAACAGATTCGAGAAAATCATCGCTATGAAGATTTATAGGAACATAAGCATTTAAACCGGTATCCGTTATCAAAAAACTTTCAAAAGGAAGCTCTTGTAATTCCGCTGTTAAAATATCTTCCCAAGGCATTCTTGGATCAATTGAAAAACTGTATTCTATGAAGGTCTGCGCCATTAAAAAGCGTTTACTATCGCCATAAAGTCTTCAGCATTGAGAGATGCACCACCGATTAGGCCTCCATCTACATCTTGCATTGAAAAAATTTCTTTTGCATTTCCGGGTTTAACACTACCTCCGTAAAGAATCGCTATTTGATTGGCCAAATCAGCATCATATTTATTTTCTATCAACTGGCGGATAAATGCATGCATCTCTTGTGCTTGCTCTGGACTTGCAGTTTCTCCTGTTCCAATTGCCCAAACGGGTTCATAAGCCAAAACAATCTGACTCCATGCTGTTTTTGGAAGATCAAAAAGGGCACTAGAAAGTTGGTCCTCTACTAAAGTAAAGTGTTTGTTTTCTTTTCGGTGTTCTAATTCTTCTCCAAAACAAAAAATAATTTGAAATCCTTCTGCAATCGCTTTCTGAACTTTTAATTGCAACATTGAATCTGTTTCACCATACAATGAGCGTCTTTCAGAATGACCCAAAATTATTGTATGCACACCAACACCTTTTAGCATTGAAGCAGAGACCTCTCCAGTATGGGCTCCTGAGTCTGCGGCATTCATATTTTGTGCTGCTACAGTAATAGAATGCGCTTCTGTGAGACTAACAGACTGGGATAACTGAGTAAATGCAGGAGCTACCATAACTTGAACATCATCCGGTATTTCATGCTGTGCTAAGCTTTTTATTAATGACTCTGTTTCAAGAGTGTTGTTGTTCATTTTCCAATTTCCTGCTACAATTTGTTTTCTCATGTTTATAGTGTTTTTATTCTTGGGTCTAAATATGCATATATTAAATCGACCACAATATTAATAATAATAAAGAAGAAGGCAATGGTTAAAACCGCACCCATTACAACTGGAATATCCAACTGATTGAGTGCTTCCACAATTTCTTTACCTAATCCCTTCCATCCAAAAATGTATTCTACAAAAATTGATCCTGCCAAAAGAGAAGCAAACCAACCAGAAATAGCTGTTATTACTGGATTTAATGAGTTTTTTAAAGCATGTTTTAATATAACTTTATAACGTGACAATCCTTTAGCATATGCCGTTCGAATATAATCTTCCGAAAGGACTTCCAAAAGATTACTCCGCAACAATTGAATTATAACTGCTAAAGGACGAATTCCCAAAACAAAAGAGGGTAGTATTAAATTTTTCCATTGAAGCTGAAGTCCCTCCCCCAGATCATCGAGTTCATACAAGCTTCCAGTCATATTTAACCCTGTAAAATCATACAACACATAACCGAAAAACCAAGAGAACAAAATAGCACTAAAAAAAGAAGGAATACTCATTCCCAAGGTGCTAAATAGTTGTAAAAAACGATCTATCCAATTGTTCTTATTTAACGTTGCTACTATCCCTAAACTGATTCCTAACAAAACAGCAATACTCATGGAAGACAATGCCAATAAAGCTGTATTTGGAAGTGTTTCCTTAATAATTTCAGTTATTGGTTTTCCTCGTTTTTGATAAGATGTTCTGAAGTATGGTGCTTTGACCACAATACTCCAATGGGTCATCTCAACTAAAATCAGACCGCCATATACCTCTTGATCGTAAAATCCAAAATCAGTAGGATTCTTGGAGTGAATAGAAATGGGAAGTAAATCATTAATGTAATTAAAATACTGGGTTGAAATGGGCAGATCAAAACCAAATTTAGCTTTGATGACTTCTAATTGTTTACTGTCCTCATTTTGGTCTAACATCATTTGAGCAGGATCTCCTGGCAATACTGTGAATAAGAAAAAAATCAAACTGGCCACACCCCATAAAGCCAAAAGTGCAGTCCCTATTTTAAGGCCTACTACTTTGCTCATTTTTGTGAAGCCTCCTGAAGGTGAATTAATGCAAAAACAGCATAATTTACCATGTCATGATAATTAGCGTCTACCCCTTCACTAACCAGTGTTTTACCAGAATTTTCCTCAATTTGCTTGACTCTGAGCAGCTTTTGAATAATCAAATCTGTCAAAGAACTTACGCGCATATCTCTCCAAGCTTCTCCATAATCATGATTTTTTTTGATCATGAGTTCAAAGATAATTTGAACTTGTTTGTCATAATTAGAAAGAGATTCTTCAAGGCTCAGGTCTGGTTGTTCTGCAATTCCCATTTCCATTTGTATTAAAGCCATGATACTGTAATTTATTATTCCAATAAATTCTGACTCTTGACCCTCTTCTATTTTTTGTTCCTTATTTATTTGTAAACTTCGGATGCGTTGAGCTTTGATGAAGATTTGGTCTGTTAATGAAGGAAGACGAAGGATACGCCATGCAGCACCATAATCAGCCATTTTCTTTTCAAACAAAGAGCGGCTTTGTGCAGTTATTGCCAAATACTTTTTTTGGGTCACTTCCATTTCAGCTAATTTTGTCTAAATTTCGAGTTTTAATTTAATTCTAACTTCCCATTTAAAAAAAAGTTATCAAAAAGAAAAACACAGACTTATCGATCAATATCAAAGGTAAATTAATCGATTTTAATACCCCAAAAGTAATGGGAATCCTCAACCTAACCGAAGATTCCTTTTTTGATGGAGGAAAATATAATCAAAAAGATAACGCGCTTTTGCATGTAGAAAAAATGCTTAATGAAGGGGCTTTTTTTATTGATGTCGGTGCAGCTTCCAGTAAACCTGGTAGTCCTTTGATTTCCTCTGAGGAAGAAAGGAGAAAATTAACACCAATCCTTGAAAAACTAATTGTATCCTTTCCTGAAACATATTTTTCGATTGATACCTATAACAGTGAAACTGCCCAAGCTGCTCTTGAAATTGGAGCAAGTATGATTAATGATATTTCTGCAGGAACAGTAGATTCAGTGATGTTCGAAACGGTAGCTGCCTTTAAAGCACCTTATGTCCTAATGCACATGCAAGGAACTCCTTTAAATATGCAAGAAAAACCCCAATACAGCGATATTACTAAAGAGGTGAAATCCTTATTGATTCGACAAACTCAAGCTGCTACCGCAGCTGGAATCAATGATGTGATTATAGATCCAGGATTTGGTTTTGGAAAAACTGTGACACACAATTATAGTTTGTTGAAAGAACTGGATTCATTAACTGACCTTAATTGTCCCATACTTCTAGGTATTTCACGTAAATCTATGATTTACAAGCGCTTAAACTCTAGTCCTGATCAAGCGCTGAATGGAACAACGGCTCTACATGCTTGGGGATTGGATCGTGGAGCTTCCATTTTAAGGGTACATGACGTAAAAGAAGCTAAAGAATGTGTTGACTTATGGACAGCACTCCATTAGTTTTTATAATTTTACAAAAAGACCACCTTGAAGCTAACCGACTTTATTGATTTTTCTTTCATCGATGTAATTGATATTTTACTCGTTGCTTTTCTACTGCTTTATTTATACAAACTACTCAAGGGTACAGTAGCTATTAATATTTTTATTGGGATTGTCATCATTTATCTCATTTGGCGATTGACTGACCTTCTCAATATGGATGTACTAAGTAACCTACTTGGAAAATTTATCAGTGTCGGTTTTTTTGCTTTGATCGTTGTTTTCCAACAAGAAATTCGAAAATTTTTACTCCTTTTAGGCTCAACAAATTTTGCTTCTCGTAGGAACATGATTCGATACTTTAGGTTTTTAAATCAAGACAAACGTGTTACAGATTTGAATTTTGAAGTGTTAGTGGACTCCTGTGAAGAAATGTCAAAAAATAAAACTGGAGCCATTATTGTGATCCAAAGAAATAACAATCTTGAATTTACTTTTTCCCAAAATAATAGAGTCAATATGCAACTTAGTCCGCATATTTTACAAAGTGTTTTTTTTAAAAACAGTCCATTGCATGATGGCGCAGTGGTTCTAAAAAACAATACCATTATAGCTGCACGTGTTGTCTTGCCTCTGACTGACAAAACAAAACTTCCCAATCAATACGGACTTAGACACCGTGCTGGTATGGGAATTAGCGAAAAAACAGACGCCCTTGTAATTGTGATCTCTGAACAAACAGGGAAAATCGTTTACATCAAAGACGGCGAACTACACCCTCAAGACTCACTCATTTCGCTCAAGGAAACGCTTTCTAAAGATTTAAGTGAATAACTCTAGTTGGGGACCGATTCTGCAAATTGCACTTCATAAAGTTTTGCATAGTAACCGTTGGGAACTTTCAACAATTCTTCATGGGTTCCTTGTTCTACAATATTCCCCTGATCCATAACTATAATTCGGTCTGCATTTTTGACTGTAGCTAGCCTGTGTGCAATAACGATGGAAGTTTTTCCATCCGTTAAAGTGTCAATAGCACGT
>JAFMMH010000062.1 GCA_017851655.1 Flavobacteriaceae bacterium
TTTTGGTGGTCTTCCAATGGATGTTGTTTACAACGTTGGGGATGCTATCAACAAAATTGGATTTGGTTTAGTTGTATACAACCTAGCTGTTCAATCAAAATAATTCCTATACAGGAAAAAAATGCTATGAAAAAAAAATCGCTCAATAGAGCGATTTTTTTTTTACATTCTTTCTGGAACGCTTATCCCCAAGAGGCCTGTTCCACTAGAAATTACCCTTGCAACTTCATGGCAAAGGTTAATTCTAAATGATTCCATTGCTTGATCTTCCCCGCCCAGAATAGGTATGTTTTGGTAAAAAGAATTGAAATACTTCACTAAATCATAGATGAAATTAGCAACTAATGCTGGACTATAGCTTGCAGCAGCCTGTTGGATTGTGTCTGGGTAGAGCAATAGATGTTTGATAATTTCCTTTTCTTTTTCGCTTATCTGATCTACTAAATGCTCGGTAGAAGTCATTGGTGCACTTCTTAAAATAGATTGAATACGAGCATAGGTATATTGAATAAATGGGCCAGTGTTTCCTGCAAAATCAACAGAAGTTTTCGGATCAAATAGAATACTCTTTTTTGGATCAACTTTCAATATAAAATACTTCAAAGCACCCAGTCCGATCGTCTTGTATAACACTTTTTTGTCTTCAATAGACATCCCTTCAAGCTTTCCAAGTTCTTCTGAGAGAGTAGCTGCAGTATTGGTCATTTCTTCCATTAAATCATCTGCATCTACAACTGTTCCTTCCCTACTCTTCATTTTACCTTCTGGAAGGTCTACCATTCCATAACTTAAATGATAAAGTGAATTTGCCCAAGAAAATCCTAACTTCTCAAGAATTAAAAACAATACTTTAAAATGATAATCCTGTTCGTTACCAACCGTATACACCATTCCGCCCATCGTTGGATTATCTTTGTATCGCTGTAGGGCTGTTCCCAAGTCCTGTGTCATGTAAACCGCAGTACCATCAGAGCGAAGCAATAACTTTTCGTCCAATCCCTCTGCCGTTAGGTCTACCCAAACAGAACCGTCTTCTTTTCGATAAAAAATGGCTTCTTCTAGTCCTTTTTCAATGAGTTCTTTTCCCAGCAAATAGGTTTCACTTTCGTAATAATAAGAATCAAAATCAACCCCTAGATTGGAATAGGTAGTTTTAAAGCCATCGTACACCCAACCATTCATTTTTTTCCAAAGGGCAACAACTTCAGGCTCTCCAGCTTCCCAGTCTCTAAGCATTTTCTGTGCTTCAATAAACAAGGGTGCGTGTGACTTAGCTTCATCTTCGCTTTCACCTTTAGCCATTAATTGTTGAATTTCTTTCTTGTACTCTTGATCGAATCGAACATAATAATTACCAACTAATTTATCTCCTTTCAAACCAGTCGACTCAGGTGTTTCGCCTGAACCAAATTTTTTCCAAGCTAGCATAGATTTGCATATGTGAATTCCACGATCATTAATGATCTGAGTTTTCAAAACTTGTTTGCCACTCGCTTTAAGTATCTGTGCAACGGAATACCCTAATAAATTGTTCCTGATATGCCCCAAATGCAATGGCTTATTTGTGTTTGGTGAAGAATATTCTACCAAATGAACGGCTTTAGGATCAGGAGTACAATGTCCGTAGTTTTTTGTCGCTGTTATATGATTAAGTGACTGAACATAATAGTCGTCTTTTATACTCAGATTCAAAAAGCCTTTTACAACATTAAAATCCGATACCATATCTACATGCTCAGTTAGATAAATACCTAGCTGATTTGCCAATTGTACTGGATTAGCTTTGATATAACGCAACAGTGAAAAAACAACTAAAGTAATATCCCCATCAAATTCATTCCGAGTGGATTGAAATTCAAGTTGTGAAATATCAGCATTAAAAGTTTGCTTAAGAAACGGTTTTAAGATTTCGGAAATCTGATGAGCTAAAGACTGCATATATTAATTTGAGCAAAGATAATTATTGTAAGCAAATTAAAGCCGAAATGAATTGGCTTTACTACAAAAAACCATGGATTAGAAAAATCAATAATTTCGATTGTTACACCTCAAAGATAGGACTGTAAAAACCTTCATTTTTAATAGAAGATGTATCTTTACACGCTTATGTTATTAAACATTTCTTATAATAATCCTGAGACTAAACGCAAAATTGAGAAAACTGTTGGAAAACCTTTTTCTTTACAAAAGCGATGGAAATTAGGGGGCATAGGATCTCCCAAGTTATATATGAATAGTTTCTCTATTGATATTCATAACTTATTAATTCTAGACCAAAATTTAAATCAATGTAATATTGAAATCAGACCTCAAGGGATCATTGTTCGTTTCAGAAGTCTTTTGGAAACCTACGGTTTGATCATACCCTACTACAAGCTGAAGTTATATAAAGGAAAAGCAAAAGAGTACTCTCTATATATAGATCACTACTTTATAAAAATTTTAGCTGACAAAGAAGACATCCACCATTTCTTTAAGAAAATAGCAGATCAAAAGGTATTAAACACACCACCCTCTTTTGAAGATTTATAAAAAATCAGATATTCCGAAGGGTTTTTCCATCATAAATTTGACGTGGACGACCTATAGGTTCATTGTTTTTGCGCATTTCCAACCATTGAGCAATCCAACCTGGCAACCTTCCTAAAGCAAACATAACCGTAAACATTTCAGTAGGGATTCCTAAAGCACGATAAATAATACCCGAATAAAAATCTACGTTAGGGTATAATTTGCGATCAATAAAATATTGATCATTCAACGCTTCTTGTTCTAAGTCCTTGGCAATTTGTAAAATAGGATCCGTAATTTCAAGTTCTTGAAGTACTTCGTCAGCAGCTTTTTTGATGATTCGAGCTCTGGGATCGAAGTTTTTGTAAACGCGATGGCCAAACCCCATCAATCGGAAGGGATCATTCTTATCTTTTGCTTTAGCCATGTATTTCTTTGTGTCTCCACCATCAGCTTTAATGGCTTCTAACATTTCTATTACAGCTTGATTAGCACCTCCATGCAATGGTCCCCAAAGCGCAGATATACCGGCAGAAACAGAAGCGAAAAGACCCGCATGAGACGATCCCACAATACGGACTGTCGAAGTAGAGCAATTCTGTTCGTGATCAGCGTGTAGAATCAATAATTTATTTAATGCATTTACCAAAACTGGGCTAGCAGTAAAATCTTGATGCGGTCGTTTAAACATCATGTGAGCAATGTTTTCAACATAGGAAAGTGAAGTGTTCGCATAGTTTAAAGGCAATCCTTTAACCTTACGATGCGTCCAAGAAACTAAGATTGGAAATTTAGCCATTAACATAATAATAGCCTCTCTCATATCTTGATCGGAATCTACATCGACTGAATTTGGATTAAATGCAATCAAAGCTGAGGTTAGCGAAGAGAGAACTCCCATAGGGTGTGCTGCTTTTGGAAAACTCTTTAAAATGGATTTAAGATCCTCATCAACGATTGAGTCTTGTCTTATTTCTTTATTAAACAACTCCAGCTCCTTTTTGGTAGGAAGTTCACCAAATATTAATAAAAAAGCGACATCTATAAAACTTGCCTTTTCACACAAATCTTCAATAGAATAGCCTCTGTAGCGAAGAATTCCTTCCTCTCCATCCAAAAAGGTAATAGAACTTTTACATGATCCAGTATTTTTATACCCGGGATCAAAAGTTATTAAGCCCGTTTTTGCTCTCAAGGTTTTTATGTCAATTCCAACTTCATTTTCAGATCCCTCAATCAAGGGAAACTCAAAAGTTTGGTCTTGGTAGGTAAGTTTTACTAAATCACTCATTTCCTTTTTCTTTAATATTTCAATTTAATAAAGCATTTAAATTTTTCTTCAAATGGAATTGATTCCATTAAGAATTAAAAACTTAATGTTTGAAGGCTTTTTTTCCAGGGAAATAAGCCTGTGTATCCAACGCTTCTTCAATACGTAAAAGTTGATTGTATTTTGCCATACGGTCACTTCTAGAAGCTGAACCCGTTTTGATTTGACCTGTATTCAAAGCGACTGCCAAATCAGCAATAGTATTGTCTTCTGTCTCTCCTGAACGGTGAGACATTACTGAAGTATATCCTGCTCTATGAGCCATTTCTACTGCTGCAATGGTTTCAGAAAGTGTCCCTATTTGATTTACTTTAATCAAAATAGAATTGGCGATACCCTGAGAGATTCCTTTGCTTAAACGCTCTACGTTTGTCACAAATAAATCATCACCGACTAGTTGAACTCGATGCCCTGCTTTTTCGGTGAGTAACTTCCACCCTTCCCAGTCATTCTCGTCCATTCCATCTTCTATAGAAACAATTGGATATTTTTCACTCAGTTCAGCAAGATAAGACGCTTGTTCTTCAGAAGATCTCTTTACTCCTTTATCTCCTTCAAAAAGAGTATAGTCATAAACTCCATTTTCATAAAATTCAGCAGCTGCACAATCCAAAGCGATCATCACTTCTTCTTCAGGCTTATATCCTGCGTTTTTTATTGCTTGAAGAATGGTATCCAAAGCGTCTTCAGTACCGTCTAATGTAGGAGCAAAACCTCCTTCATCACCTACAGCAGTACTCAAATTTCTGTCATGCAATACCTTTTTTAAATGATGAAATATTTCTGATCCCATCTGCATTGCCTGTGTGAATGATTTTGCTCCAACGGGCATCACCATAAACTCTTGAAAAGCAATTGGTGCATCTGAATGTGAGCCTCCATTGATAATATTCATCATAGGTACTGGTAATGTTTTTGCGCTTACCCCTCCAATATATCGATACAAAGGAAGTCCTAATTCATTCGCTGCAGCTTTTGAGACAGCTAAAGAAACACCCAAAATAGCATTTGCTCCCAATTTTGATTTATTAGGCGTCCCGTCTAAATCAATCATAGATTGATCAATGTTTTCTTGTTCAAAGACTGAAGTTCCCACAATTTCTTGTGCAATAATATTGTTAACATTATCTACTGCCTTACCAACAGCCTTGCCCATATATGCAGACCCACCGTCTCGAAGCTCCACTGCTTCATGCTCTCCTGTAGATGCGCCTGAGGGCACAGCAGCACGTCCTAAAATACCGTTTTCGGTAATGACATCGACTTCTACTGTTGGATTTCCTCTTGAATCAAAAATCTGTCTTGCATGTATGTTAATTATGATACTCATGTTGTTTAAATTAAATATGGTTTGGTTCAGAATTATTGGTTTAAAATTAGATCTTTAAACTGCTTGAATAAATAAATTGAGTCGTTAGTACCTGGACCAGCCTCAGGATGGTATTGTACAGAAAAACATTTTTTATCTTTCAAACGCATACCAGCTAAAGTTTGATCATTTAGATGAATGTGAGTAATCTCAACATCAGGATGTTTTTTTGCAGCTTCCATCTCTACAGCAAAACCATGATTTTGTGATGTAATTTCTCCTTTACCGGTAATTAAATTTTTTACAGGATGATTAATCCCACGGTGTCCGTTAAACATTTTAAATGTTGGAATTCCATTTGCAAGAGCAATAATCTGATGTCCTAAACAAATACCAAATAAAGGTTTGTTTGCATCCATAATTTCTTTTGCGACTGCCTGGACTTCTTTTAGTGGTTGTGGATCTCCAGGTCCATTTGAAATAAAATACCCGTCAGGATTCCAAGCTGAAAGCGTATCAAATGAACTATTGTATGGGAATACCTTAATAAACATATCTTCTGAAGCCATATTCTCCAATATATTTCTTTTAATCCCTAAATCAAGTGCTGCAATTTTAAATTTTGCATCGGGATTACCATAGGTATAGGTCTCTTCAGTTGAAACTTTTGAAGCTAATTCCAGGCCTTCCATACTTGGCGCATTTTGAAGTGCTTCCTTTAGATTTTCTTCTTTTTCAATTTCAGTAGAAATCACAGCGTTCATTGCACCGTGTTCGCGAATATAATTTACTAATGCTCGGGTATCTACATCAGAAATTGTTACCAAATTTTGACGTTCTAAAAAATCATAGAGAGACATTTCTCCAGCAGGTCTTGAATAATTAAAACTGAAATCTTTACATATTAAGCCTGCAATTGATATTTTATCGGATTGAGACTCTTTTTCAAGAACTCCATAGTTACCAATATGTGTATTGGTTGTAACCATGATTTGACCAAAATAGGATGGGTCAGTAAATATCTCTTGGTAACCTGTCATTCCCGTATTGAAGCATATTTCTCCAAAAGCAGAGCCTTCAATACCTATTGATTTACCATAAAATTTTGTTCCGTCTGCCAGGAGAACGAACGCCTTTTTTCTAGATTTATATTTCATACTATTTCTTTACAAAATAAACCAAAAAAAAGGATAAACTAAAACGTTTATCCTTTAAAATTATTAGAAGTAAAAACTAAAACCAGATTTATTCTGCAGCATCATTTTTTGAATCTTCTGCGTCTTTTTTATTAGGTTTAGCTTCTGTTTTAGAGGCTTCAGTATTGACTACTTTTTCCTCATCAGATGCTGTAGTTACATTGTCTTCAACTACAACTTCTTCTGTATTAGAACTTTTAGTTGCTGTTTTTGAAGAGCCTCCTCTTCTTCGTGATTTTTTCTTAGTCTTTTCTTCTGTCTTATAGATTTCATTAAAATCAACTAGTTCAATCATCGCCATGGATGCATTATCTCCTAATCGATTTCCAAGTTTTATAATTCTTGTATATCCTCCTGGACGATCACCAACTTTAACAGCCACTTCTCTGAATAATTCAGAAACAGCATTCTTGTCTCTTAAAGAAGAAAACGCTAGACGTCTGTTGTGAGTAGTGTCTGATTTTGATTTTGTTACAAGAGGCTCAATAAACTGTTTTAAGGCTTTCGCCTTAGTAACAGTGGTATTGATTCGTTTATGTTCAATCAAAGAACAAGCCATGTTGGCTAGCATTGATTTTCTATGCGCAGTCTTTCGACCTAGGTGCATTACTTTTTTTCCGTGTCTCATTTTTTATCTTTAAAAATGTGGATTAATCTTTGTCTAACTTATATTTCGCCAGATCCATTCCGAAGGAAAGGCCTTTAAGAATTACGAGTTCATCTAATTCTGTTAACGATTTTTTGCCAAAGTTTCTAAACTTCATCAAATCATTTTTGTTGAAAGAAACTAAGTCTCCAAGGGTGTCTACTTCAGCTGCTTTTAAACAATTCAGTGCGCGAACAGAAAGATCCATGTCTACTAATTTCGTTTTCAACAGCTGACGCATGTGAAGGGATTCTTCATCATAAGTTTCAGCTTGAGCAATTTCATCAGCTTCAAGAGTAATTCGCTCATCAGAGAATAATAAGAAGTGATGAATTAATGTTTTAGCAGCTTCAGTTAATGCATCTTTAGGGTGAATAGAGCCGTCTGTAATTACTTCAAAAATTAATTTTTCGTAATCTGTTTTTTGTTCTACTCTAAAATTCTCAATACTGTACTTAACATTTTTGATAGGAGTAAAAATTGAATCTATCGCAATGACTCCAATCTCTGCGTTTGTTTTCTTATTTTCTTCTGCAGGAACGTACCCTCTACCTTTTTCGATGGTAATTTCCATATTCAGTTGGACACTTTTACCCAAGTTACAAATAACTAAATCAGGGTTTAATACCTGAAATCCAGAAATAAATTTCTGAAAATCTGCAGCTTTAAGTTGTTCTTGTCCTCCAATAGAGATGGTTACTTTTTCTTCCTCAATATCATCTATTTGTCTTTTAAAACGAACTTGTTTGAGGTTTAGGATAATTTCTGTAACGTCTTCTACTACTCCAGAAATCGTAGAGAATTCATGCTCTACGTTTTCTAGCTTAACAGAAGTTATTGCGAAACCTTCTAAAGAAGATAACAAAACACGTCTCAAAGCGTTACCTACGGTCAGACCATATCCAGGTTCTAAAGGACGAAACTCAAATTTGCCTTCAAACTCAGAAGAGTCGATCATGATAACTTTATCGGGTTTTTGAAAATTCAATATTGCCATAATATTCTTCCGTTTGCTTATTTAGAGTATAATTCTACGATTAATTGTTCTTTGATGTTTTCAGGGATCTGAAGTCTCTCTGGAACGCTAACAAATGTTCCTTGGAGTTGGTCTTTATTCCAACTTAACCACTCATATGCAGAAGCATCTTTTCCATTTGCCTCTAAAATGATATTTAATGATTTCGATTTCTCTCTTACTCCGATAACATCACCTTTTTTTACTTGATAAGAAGGGATGTTAAGGATGGAACCATTTACGGTTATGTGACGGTGAGAAACTAATTGACGGGCACCGCTTCTTGAAGGAGAGAGACCGAGTCGATAAACTACATTGTCAAGTCTAGATTCACACAATTGAAGTAAAACTTCACCTGTTACTCCCTTACTTCTACTTGCTTTTTCAAAAAGATTTCGAAATTGGCGCTCCAAAATACCGTAGGTAAATTTAGCTTTCTGCTTTTCCATTAGCTGGACAGCATATTCCGATTTTTTTCCTCTGCGTCTTGCGTTTCCGTGTTGTCCGGGAGGGTAATTTCTTTTTTCGAATGATTTATCATCTCCGAAAATAGGCTCGCCAAATTTTCGAGCAATTTTTGTTTTTGGACCAGTATATCTTGCCATAATTGGTTTTTTTTAAAACGTTTGCTATGAATTAAGGTCACTTCCTTCGATAGCTTAAAAACGCCTTGTGATATTAATAATAATTAAACTCTTCTTCGTTTTGGAGGTCTACATCCATTGTGAGGTAGTGGAGTTACGTCAATAATTTCCATTACTTCAATTCCGTTATTGTGTAGTGTTCTGATTGCAGATTCACGACCGTTACCGGGTCCTTTCACAAAGACTTTTACCTTGCGCAATCCTGCTTCTTGAGCAACTTTTGCACAATCTTCTGCAGCTGTTTGTGCTGCGTAGGGTGTATTCTTTTTAGAGCCTCTGAATCCCATCTTTCCTGCAGATGACCATGATATCACTTCACCTTTTGAATTGGTTAATGAGATAATGATATTATTGAATGAAGCTGTAATATGCGCCTCTCCAATTGATTCAACAATAACTTTCCTTTTTTTACTTGCTGTTTTAGCCATAATGACAAACTATTATTTAGTTGCTTTCTTTTTGTTTGCTACTGTTTTACGTTTTCCTTTACGTGTACGAGAATTATTTTTAGTTCTTTGCCCTCTTAATGGAAGACCTGATCTATGACGAATTCCTCTGTAGCATCCGATATCCATCAGACGCTTTATGTTAAGTTGTACCTCAGAACGTAACTCTCCTTCTATCTTGAAGGATCCTACTGCCTCACGGATACGACCTGTTTCATCATCAGTCCATTCTGAAACTTTTTTGTTTTCGTCTACTTTA
>JAFMMH010000063.1 GCA_017851655.1 Flavobacteriaceae bacterium
AATTCAAACGAGAGTTGGTTTTAATTTGCAGTGAAAATACAATTGAAGAGGGAGAGAGACAAGCGATGGAATTACTCAATAAAAAAATTCAAATAGATGGCCTAGTAGCGGTATCTGATTTAATAGCCCTTGGTGCTATGAATTATTTTAAAAAAATAGGGATCAAGATTCCTGAGGATATCGCGGTTATAGGTTTTGGAGATTGGACAATGTCATCTATGGTATCCCCTTCGCTATCTAGTATCAAACAAAATGGATTTCTAATGGGAAAAAAAGTGTTTGACCTTTTTATAAAATCTCAGAAAAACAATGCGGAAGAGGAATCTTTTGTCACAGAACTAATACCAACAGAACTTATAATCCGAGAGTCTACTTGCCGTTAGATAAAAACTTGATATTTCTTTTTAGACCTTCATACTTTGTTCGCTTCACTGCGCTATTTTTAAAAACGGAAGAAAACACCTCTTCTGTCATTTCCTCCCATTCCTTTTTTGTTAGCGAAAGTAGATCCTGATGAGGTTCAAAGTTAGGTTCGGTATGAGGTTGAGAAAATCTATTCCATGGACAAACAGTTTGGCATACATCACAGCCAAAAGCCCAATTATCCATTTTATTATGAAATTCAGAGGGAATACTCTCTTTTAATTCAATCGTTAGATAAGAGATACATTTACTTCCATCTATTTGATAGGGTTGTATTAAGGCTTCCGTAGGACAAGCATCAATGCAAGCCGTACAACTTCCACAATGATCAGTTGATGGAAGATCATATTCTAATTCTAGATCAATAATTAGCTCGGCAATAAAGAAAAAAGAACCTGCTTTTTTTGAAATTAGATTGGTGTTTTTACCAACCCAACCTAAACCACTTTTAGCGGCCCAAGCTTTATCCATTACTGGAGCTGAATCTACAAAAACTCTCCCTTCTACTTCTCCAATCTCCATGTGGATAAAATGCATAAGATTTTTAAGCTTTTCTTTAATTACAAAATGGTAATCCATCCCGTAAGCATAGGTAGAAATTTTTGGTGCCTCAGGATCTGTTTGGACCTGTTCAGTGTGATAGTTTAGAAGTAATGAAATTACGCTTTTAGCACCAGGAACAAGAAGTCTGGGATCCAACCGCTTATCGAAATGATTTTCCATATAAGACATGGTCCCATGTCGTCCTTGATTGAGCCATTGTTCAAGTTTGGGAGCCTCATTTTCTAAAAAATCAGCTTTTGAAATTCCGCAAGAAAGAAAGCCTAAACGACTGGCCTCATTTTTAATTTTAGTGCTATATTCTGTTGTCAACCGCATTAAAGTTGTCCTTAAAACAAGCCCTCTTGATTGTTTTTCATACGTCCAAGATGGGTATATGCTCTCGCGGTAACTTCCCTGCCTCGGGGAGTTCTTACTATAAATCCTTGCTGAATAAGGAATGGTTCGTATACTTCTTCTATGGTTTCAGCATTTTCCGAAACTGCTGTAGCTAGGGTAGTAATTCCTACTGGCCCCCCCTTAAATTTATCGATTAATGTCGTTAAAATTTTATTGTCCATTTCATCCAAACCATGAGCATCGACTTGGAGAGCCTGAAGCGCATACTGTGTAATTTTCATGTCGATTGTCCCATTACCTTTAATTTGCGCAAAATCACGAACACGACGCAACAAACCATTCGAAATACGAGGAGTTCCTCGACTTCGTCCGGCTATTTCAATTGCTGCATCTACTGCTATTGGAACATTTAGAATGTCTGCACTTCGTGTGACTATTGTTGATAACAATTCTGTAGAATAATATTGCAGGCGATTACTAATTCCAAAACGTGCTCGCATGGGAGCAGTCAGCAAGCCTGAGCGGGTAGTTGCACCAACTAAAGTAAAAGGTTCCAAATTGATTTGTACAGTTCGGGCATTGGGTCCGGACTCTATCATGATATCAATTTTATAATCTTCCATCGCAGAATAAAGATACTCTTCAACTATCGGACTTAAACGATGGATTTCATCTATAAAGAGAATGTCTTGTGCTTGGAGGTTTGTTAATAATCCAGCCAAATCACCTGGTTTATCTAAAACAGGACCTGAGGTCATTTTGATTCCTACCTCTAATTCATTTGCTAAGATATGAGCTAATGTGGTCTTCCCAAGACCAGGAGGACCATGGAACAAAGTATGGTCTAATGCCTCTCCGCGTTGCTTTGCAGCTTGAACAAAAACTTTGAGGTTTTCCAAAATGGAATCCTGTCCTGCAAAATCATCAAAATTCAGCGGCCTTAAAGCACGATCAATGTCTTGGTCTTCAGCTGAAAATTGGTCGTCGGTTGGATCTAAATTTTCATTCATCTTCCCAAAGATACTCCATTCTAGCTAAAGAATAGTATGACATTAAAATGTGCCCCTGAAAAAATTGTTCCAACTTTTCGGAGTCTTCATTGTATTTTAATGTGTGGACCCTTAGTGCTCCTGCTTGGACCTTGCAAAAAATCATCTATGCTTTGGATTCTTATAAGAGGTCTAGGAATTGGAATACCCTTTTGGTCAACAGATGTAACGCAATTGAATATCACTAATGAAAGTCATTGTCATCATTAGTCAATAAAACAAAAAAGCCTTATTCTCAAAAGTGAATAAGGCTTTGCTATGTTCATAAACTACTTAATGCTGCAACTCTTCTTCGCCCTCTTTCAGGGGAATATGTTGTGGGACAAAATCATCCTCTTGTCCTGGTTTTGAGTAGTCATAAGCCCAACGGTGTACATGAGGAATTTTACCTGGCCAGTTACCGTGCATATGCTCTACTGGAGCAGTCCATTCTAGTGTATTTGATCTCCATGGATTTTGTTCAGCTTCCTTTCCATAGAACATACTGTGGATAAAGTTATACAAGAAAACTAGCTGAGCTGCTCCTGCAACTAGTGCAAAAACAGTAATCAAAACATTGATATCTGCTAAATCATCAAAATAAGGGAATGCAGTATTGGTATAGTATCTTCTGGGCAAACCTGCCATTCCAATAAAGTGCATGGGGAAGAATACTCCATAAGCACAAACTGCTGTTACCCAAAAGTGAACGTAGCCTAAATTCTTATTCATCATACGTCCATACATTTTCGGAAACCAATGGTATACTCCCGCAAATAGACCATATAGCGCAGAAATACCCATCACCAAATGAAAGTGAGCAACTACAAAATATGTGTCGTGTACATTGATATCCAGGGTACTGTCTCCTAAAATAATCCCAGTTAATCCTCCAGTTATAAATGTTGAAACTAAACCTATGGAGAAGAGCATCGCAGGGTTGAGTTGCAAATTCCCTTTCCAAAGAGTAGTGATATAATTAAACGCCTTTACTGCAGAAGGAATAGCTATCAATAGCGTCGTAAATGTAAATACGGAACCTAAAAAAGGATTCATTCCAGAAATAAACATATGGTGTCCCCAAACAATGGTTGACAGAAATGCGATTGCCAAAATTGATGCTACCATGGCACGATATCCGAAGATCGGTTTTCGTGCATTTGTTGCGATAATTTCAGAAGTAATGCCGAGTGCTGGTAGAAGAACAATATATACTTCAGGGTGTCCTAAAAACCAGAAAAGATGTTCGTATAAAACAGGAGACCCTCCTTGATAGTGCAAAACTTCTCCTTGAATAAAAATGTCTGATAGGAAGAAAGAAGTTCCAAAACTTCTGTCCATAATCAGCAATAAAGCCGCAGATAATAAAACTGGAAACGACACAACACCAATAATCGCCGTTACAAAAAATGCCCAAATAGTAAGAGGCAAACGCGTCATGCTCATCCCTTTTGTTCTCAGGTTAATTACCGTAACTATATAGTTTAAAGATCCTAGTAGAGAAGATGCAATAAATATAGCCATAGAGACTAACCAAAGTGTCATCCCAGTTCCAGAACCTGGCTGAGCTTGAGGTAATGCGCTTAGTGGTGGATAAATAGTCCATCCAGCTGCAGCAGGACCTGCTTCAACAAATAGTGAAATAACCATAATTACACTGGACAAGAAAAACATCCAATAAGAAATCATATTTAACAAACCAGAGGCCATATCACGTGCTCCAATTTGCAACGGAATTAATAAGTTGCTAAAAGTACCACTCAATCCTGCGGTCAAAACAAAAAACACCATGATCGTTCCGTGAATAGTAACTAAAGCCAAATAGACGTTTGGATCCATAACACCGTCTGGAGCCCACTTGCCCAACAAAACTTCAAAAATTCCAAAAGGTTGCTCAGGCCATGCCAATTGTAAACGAAATAAAAGGGACATTGCGATTCCAATAATTCCCATAAACAAACCTGTAATCAGATATTGTTTTGAGATCATTTTATGATCTTGGCTAAAGATATATTTTGTGACAAATGTCTCTTTATGATGATGTCCGTGATCCTCTTCTGTATGTACTGCTGCTGTTGACATAATCTTTTTTTTATTTTAATTATTGGATAACTTCTGCAAATGTTTGCTGAGAGCTCATCCAGTTTTCAAATTCCTTTTCAGATTCTACAATAATCTTCATTTGCATATTATAATGTGATGCACCACATATCTTGTTACAAAGTAAAAGAAAATCAAATTCATAGGGGTCCAGTGCTACGTCACCACTAGCAACCAACTCTTTACTTTTTTCCGCACGAATTGAATTAATTTTCTTAACCTTGGCCATAACATCCGAATCCATTCGCATTTCTTCTGTTGTCTTATTTGGGGTAAATGCAAATTCTGTAATCATTCCTGGAACACAATTCATTTGTGCTCTAAAATGGGGCATGTAAGCAGAATGGAGAACATCCTGAGAACGCATTTTGAAGATAACTTCTCTACCAACTGGCAAATGAAGTTCTTGAACTACAACATCATCAAAACCATTTGGATCCGTAGCGTCTATACCTACCAAATTTCTGCCATCAAAATCTTGTAAAAAACGAACATTCGCATCTCCTAATACACCATCTTCCCCAGCATAACGTGCTTTCCAGTTAAACTGTTGGGCATATAGCTCAACTACAAGAGCCTCATCATTTTCTTCAACAGTCATGATGTCGGTCCAAGTATAGAGTCCATAAAGAATAAGACCTGCAAGTGTGATCACAGGAATAATAGTCCAAAGCATTTCTAGTTTATCGTTGTCAGCGTAGAATAATGCCTTTTTACCTTTCGCACCTCTGTACTTATATGAAAAATAATGCAAAAGAGCTTGTGTAATGGTTTGAACAAAAAAGATGATTGCAAAAGAAATCCACATTAAATTGTCGTAGTCAGAACCGTGTTCAGAAGCGGCATCTGGTAACAAAACATCTCCATAAGACCAAAATGAGAAGATAGTAATCCCATAGATAAAAATCAAAAAGATGAACATCAGTTTCCCATTAAGATTGTTATCCTCGTCGTCTGCTACTTGAGTATTGACTTTCTTTGCTTGGGAAAGTTCGAAAATCTTGGTAATCTGCCATATAGAAATAGCTATCAAAACAAGTACAGAAAGTATCAAAAATATATTCATTTATCTTTTCGATTAAGTTTTTTAATAATGAAAACGTTCACTCTCTCCCATATAGGGGTCTCCTTTAGCTAGTAGAGGAGCTTTTGTCATTTCTTTAAATACGATGAATATAAAAAGACCAAGGAAGAATAAAAATCCTCCAATTTCCGCTGCGCCAATAAACCACTGGTCACCAACAGCAGAGGGCATGATCATATTAAATACATCCATATAATGTCCAAGTATAATCACGATTCCTGCCATTACTATAAAGTAATTGATTCGTTTATAATCACTGTTCATTAAGATCAACAATGGGAAAATAAAATTCATAATCAGCATTCCAAAGAAGGGTAGATTATAATCTTCAATTCTAGTAATAAAATAGGTTACTTCTTCTGGAATATTCGAGTACCAGATCAACATAAACTGAGAGAACCACAAATACGTCCAGAAAACACTAATTCCAAACATAAATTTCCCAAGGTCATGGATATGGCTGTCATTGACAAACTCCAAATAACCTTTTGATTTAAGATAAATTGTAATTAGAGCGATGGCTGTAATTCCAGAAACAAACATACTCGCAAATACATACCAGCCAAACAAAGTACTAAACCAGTGAGGGTCTATGGACATAACCCAATCCCATGACATAATAGATTCTGTAACAATATAAAACACCAAGAAGGCAGCTGAAATTCTGAAATTCTTTTTATGATTAGAAATGTCATTTGCTTCATCTTGAGCTAGAGAAAACTTTCTTGAAAAATAACGGTATAAAGTCCACCCAGATAGGAAAATTACTGCTCTAATAAGGAAGAAAGGAACATTTAAGAATCCAACTTTTCCGGCAATTAGTTTATCATGAGCTACCACTTCAGGATCCATCCAAATGAAGAGATGGTTTAAATGCATTCCCGAAAGAGCTAAGATTGCAATAACAATTATTCCCCCGGGCAGTAAATAGGCTGTAATTCCTTCCATAACTCTGTAGAGCACTGGAGACCACCCTGCTTGTGCTGCACGTTGAATAGCATAAAACGCTAATACCCCTAAAGAAATCATGAAGAAAAAGAAAGCAGCTACATAGAGTGCAGCCCATGGTTTATTACTTAACTGGTGAAAAACGTGCTCGTCATGTTCTGCATCATGTGACTCGCCGTGAGAGGCTTCCACAGCATGCGTAGTTGATTCTTCGTGAGAGGTTTCAGCATCTGAAGATTCATGGGATGACCCATGTCCCTCTCCGTGATTTGCGGCGACAATAGCTTTAGCTTCCTCAATAGTATTTGGTGCTGCTAGAAATCCATAGACTAATCCCATGAAACCAACAGCCATGAATACGATGGCTAAATTCCTAAGTTTGTTTGGAAAGGTGTACATCATTTGTTTTCCTTAATATTATTTAACTAACTTATTTCTTAATTCCATTACATGCTGAGCGATCTGCCAACGCTCTTCAGCATTAACCTGACCTGCATGAGATCCCATGGCATTTTTGCCATACATCAAAACGTGATATATACTCCCGGGTGTAATTTCTCTATCAGCGTAACTCGGTACACCTAGAAATTTTTCTCGAGTCATTAAAATCCCTTGTCCGTCCCCTTTAGTGCCATGGCAAACAGCACAGTAAATTCCGTACAATTCCTTTCCATTAGCCAAATGGTCTTCAGAAGACATTAGTGGTGAAACTAACTCCGCCTTAGCAGCTTCATAGCCTTCGTTTGTGTCAGGATAATCATAGGGCTGCCAGCCTCTAGCTACTGAACCTTCAACAGGAATTTGTGCTTCAATCCCATTGGCAAAAGCATCAGTATCAGCGTAGGTTTCGTAACCTACAGGTTCATACATATTTGGAAAATATTGGTAATTTGGTTTGGAAGAATCAGCACATGACTGGATTCCTACAACAACAAATACAAATATCAATAGGCCTTTATAACTCATCTATTCTGGCTTTTCTATTATTGAAACATCTATAGCTCCTGACTTATTTAAGAGTTGTTCAAGTTCTTTTTCGTTGTCATGGATTTCTATTTCTACAAGAAATTTATCGTCTGTAGTTAGTGGGTTTGGATTTTCTGCTTTTTTGAAAGGCCATAATTTACTTCTCATGTAAAAGGTAATCACCATCAAGTGAGCTGCAAAAAATACAGTCATTTCAAACATAATGGGCACAAATGCAGGCATATTTTCTAAATAGGAAAAACTTGGCTTCCCTCCAATATTTTGCGGCCAATCCTCTATCATAATAAAATTCATCATAGCTACGGCCACACAAAGACCAATACATCCATAAATAAATGCCATGATGGCAATACGGGTTTCTTCAAGTCCCATAGCCTTATCAAGACCATGTACTGGAAACGGGGTATACACCTCTTCAATGTGGTGTTTTTCAGAACGAATCATTTTGACAGCATTTAAAAGCACATCATCATCGTCGTAAAGGGCATGTACTACTTTATTACTCATGATTTACCGTCTCTTAGTTTTTTATACTTCTCGCCAGAAGCTTTTAATATTGTTTTGACTTCAGCCTGAGCAATTACAGGGAAGGTTCTTGCATACAACAAGAATAGCACAAAGAAGAATCCTATGGTTCCAATAAATATACCAATATCTACAAAAGTTGGAGAGAACATCGTCCATGATGAAGGAAGGTAATCTCTGTGTAATGAAGTAACAATAATTACGAAACGCTCAAACCACATTCCTATGTTTACTACTATGGAAATAATAAACGAGAACATAATACTGGTTCTGAGCTTTTTGAACCACATAAACTGTGGGGAAAATACATTACAGGTCATCATTGACCAGTACGCCCACCAGTAAGGTCCAGTAGCTCTATTTAAGAAGGCATATTGTTCGTATTCTACACCAGAATACCAAGCAATAAAGAGCTCAGTAATATACGCGACTCCTACTATAGATCCCGTAATCATGATGACAATATTCATTAATTCAATATGCTGAACAGTAATATAATTTTCCAAATTAGATACTTTACGCATGATAATTAACAGCGTATTTACCATCGCAAAACCTGAGAAAATTGCACCGGCTACGAAGTAGGGTGGAAAAATAGTGGTGTGCCATCCTGGAATAACAGAAGTAGCAAAGTCAAAGGATACAATAGTGTGAACGGAAAGTACAAGAGGTGTAGCTAAACCAGCTAAAACTAGAGAAACCTCTTCGAATCGTTGCCAGTCTTTAGCACGTCCAGACCATCCAAAACTTAAAAGACTGTATATTTTTTTCTGAAAGGGCATTACTGCTCGATCTCGAATCATTGCAAAATCGGGAAGCAAACCTGTCCACCAAAATACAAGTGAAACCGAAAGATAAGTTGAGATTGCAAATACATCCCAAAGCAGGGGTGAATTAAAGTTTACCCAGAGAGATCCAAATCCGTTAGGAATCGGTAATACCCAGTAGGCTAACCAAGGTCTACCCATGTGAATGATTGGGAATAATCCTGCCTGAATTACAGAGAAAATAGTCATGGCTTCCGCAGAACGGTTAATAGCCATACGCCACTTTTGTCTGAATAATAAAAGTACAGCTGAGATTAATGTCCCGGCGTGACCAATACCTACCCACCATACAAAGTTAGTAATGTCCCAAGCCCAACCAACTGTCTTGTTTAATCCCCAAGTTCCAATACCTGTAGAGATGGTATAGATGATACATCCAACACCCCATAAAAAGGCGGTTAGTGCTATACCAAAAACAATCCACCACTGCTTGTTTGCTACTCCTTCTACAGGTGCAGCAACATCTACAGTAACATCGTGGTAGGTCTTGTCTCCTGTTACCAGTGGTTTTC
>JAFMMH010000064.1 GCA_017851655.1 Flavobacteriaceae bacterium
GAACATAAGTAGGTTAAGTTCATGGTAAGATTTGGGGCAAAAGGGAGGAATTTATTCCTCCCTTTTATTTTTTAGTAATCTTTACTAAGCCTTATTTTCGTAGAGTTCAGCAACCTTATTCCAATCAATTACATTAAAAAATGCCTCAATATAATCAGGTCTCCGATTTTGATAATTAAGGTAATATGCGTGTTCCCATACGTCAATTCCTAAAATGGGAGTTCCACCACAACCAATCCCGGGCATCAAAGGATTGTCTTGATTTGGTGTAGCACACACTTCAACGCTACCATTCGCATGAACACATAGCCAAGCCCATCCTGATCCAAATTGAGTTGCAGCAGCTTTTCCAAAGGCTGTTTTGAAGTCTTCAAAACTACCAAAGGCATTGTTTATCGCAGTGGCTAAATTTCCATTAGGAAGTCCACCTCCGTTTGGTGACATGATGTTCCAAAAAAGACGATGGTTATAAAAACCACCTCCATTATTTCGCACCGCTTTATTGTTGAGATCCAAATTTTTAAGAATTTCTTCAATAGATTGGTTTGCTAAAGGACTGTCTTCAATCGCATTGTTTAGATTTGTAGTGTATCCATTGTGATGCTTACTGTGGTGTATTTCCATGGTTCTTGCATCAATATGAGGCTCTAAAGCGTCATAAGCATATGGAAGAGTGGGTAATTCAAAAGACATAATATTTTTTTTTAAATGATTTAGACAAAATTAAAATTTCTTTTCTGAATAGAAGGCTAAGTTTTGAAAAGCCTTACATTTAAGAAGGGATTAATTTCTATGAAGCAATCCAATTTCCATATCATTAATGCTTCGGCCGGTTCAGGTAAAACGTACACTTTAGTTTTGTACTATCTCATTGAGCTTTTGGGCTCCAAGAACTCTAGACCTTACAGACAGATGCTAGCACTAACATTTACCAATAAAGCAGTAAATGAAATGAAAGCAAGAATTTTGGAAGCCCTCAAAGACCTTTCAAAAAATTCGGATAAGGGGATTTTCTTGCAACAACAACTATGTGATGCATTGGGTATCGAAAAAACGATACTGATTGATCGGGCCGAGAAAATGTTACGTAAAATTATTTTTGAATATGGCAGTTTTGATATCATCACTTTGGATAAATTTACTCATAGAATTGTTCGCACATTTGCTAAGGAGTTTGAACTACCTCAGGGATTTGAAGTGGTGCTTGATTCTAAAAATATTCTCGACAAAGTCGTTCGATCAGTTATAGATCAAGTAGGTCAGGACGATTTTATTACACAACTTTTACTGAAACTTAGCCTTTCAAAAGTAAGTCAAGGCTTAAGCTGGGATGTTCAAACTGATTTGGATGATTTCGCAGCATTATTACTCAATGAAAATGATAGAATCCCCCTGGCTGATCTGAGACTAAAAGACAGAAAAACACATCATGAAGATCAAGAAAAATTAAAAAAAGAGTTAAAAAATACGAAGGATAGAATAGCGGTTATTACAGCTGGATTCTTCAAATTACTTAATGATAACGGTCTGGAGCGAGAGGACTTTATGCGTCAAATGCTACATAAACACCTAGAACAGATTCAAAGCGGGAAGTATGATAAGTTATACGAGAATCAACTTGAGGGTATGCTCAAAGGGGAACAAGCTCTTTACAAAAAAACAACAGAGGGATTCAAAATAAATTTGATAGAGGAATTACGTCCTCAACTAACAGAACAGTTTTTAGCAATAAAAAAAGAAGTTGGATTTTTTTTCCTTTTGGATAAAACTTTAAAATACTGGACACCTAGACTCGTTTTTCAGCAAATAGAGTCTAGTTTAGAGGCCTTACAAAACGAAATGGAGATTCGTCTTTTAGGAGAGTTTAATCGGAAAATCAGCACACTCGTTCAGGCTGAACAAGCTCCTTATATTTTTGCACGACTTGGGGAACGTTATCAGCATTATTTTTTAGATGAATTTCAAGATACTTCTTCTTTACAATGGGCAAATTTAATACCGCTGATTGGGAATGCATTGGAAGGTGAATCTTTAGATGGAACTCAAGGTTCTCTTGTTTTGGTTGGAGATCCTAAACAAGCTATTTACCGATGGAGAGGGGGCGATATCCAGCAATTTGTTAGTCTGCTAAACAAAAAAAGTAAACCATTTCAAGTCGATCCATGGATTAAACGGCTAGAGATGAATTTCCGGTCAGCTGCTGCGATTGTATCATTTAATAATGCCTTTTTTTTCCATATAGCTCATGCTTTTAATACCCCAGAAATACAATCCATTTATGGAGCGGATAGTCAGCAAGAGCTTAACCATCCAGACGGTTATGTGCAAATTAAAGCTTTACCAAAAGGAGGGAATCAGTTAGATAAAATACCTCAGTATGTTACTGAAACTATTCTCGCGGTTGAGCAGGCTATAGAACTTCAATATGGCGAAAAAGATATAGCTGTATTGGTTCGTACAAAAAGCCAATCAGTTTTGATTGGTGCTGAATTAATTGCAAAAGGATATAAAATAGTGTCTTCTGATTCTCTCGAAGTGAGTAAATCTTCTCAAGTTCAAGCATTGGTCGCCTTTCTAAATTTATTTGACTGCCCTAATCAGGTAGTACATCATAAAATTATTTTAGACCTTTTATGGGATTCCCTAGAAGTTAAGAAAAAGCAATATTTCGAATTTATAAATGAAACGGTACATTATTCCACCTCGGACTTTATTAAAATAATAAATCAACAGTTTAGTCTCTCATTTAGTTGGTCAAAAGTAATTGGCCTTCCCTTGGCTGAAAAAGTCGATTACGTTGTCGAATCGTTCCCATGTATTAATTCTAATGATATTTTTGTGAGTAGTTTTATGGAAGATGTTTTTGAGTTTTCTAGAGGCGGGAATTCTACATTATCTGCTTATTTAAAGCATTGGGAATTGCAATCTGAAAAGCTTAGACTCGCTACCCCAGAAAACATGAACGCTATTCGAGTAATGACGATTCATCAAGCTAAAGGGTTGGAATTTCCAGTTGTAATTTTACCCTTTATGGACACGCCAATTTATCCCAATGTTAAAGAAAAAATTTGGTACTCTTTTCAAGGATCTATTCTAGAAGATGTTCAGTGGGGTTGGTTTAATTTTTCAAAACAATTACCTCTGTATAGTGCTCAAGCAGAGGCACTCTATCAGGAACATCTGTTGGCGAAACAGTTGGATGCTCTCAACGTATTGTATGTTGCCTTGACTCGAGCTAAAAACCAGCTTTACATAGTTACTCAAGAAGTAAATGAAGTAAATTCACTTCAAAACTATGCCCAATTGTTCTCAAGTTTTGTTCGTGATCAAGGAAAGGTTTTAGAAGAAAATATCCCATTTGAATTAGGATCAAAACTTCCTAAAAAAAATATAAAAGAAGTTGCGTTGGAATACCCAAAAATAATGCTTCAAGTAGGGATGTCAAGTAAATGGAAAAATAATTTAATCATCCCCTCAATTAAATCTCAAGAAATTCTTTCTGCTCAGGAAAGAGGATTGCTTTTACATGAACTTCTTGCCAAAATATCGAATACGGAAGATGTAGCAATAGTTTTGGAAGATGAATCATATTCAAAACTGCTCCCAAAACCCATTTTTTCAGAGATTAAGAATACTTTAAATCAATTGATTATTCACCCTGAGTTAGAAGTTCTTTTTGATGGAAAAGATCGCGTATTTTGTGAAAAAGAAGTACTGATACCTGACGGTACAACTTTGCGTCCGGATCGAATAAATATATCCAAAGAGGGTAAAGTGATCATAGTGGATTATAAAACAGGAAAACCAAAATTAGAGGATAAAAAACAGATTGACGGTTATGCAGAAGTAATGCATAAACTGGGATACAATTCTATAGAAACAAAGTTGGTATACATAGATCAAAAAATTGAAGTGATAACTGAAATAAACAAGACTTAAATTAGCATGATTTCACGAATATATCTTTTTACTTTTTTTACTCTACTTAATCGTTTTAATTGATGCAGACCTTCTTAGACGATGTCGTAAAAATTATTTATCAATCCAATCAAAACTTGGATCAGGTTAGAATTATTGTACCTAGTATTCGAGCAATTAAATTTCTTAAAGAGTCCTTTAAAAAGGAAATTAAAAAGCCCATTTTCGCTCCTGAAATAATTAGTATAGAGTCTTTTGTAGAGGATTTGTCCGGTATTCAAAAGATGAATCAAACAGAGTTGTTATTTGTGTTTTACAGCATCTACAAAAAACATACCCCCTCATCAGAGCAAAACTCATTGGATCAATTTTTAAGCTGGGCTCCTTCACTTCTTCAAGAATTTAATGAAATTGACACCCAATTGGTAGACCCTGAAGCTATTTTCAGTTTTATGAAAGCAGTTGAAAGAATTGAGCAATGGGATCCAAACAAGGAAGGCGACATCAGTAAACAGTTTTTTAAATTTCAAGAGAGAGTTCCTCAGTATTATCATAATTTATATGACCAACTTTTAAGAAAACAACAAGGATATTCAGGAGTACAATATCGAGAAGCTACACAGAATTTAGGGCATTATTTAGAATCAGACTTACCCTTTCATTATTTCGTTGGTTTTAATGCGCTTACGAAATCAGAAGAAATCATAATTCAGGAATTGATTGCTGAAGAAAAGGCAGAAATCTTATGGGACTTGGATCGATCTTTTTATGAAGACCCATACAATAGCGCAAGTCACTTTATTAGAAATTATACCAAAGAGTGGTCCTTTTTAAGGCAAGATTTTAGCACTCACTTTTCTAATTATTTTTCGAATCCTAAAAATATTGAAGTGATTAATGTGACCAAAAATCTTTTGCAAGCCAAAGCAGCAGCTCAGCTTGGTATAAAGACGTATCGGGAGCATCCAGAGGACTCCATCGCACTTGTATTAGCAGACGAAGGAATTTTACAGCCGTTACTAACTGCCATAGCATCAGCGGATGTGCCTTGGAATGCCTCTATGGGCTACTTCTTAAAAGACTTGGGAGAGGCAAGTTTTTTTATAACACTCTTTGAATTATTAAAACAGTATAATGATGAAAAATTTCCTTTGGATTTACTCCATACTTTGACTGAAAACAAAACCACCACCGCTCTATTAGAAGAATCTGGCTTAGCGATTATTAAAATGGTACAGCAACAAAAACTCTTCCGAAACACATTGGTCAGTTCAAAGAAGATTATGGGAAAATCAGCTATCGGAGACTTGATGTTTGCCCCTTTTATAAATCCAGAATCGTTTATAAAAAGAATGATATTACTTTCTGAGAAAATGGCCCAATACTATTTTAAAAGCAATATGTCGAGTCTTACCATTTATTCTGCTGATCGAATTGCTTCGGTATGGAAGTCACTTTTAGAATTATGTCAAGCACATCCTGTAATGAAAACCCTTAGAGATGTGGAATTGGTTTTTTTAAATTTATTAGAAAAAGAAAAGTTAGATTTTGCTGGAGACCCATTCACAGGCATTCAAATTATGGGAGTTCTAGAAACTCGTGTACTGGATTTTGACCACGTGATTGTTACCCACGTAAATGAGGGAACCTTACCCTTTGGTAAAACACCATTTTCATGGATTCCTTTTGATGTCAGAAAAAAGTTTGGATTGAATACCTTTATAGAGCAGGATCATTTATACGCCTATCATTTTTTTAGATTATTACAGCGTTCAAAAAACATCACATTATTATACAATGACACTGCAGATGGTTTATTCTCTGGAGAAAAAAGTCGCTTTTTGATTCAATTAGAATATTTCAAGAGACCAAAACATCAATTGGTCTTTAAGCAATTGGATTTTAAGATCAATTCTCCCAAAGAGACTCCTAGTGAGGGTGAAAAAACACCAGCGGTTTTGAGTCGAATCAAAGAAGTAGGAATTCAAGGTTTTTCTCCCTCGTCATTGACACAATATATTCGAGATCCTTTTATTTTTTACGAACAAAGATTACTTAAAATCAGACCTGAAGATTCCTTTGAAAGTGATATGAATGCAGCTGACAAAGGAACAATTATTCACGAAGTATTAGAATTGCTTTATAAACCTTTTTTGGATAAAACACTTGAAGATAAACACTATCAAGAAATGCTTAAAGCACTCCCAGAGAAACTTGCCTTTTGCTTTAATAAAAAGATCCAAGGGGAGGGTCTCCTGACTGGCAAAAACCATCTTATTTTTCAAGTTACAAGTGAGTTGCTTAAAAGGTTTATTGAGAGCGAAAGGGGACTTGTTAAAAAAGGGAATAGTATAATCGTTTGCGCTCTTGAGCAGCCTTTTTATACTGCTATTTCGATAGAAGGATTGGAAGAGAAAATTTTTTTAAAAGGAACTGTAGACCGAATTGATATTTTTAATGGAGTTAAACGGATTGTAGATTATAAAACGGGAAATGTTTCAGCGGTTGACCTTTCATTTACTGATTGGAATGAACTGACTAGCAATTATAAAAAAGCTGCGCTATTTCAAGCGTTATTGTATGCCTATGCCCTTAAGGACGATTTCCAGAATAATAAATTGGCTGCAGGAGTAATCCCTTTAAAAAACTTCGACAATAATTTTCTGATTGCTTCATTAAACGAAAAATCAAGAAAAAGAATTCCTCTTGAAATAAATAAACAGGTCTTTTCGAGTTTTGAAAAAGTATTATTTGGAGTAATACGTGAAATTTTTAATCCAAAAATACCATTCATTCAAAATACAGATTTATAAAAAATCTTATTTTTTTGTTTTAAACCAATAGATTTTTTTATTTATTATATTTATAAAAATTATTTTGAAACTGGTGAAAATTAGAGGCTTAAAATTAATGAGTTCACTATGACACACATAATCATAAAAATTTAAATCCTGAATTTTGGCAAATAAAGATGATTTCGATAAAATTGACGCTAACGAGGATGGATATATTTCCAGGGAAGAGTATACCAATGCAAAAAAATCCGCAGGCGTTGAAAAAGATGATTTAAACTGGTTTCTTCGACTAATTACTTTAGGTGATCGATTTGATATCAAAGATTTTTGGGATCGGGTTAAAAAATCTTTTGTAGAATTTATCATTTTGGTTTTTGGTGTAACGGTTTCTTTTGGAATTGAGCAGCAGGGTGGAGCATCTGACAACCGTTCAGATGGTATTGAAAATCTAGTCAATTTAAGAGAGGAAATAGAAGGAATCACTGCCTATACAGATGAGTACACAGAAAACTTAAATTGGATCCTTGAAGTCTATGATAAACAATATGGAAAATGGGAGGAAGACAATGATAGTATTTTTATAGATTTTATTGAGGATGATGAAGAGCCTAATGGGAAATTTTATTTTCCTCCAATGGGATTGTATAAAAATCGAAATCCATTCAATCCAGAAAGAGTAATTTTCGATGCGATTAAATTAGATGGGACTTTTAGACTTTTGCCTAAAGAGGTTGGTTTAGAAATGACTAAAATATACGATGGTGTTGAACTGGGATATCTGATTGAAAATACAGGTAAAGTAGAAGAGCGTCTTGTGAACCAGTTTACAGATCGAATTGCAAACAAATGGGTCAATGAATTACCTTATGTAAACATTGATGTCTCTGAGTTTTGGATCTATCATAGAGAATACCTTCAAAAGGATAAATTCGTAAAGTTTATTTTACGCAATCGTGTCGATTTATGGAGAAGTGAGGTATTAGGTCAACTTGAAGATTACAAGTCAAAATTAGTCCGCAGTACCAAAATGCTTGATTCAGTAATTGCAGTAAGAAATAGTGAATTTGAATTAATCTGGTGGGTATTAAATCCGAAGGATTAAGCATTTTTACAAATCAATTCAGCCACTAATTTTCCGGAGATAAGTGCAGGAGGAACCCCAGGCCCGGGCACGGTGAGTTGACCAGCAAAATACAATCCATTTACTTTTTTGCTTTTTAGTTTAGGTCTTAAAAATGCTGTTTGAAGCAAAGTGTTGGCCAATCCGTAAGCATTCCCTTTATAAGAATTGTATTCATCAATAAAATCATTCACACAGAAAGATTCGTTGAATAAAATATGGGGTTTTAGTTCTTGTTGTGTCAGCTTTTCTAAACGAGACATCACCAATTCATAATAATGTGATCTTAGTTCAGGAGTGTCTTCTAAACCAGGTGCTATCGGTACTAACAAAAAACAAGCTTCTTTTCCTTCGGGTGCCATAGAGGGGTCTGAGGTAGAAGGGAAATTTGCGTAGAAAAGAGGGTTTTCTGGCCAAGATGGGGTGTCGTATATTTCTTGTGCGTGGGTGTCAAAATCTACATCAAAAAAGAGGTTATGATGAAAAACGTTTTCCACTTTTTTATTCAGACCGATATAAAATAATAATGAGGAGGGAGCAAAAACTTTCTTATCCCAATAGGCTTCAGTATAAGCACGATGTCTTTGTTCCAATAAAGTTTCAGTATGGTGATAATCCGCTCCTGAGAGAACGATATCTGCAGTTATGAATTCTCCATTAACTACAATTCCTTTAGCTTTTCTAGAAACGTCAACTTCAATTTTTTCAACGGCAGCATCAGTATGAAAAACGACACCTAACGATTCTGCAATACCAACCATTGCTTCAACAATACGATACATTCCATTTTTTGGGTGCCATGTCCCTAGGCCGAAATCAGCCCAATTCATAAAGTTGTAAAAAGAAGGGGTATTTGAGGGCTTTGCTCCAAGAAATAAAACTGGAAATTGGAGGATCTGACGAAGTTTAGGGCTTTTAAATTCTTTGTATACGTCTTTTTTTATGGTACTTAAAAAGTAGTTTATTTTCCTTATGGTGACTGGTGTAACCAACTCCCAAGGGGACAAACCTGGACGGTAAACCAAATCCTTGATTGCGATATCATAGTTTTCTTTGGCAGATGCCATAAAGCGTTTTAACTTTTCACTACTCCCCGATTCTTCTTTTTCAAATACGATGTATATTTTTTCTAAAGAATCACCAATAGAGATGGACTCATTTTCGCCAAAGACAACTTGATATCCTGGATCTAGTCGCTCTAATTCATAGAGATCACTTGTCTTTTTTCCGAAATCATTATAAAAAGATTCGAATACATCTGGCATCCAATACCATGAAGGCCCCATGTCGAATGTAAATCCTTCTTTTTTGAGTTGTCTTGCCCTTCCTCCGAGGGTGCTGTTTTTTTCATAAACATGCACTTCATAATCCTCTTTAGCAAGGTAACAGGCAGCAGAAAGTGAAGAAAACCCCGAGCCTATTAAAACAATTTTTCTTTTCATAGAATGA
>JAFMMH010000065.1 GCA_017851655.1 Flavobacteriaceae bacterium
TCAAATAAAAGGGCTGAAAAAAATCCTTTTAGGAATAGTTTTTATTTTATTGCCCATTGTATTCCACGAGTAATAAGTTCCCAAACTTCTGGAATTTCAAAGTCTTTTTCTGAGTGTCCAATAGCAGAATAAAAAACACGCCCTTTTCCATAGGATTTTTTCCAAACCACAGGAATTTCTACCGCTTCAATCCAAGCATCGTGTTCTCCACTAAATCTGGTTGTTGCTAAAACCTCTATTAAGGGATCAAAATGCATGTAGTATTGTTCTGAGTGAAGTTCAAAATCTTGTATCCCTTCGGTTAAAGGATCATCGGTGTCTTTTAGAGTGACTTTATAATCTACTTGACCACCGGGGTGTTTGACGAACTGTCCTCCAACCATGTATTGAAATTCTGTATCGTTCCTAAAGGAATCTCCTAATCCACCATGACACCCTGCTAGCCCTACACCACTTTTGATGGCTTTCGTAAGACCATTTGATTCCTTGGCACTCATCGTACTCATAGTAATATGTTGGATTACTAAATCAAGCGATTCCATTAGTGCAGTATTTGTATACGACACAGTGCTTTCTGAAAGTGTAACATTAGCCTTTTGATTTTTGAGCCAGTCAGCAATTTTTTTTGCAAAAATTTCAGGCTGATGTCCTTCCCAGCCTCCATAGACAATAAGAACATTTTTTCCTTCTAGTTTAGAAGTGTTCTGTGCGTTTGTTTTGATCCCGAAAAACTGAAGTAGGAGTAGTATGATGATAATATTTCTCATAGGTAAAGAGTTAATTCTTAGTCTAAGAAACAAATTTATAGGAATCAAAAAAAAAATAATTTGACATTACTTCCTAGAGTTGTGTATCTCCTCTACAAAAGAAGCACTAATTATCCCTGTAGGTATAGCAACAACACCTATTCCTACCAAAGAAATAATGGATGCAAAAACTTTTCCCCATACAGTGATAGGTATAACGTCTCCATATCCAACTGTAGCAAGTGAGACTGTAGCCCACCAGATGGATGCCGTTATACTTGAAAAAACCTCTGGTTGTGCTTCGTTTTCCAAAAAATAAATTGCGGATGCAGAAAACAAAATAGTCAACAAGGAAAGGAATAAGGTGAATTTTAACTCATTCCTGACAGATGATAATGCCTTGATAAAGAGTTTTAATGATTCACTGTCTCTCCCCAACTTAAACACTCTGGAAAGTCTAAACAGACGGAGGATTCTGAAAAATCGACCGTCCAACAGTACAAATTGTTTTAAATAAAAAGGAAGAATGGATATTAAATCAATAATTCCAAAAAAACTAAACACATATTTTTTGACCCCCAACCATTTCTTCTCTCTATAACTGGTTACAATTCTATAGAGGTATTCAAACGAGAAAATGAGGATAGAAATGAGTTCAAAAAAGTGGAAAATTTTTGAAAACTGCTTCTGTATAGATTGATGTGATTCAAGCACCATTGCGATAATATTGGCAATTATCAATCCATAAATAAATACATCAAAACGATTTATTTTTTTCATATAAGAATTATTGTGCCGTTAAATTACATTTTTTTTCATAATCTACAAGAACGTAACTTAATGATTTTCATGAGTATACACTTTTTAATGATCGATAAATTTTAAAAATTTTAGCATAAATCTATTTTGTGTAACATTTTTTGATTATCTTTAAACAAGTTTAAATTCAATTTGGTTTCAAACGTCTCTGCAAGACTACTTCCTAAAGTTAAATTCTAAATTCCTATGCAGAGACGTTTTTCTTTGCTATCCCTAAATAAATCATTTATATTCGATTTTTCGCAAATGGTAATTTAACTTCATGCCAGCAGTTACAACTTTAACTTTTTTTTCTTTTCAAAACCACAAATTTTGGGCTTTCAAGCAAATGGGAACCGTTAGCCTTAAGATGAAATCAGTCAAAGGCTTACAATTCTATAAGTTTCTTGGAACAGGTGGTGGCGAAGGCTTTAGTTTAACCCCAGATTTTTCTACCTATGCATTTTTAGGAGTTTGGGACGATCAAGAAGACTATACCCACTGTATGAGGGAGCATCCTGTTTTTATCGAATACCGTAGTAAAGCATTTTCTCAAAGGGATCTTGTTCTACAATCAGTAAAAAGTCATGGAAAATGGAGTGGTTTAAATCCTTTTAAAAAATCTGAAAGTAGTGAAGAAGAGCAACAACTTAGTCAAAAAAACAATTTAAAGGCAGTTGTGATTACCAGAGCGACTTTGCGATGGAATCGGCTTTTGTCTTTTTGGAAAGCCGTTCCTTCAGCGAGTAGGGCAATTAAATTAGCTCAGGGGGTTTCTTATTATAAAGGCATTGGTGAGTGGCCATTTATTCAGCAGGCAACGGTGAGTATTTGGGAGAGCTTTGAAGCTGTAAATGCTTTTGCATATCAAGGAAGACACCATGCTAGAATTGTTCGAGAGACCAGGCAAAAAAAATGGTATAAAGAAGATCTCTTTTCACGATTTTACCTAATTTCTGATACTACAAAAAACACTACTAGATGAAAGGCGCAATCATTATTGGCGCAGGTATAGCAGGATTGGCAACCAGTATTCGTTTGGCTCTGAAGGGATATAAGGTTACCGTTTTTGAGGCAAACAGCTATCCTGGGGGGAAATTATCTGCATTTGAGCTTGAGGGATATCGCTTTGATGCCGGACCGTCGTTATTTACAATGCCCCAATATGTTACACAGCTTTTTGAATTGGCAGGCTTAAATTCCGAATCGTTTTTTGAATTCAAAAGGAAGGAAGTCGCCTGTAATTATTTTTGGTCGGATCGAAAAAAGTTTAAAGCGTATGCTGATCGAAATTTATTTGTTGAGGAAATCGAAAAAGTATTTGATGAACCAAGAGAAAAAGTAACGGCCTACCTAAGAAAGGCACAAAAAAAATATGAATTAACTAACTCCCTTTTTTTAGAAAAATCTCTACATCGATTAAAAACCTATTTATCTCCTGACACTCTAAAAGCAATTGCAAACATTGGTACTCTAGAACTTCCCAAGACTCTTCATCAAGTGAATAAGTCTAACTTTGACTCCCCTCACTTGGTTCAGCTTTTTGATCGGTATGCAACCTATAACGGTTCAGACCCATTCCAGACCTCCGGAATCATGACTTTAATTCAACATTTAGAGGGTTATTATGGAACTTTTATTCCAAAAAAAGGGATGGTTTCCATTACGGAATCTTTGTTTGATTTAGCTAAAAAATTAGGTGTCCAATTTGAATTTGATACTCGGGTTGAGGAAATTGTTTTGGATCACAAAAAAGTGAAAGGAGTTCAAACAGCAAGGGCTTTTCACCAAGCGGAATTGGTGGTATCCAATATGGATGTATATCCAACGTATAAAAAACTATTACCGCATATTAAATCTCCTCAGAAAATACTGGAGCAGGAACGTTCTAGTTCAGCTGTCATTTTTTATTGGGGGATTAAGCATTCTTTTGATGCCCTTGAGCTACATAATATCTTTTTTTCAGATGATTACCAAAAGGAATTCAAGGCCATTTTTGAAGATAAAACTGTTTCTGATGACCCAACAATTTATGTGAATATTACATCAAAAGATGTCCCTTCTGACGCACCTGAAGGATGTGAAAACTGGTTTGTGATGATTAATACACCAGCTGACCACGGTCAAAATTGGGATACTTTGATAGCGAAATTACGTAAGCAGATTTTGTCAAAATTATCTAAAGAGTTAGGAATCTCCATTGAACCTTTAATTGAATGTGAGGAGGTACTATCTCCTCCTTTGATCCAAGAAAAAACACAGTCTCATTTGGGTGCTCTATATGGCGCGTCAAGCAATAATTCTATGGCTGCTTTTTTAAGACATCCAAATTTTTCAAGTGGTATAAAAAACTTATACTTTTGTGGAGGCAGTGTTCACCCTGGGGGCGGGATACCCTTGTGTTTGCTATCTGCAAAAATTGTTGATGAACTGATACCCGAAGCGAATTAATGAACTATAGGTCACTCTTTACGAAACAACAGATTTCTATTTTTCTAATATGGCTGTTCCACGTATCTGGCATACTTGGGATCATTTACAGTGATGCGGCGTGGTTTGTGGGTGCTACACCTCTCAATCTGATTCTTAGTTTCGGACTACTCTTCATTAACATAAAACGAGATCAAAAAGCATTTCTATTGCTTTTTATTTGTTTTATCATTGGTATGGCTGCAGAAATATTAGGGGTCCGTTACGGCTTAATTTTTGGAGAATATTCTTACGGAGCTGTTCTTGGTCCTAAAATACTTGAGGTTCCTTTCCTAATTGGAATCAATTGGTGCATATTAATTTTTATAACGGGAAGTATATCTGAATTTTTCACGAATTCATTTTGGATAAAAACCTTATTGGGTGTTGGCTTAATGCTCACACTGGATCTTGTTCTAGAACCAGTTGCCCCGGTATTAGATTTTTGGACTTTTAAAGATGGGCTAGCTTCCATGCATAATTATGTTGGTTGGGCATTGGTTGCTTTTCCGCTTCAAATGTTATTTCATAAATGGAAAATTAAGATTGAAGGACCTTTTCCTTTTCACCTTTACATACTTCAGTTTTTATTTTTTACAATACTGCTATTTAAGATTAATTCAATCGGGATCTGATGACAACAATATTAAACCGTACTGTATTTTTAATGCTCTTTTTTGTCTTTTATATTTCATGCACCAATATGCAGCAGCAAACTGGAACAGTAACTCCAACTTTAGTTGAGAAAAGTATAGATTCTATTAAAAAAACGGATTTTAATTTAATTGCCTATCCAGAGGAGTTTCTAAAAGCAAACGAGCTTGATGAATGGGAATCTTTTATAAGTATATATGAATCTATGACCCGACTAAATGAATTAAATGTAGAGGGTATAGAAGTTGATTTACTGGCTTTGTCAGCTCGGGTTAAGGATATGCGAAAAAACCCTTTACCTAAAAATCTAAACGTTCCTCAGATCAGTAGTCGCCTAAAAGTGGTCGATATGCAAATTCAGAAATCACGTTATTTTACAAGACATTACAAAGCAGACTCTTTAATTCCTTCTTTGAATTTGCTTTATGAGTATTACAATGCATTTGTGTCTAGAATGGTTTCTCTACAAGATGAAGATCAAAATTTTGAAACAGGAACAACCTCAGACTCTACGTTCTAGATGGCTCGATTTTTTTTTGCTAAAAAAACAGTAACCCATTCTTTATTTTGCTCCATAGCATTTTCAATAGTCGAAATAGGAATAGTAAAATCTATTTTTTTAATTTCAAAAGATTCCAATTGGGTGTAAATATCTAATAATGATTGATCAGCAAGGAGACATTTTTCAATTGCTGTGGCTTTAAGGGTATCAATAGAAGATATTAACAATTGATCGAAATTAAATCGACTAATGACGATGTCATCAGAAGACATTCCAAGACGCTGAAGTTCACTTAATGCGTCCTGAAAAAAACGATTTCGAAGCAATGCTTGTTGGTTGAAAAACCTCTTTTTATCAGGAGTTACGGCATGGTCTGAGGCCTTGAAATACTCTAGTTTAGTGTTTTTCAAGTGGGTCAGAAGTTTCTCAATTAACGCAATATATTGATTGTGCTTTGACATAAAATATGTAATAATCCAAATTAATGAAATCAAAAACGTGATCTCGTCACTTGTTAATTTTATATCAACAAATTATTAACTGTATATCTAAAGGCTGTTAGCTCCTCAATTTTTGAAGCTTCAACAAAACGCTCCGAAGGTGAATCGTTATAGTCAAATTGAGGTTCTGGGAGGTTATATTTTTTAGCCATTTCCCGATAATATTCCTCACGTACGGGATGGTGGGGGCTCACTAAATTAAAGATTCCTTCCATTTGAGGATATTTTAGAAATTCTTCAATTCCATTTACCACATCAACTTGTGAGACAAAATTGATTCGTCCTCTTGGGTTTGGGATTGTTTTTTTTTGAAGTGAGAAAATGGGGTTCCTGTCTTCACCTACAAGTCCCCCAAGACGAATTATTAGGGATCTTTGGGGAGCGTTCAATATCATTTTTTCACACAGAACCAATGCTTTTGAAGCTTCAGTTTCTGCCGAAATAGGACTATTTTCTTTAAAGATTCCTGCTTGTTTTCCATAAACGGAAGTACTACTTAAAAAAATGAGTTTACACCCAGGGTGTAATTTCATGTGTTCTAATAGTGTAGCGATCATGTCTTCAAATTGAGATGGAGCATCTCTTTTTGGGGGTACAGAAATTAAAAGCGTGTCCAAGTTTTCAAAAAAATTAAGATCACCTTCTATACTCAAACTGTTTAGCTTAATGCGGTATGAATCCCATCCTTTAGCTTGAAGCTCGCCTTTACCTTTGGCTGACGTCCGAGACACCTTCACGCTCCATTTTTCTGAATAGAGTCTATTTGCTAGATACTCACCAAGCCATCCACATCCCAAAATACCCAAATGATCCATACACTTAATTTTAGCAATATTACAGCTATATTTTAATTGACCCTACCCTTTTCAATGAGTGTAAAAATTAAATTCAATTAAAAACACTATATTTAAAAGACCTAAAAGCTAAAGATATGCCTATAAAAAGTTTTCAGGGAGAAAGAGCCAAAAAGAAGAGGGTCACTCCCAGCAAATTAACTGTATCAGATATCATGACACGCCAATTGGTTATTTTTCTTCCAGATCAATCTATACATGATGTGATGAAAGCGTTTATTAAGAATAGAATATCCGGAGGTCCAGTAGTTGACAAAGATGGCCGTTTGGTTGGAGTAATATCAGAGGCAGATTGTATGAAAGAAATATCGGACAGTCGTTATTTTAACCTTCCAATCTTGGATAAATCCGTAGCTCATTTTATGACAAAAAAAGTAGATACTATCGAAGCAAACACAAGTGTTTTTGATGCTGCAGCACTCTTTTCAAAAAGTAGTAGAAGAAGATATCCTGTTATAGAAAATAATCAACTTGTAGGACAGGTTAGTAGAAAAGATATTGTCATCGCTGCTCTGGAAATGAAAAGCCAAACTTGGCAACATTAAGTGTATAATTTAACAGCTTCTCTGTAGGTATTTGCGTGGGCTTCAACTATAACGTTGATGTCTTTGGAGTATCCCCCTCCCATACTGCATTGAATTGGAATTCCATTTTTATTGCAAAATTCTAAAACCATTTGATCACGGAGTTTACATCCTTCGATGCTCAGATCCAATCGACCCAATTTATCAGACTCTAAGACGTCAACACCACATAGATAAAAAATAAAACTTGGGATTATTTGATCCAGTAATTTTGGTAGGAGCGTTTTGATCTGATCCAAATAGTACGAATCCCCGGTATGATCTTCAAAAGCAAGATCTAAATCGCTTTGCTCCTTTTTGAAAGGGTAGTTTTTAGCACCATGTACTGAGCATGTAAATACGGCATCATTGGTTTTAAAGATTTCAGCTGTACCATTTCCTTGATGTACATCTAAATCCAGAATCAAAACCTTTTTAACCTTCGTGTGATCTAATAAATATTGAGTTGCGATAGCTTGGTCGTTTAAAAGACAAAACGCCTCGCCATGGGAGCTGAAAGCATGGTGTGTGCCTCCTGCTATATTCATTGCTATCCCTGTGTTTAAAGCTTTTTTGGCACCTGCGACTGTTCCTCCTGCTATGGTAAATTCTCTTTTTACCAAAGCTTGACTTAATGGGAATCCGATCTTTCGAACTTCGCTTTTGTCGAGTTCTAAATTGCATAAACGGTTTACATAGTTTGAATCGTGGACACGTTCTACTATTTCTCTGTTTAGAGGCTGTGGCTCAAAAAAATCTTCTTTTATACAGGTACCTTCCAACAGTAATTGCTGTGGGAGCAACTCGTATTTTTCCATTGGAAAACGATGGTTTTCTGGAAGGGGAAGTTTATAAGTGGGGTGATAAGCAATAGGTATAGATGAATTAATACTCACTATCTAATAGGGGTTGCGGATTGAACTTCTGAATCTTCTGGTGAAATAAAAACTTGCTTTCCATTTTCATCTTCGCCCAAAAGAATCATTCCTTGGCTTTCAATGCCTTTTAGGGTTCTGGGTTTAAGATTGACTAATAAAGTCACCTTTTTGCCAATCAATTCATTCTCACTATAGTCTTGGGCTATCCCCGAAACAACAGTTCTTTTCTCATCACCCAACTGAACGGTAAGTTCCATTAACTTCTTTGTTTTCTTAATTTTTTTAGCCGCAATGATTTCAGCAACCTTTAGTTCAAGAGATTCAAACTGATTTGAAGCAATTTCTGGTTTTATGGGAGATATCTTTTTTTGCAGTTCTTTATTATTTTCAGCAGCATTTTGAAGTTTAGCTCTTTGTGCGTCCATTTGGGCATCTTCAATTTTTTGAAATAAAAGCTCCGCTTTGCTCAAAAGGTGTTTTGACTTTAGAAGGACATCACTTTTACCTACTTTTTCCCAAATTAGTGGCTCTAATTCAAGATTCAGCATTTGCGCTAGTTTAGAGGCGGTAAAAGGCAACAAGGGTTCAGAAAGTATGCTCAGACCAGCAGAAACCTGTAATGCAGTGAACATGATGGTTTTCACTCGTTGAGGATCTGTTTTTACTATTTTCCAAGGCTCTGCATCAGCGAGGTATTTATTCCCGAGACGGGCTAAACTCATGAGCATCTGACTTGCTTCTCTGAATCGGTAATTTTCAATGGAATCCCCAATTTTTTTTGGGAGTTCGGTCATACTTGCCAATACCTTCAGATCTTCATCATGAAGTGTTCCTGGTTCAGGCACAAAACCTTCATAGTATTTATGGGTCAAAACCATGACCCTATTTATAAAATTACCGAAAATTGCAACCAATTCATTATTGTTTCTTGCTTGAAATTCTTCCCAAGTAAAATCGTTGTCTTTTGTCTCAGGCGCATTGGCAGTTAGAACATATCGGAGTAAGTCTTGTTGTTCAGGGAATTGTTCTAAATATTCGTGAAGCCATACGGCCCAATTTTTTGAGGTAGAAATTTTTTGCCCTTCGAGGTTTAAAAATTCGTTTGCGGGGACATTTTCTGGTAAGATAAAACGCTCTGAAGCCTTGAGCATTACAGGAAAAATA
>JAFMMH010000066.1 GCA_017851655.1 Flavobacteriaceae bacterium
ATCGATTACTGAAAAATCGACGTTTTCAGGCAAAATATCTTCACCAATCCCTTCAGTAGAATATGGATAAATTTCATTAGGATCAAATACTCCTGTTTCATGGTATTTTTTAAATACAGAACCGTAGGTGTCTATCCCCCAGATTTTAATATTCGGGTTTTTTTCTTTTAGGAATTTTCCTACACCAGAAATTGTCCCTCCTGTTCCTACTCCCACTACAAAGTGTGTTATTTTTCCTTGGGTTTGTTCCCATATCTCAGGACCTGTAGTTTCATAATGTGCTTGGGCATTGGACGGATTATCATATTGATTTGCATACCAAGAGTTAGGTGTTTCAGAAGCAATTCGTTTGGAGGTGCTGTAGTAAGATCTTGGGTCCTCCGGAGCTACATCTGTGGGACAAACTACTACTTGAGCACCTACTGCTCGCAGTACATCAAATTTTTCTTTAGACTGTTTATCATTGGATACACAAATTAATTTGTATCCTTTTACAATAGCAGCTAAAGCTAGTCCCATTCCTGTATTTCCTGAAGTCCCCTCTACAATTGTTCCTCCGGGCTTTAGAAATCCTGACTTTTCAGCATCTTCGATCATTTTTAATGCCATACGATCTTTTACTGAATTTCCTGGATTAAAACTCTCCACTTTAGCCAAAACTAAAGCATCGATTCCTGATACAATTTTATTGAGTTTTACCAAAGGAGTGTTTCCGATGGTTTCTAGAATTGAGTTCGCGTATATCATTAAAATAGATTAAATACAAAGGTATTAGAATCTGTAAACAATAATTAAAATATTAGGCTTTTTTTATCTAAAGCGCAGTACTTGAGATGGTGATATTTTCAATACAATTTTTGAAGGAATCCACAACAGTAAAGTGGCGAGACCTAAAAAAATCAAGTTAAGAAATAGCGCCTCAAACCATGCAATAGAAACAGGTGCGACACTAACAAAATAAGTTGCCGGATCTAAACTTATCCATCCCCACTGCAGCTGAGAGTAATAAAACGTAAAACCAATCAAATTGCCATAAAACATCCCTTTAGACATAATTACAATTCCGTTATACATAAATATTTTTTGAATCATTGAGTCGGGAGCACCTATTGCCTTAAGCAAGCCTACCATACGTGAGCGTTCTAAAATTAATACCAACAAAGCCGTTGCCATATTTATAACTCCTACCAGCAGCATCACAATTAGAATGATCAAAACATTAAAATCAAACAAAGTAATCCATTGAAATATACTAGAAAAACGATCTGAGATCGAGATACTATTCAATTCTGAAGGCAATCCTGCATAGAGCTGGTTTGACGTTTGAGAAACTTGACTGAACGATTTTACAAAAACTTCATAACCCCCAATTTGATTTTCATTCCATTGATTGAGTCGCTGGACTTGTCTCAAATCGGCATAAACCAAATTTTCATCAATGTCTGGAAATCCAGAAAAGAAAAGGCCGACAATCTTAAATTTCCTTCTTTTAGGTAAACCCTCATTAAGATTATTTTGAAAAAAAGCATCCACCGTATCACCTACTTTTAAGTTTAATCGATTAGCAATAACTTCAGACATAAGAATCTCATTGCTCGAGTTAGAGCCATAAGCTGGAAAATCACCTTGAGTTAAAAATCCTTCAATACTTGTCCATTTAAAGCCTGAATCAACACCCTTTAATAGTATTCCTTCAAAATCATCATTTGCTTTTAACATACCCGCTTTTAGGGCAATTGCATGCATTCGATCAAAATCGTTATGGGCTTCAATCTTATTTTTAATTTCTTGTGAATTTTCAAAAGGGAGGATAGATACCTGTGATTCGTTATTTTCAAAAAGTGTAATCAAGATGTGTCCATTAAAGGCACTTGTTTTATTTCTAATTTCATTTTGAAGGCCTTTGCTGCAAGCCATTGCAATTAAAATAGAGGCGATTCCTATTGCAACAGCAGTCATTGCGATATTGATTATCCGCGAAGAAACTGTATTTTTATACTGTTCATGTTGACGCATTTTTTGCGCAAAAAACAAAGCTACATTCAATGAAATCCCTTTTTAATATTAGCCATTTCAAAAATACATTTTTATTTTGGCTTGTTCTAAGTACTCTAACTTACACTTCTTGTAATTCACAAGTTCTCCCTGGAGCAGCTCATATTGAGTCATATCTCAAACTTCTAGAGGGGAAAAAGGTTGGTGTCGTAGCACATCAAGCTAGCTTAATTTATAATTCTACTAAGCCCGAGCATCTCGTTGATGTGCTCTTAGAAAAAAGCATCAATATTCAAGGTGTTTTTGCTCCAGAACATGGTTTTCGTGGTACAGCTGATGCTGGTGAAAAAATAAAAGATCAAAAAGACACAAAAACACAACTTCAAATTTATTCGCTTTATGGTGCGAATAGGAAGCCTTCTGCTTCACAACTTGATGGAATTGAAATAATGGTCTTTGACTTACAAGATGTTGGGGTACGTTTCTTCACATACCTCTCCACACTTCATTATGTAATGGAAGCATGTGCTGAGCAGAACATTCCTTTGATTGTCTTAGACCGACCCAATCCAAACACTCATTATGTTGACGGTCCTGTTTTATCTATGGAACATCAAAGTTTTGTAGGAATGCATCCTGTCCCTATTGTTTACGGAATGACTATAGGAGAGTACGCCCAAATGATAAATGGTGAAGGATGGCTAACTGGAGGGCTCAAGTCCGATTTAACAGTTATTCCTATTCGGAATTTTACACATTCTACTGCTTATGAACTTCCTGTAAGACCCTCTCCCAACCTTCCAAACAAACAATCTATTGCACTATATCCAAGTTTGTGTTTATTAGAACCCACTGTAATCAGTATCGGAAGAGGAACAGATTATCAGTTTCAACTCTACGGAGATCCCTCTTTTCCTGTTACAGGTTTCTCATTCAGACCGCAACCCAACTTTGGATCAAAAAGTCCGAAATATAACGGCATTAATTGTAATGGAATTAATCTAGTCCAAGCTCCCAAACCAAACCAATTAGAAATCAAATGGTTAATAGATGCCTATTCAAAATTTCCTGACAAAGAAACGTTTTTCCTTAAAGGTTTTGAACGAATAAGTGGAGTCAGTAATTTAAGACATCAGCTTCAAAAGGGGGTGTCGGAGTCTGAAATTAGGGCTTCCTGGAATCAGGATTTAGACAAGTTTAAAGAAATTCGAAAGAACTATTTAATTTATCCCTAAGGGATATTTAAGTATTTATGTGTTTGCAAAGAAACTTTCCACTTGGGGTTCTGAAGAACATAATCCACTATCAATGGGATTGCTTTTTCTCTCCTACTCCATTCGGGCTGGAGATACAATTTACATCTAGAACCAACCTTAGCAGCTTGTTCTTCAGCAAATTTTAAATCATCTTTATTATAGACAATCATTTTTAATTCATCTGCACAATCGTAAGCTTCTTCTATAGGGAGTTTATTTTTCTTTGGTGAAAGACAAAACCAATCCCATGTCCCACTAATTGGATATGCACCAGATGTCTCGATATGAATTTGAATGCCAAGTTCATGAAGTGAATTACACAACGGATCCATTGTCCACATTAGGGGTTCACCACCAGTGACTACAACAGTATCCGCATACTTTTTTGCATCACGAACAATGGTACTTACCTCCGTAGGTGGATGAAGATTTGAATCCCAACTCTCCTTCACATCGCACCAATGACATCCAACATCACAGCCTCCTATTCGAATAAAATAAGCGGCACTTCCTTTATGATATCCTTCTCCTTGAAGTGTATAAAAAGCCTCCATAAGAGGAAGTGAAACCCCTTCTGCTACTCCTTTCAAATCATTTTTAATTTCCATCTTGCAAAGGTACCACATTCTAAAATCTGTTTGATCAAGAAATTGTACCTTTATAAAAAAAGAGCTATGCCAAGTCCTTTTCATCTCGCTATCCCGGTGGACAATCTCGAGAAATGCAGTCGCTTTTATATAGATATTTTAGGCTGTAAAACAGGTCGATCAGACACAAATTGGATTGACTTAAACCTTTTTGGGCACCAACTCGTACTCCATGTTGATCCAAATCACGTACCCAAAAAACACCATAATGAAGTAGATGGAAAAGCAGTTCCCATACCCCACTTTGGAGTATTATTGGACTGGGAAGTGTTTGAAAATTTTGCAGCTGAAATAAAATCGAAAAAGGTAAATTTTGTGATCGAACCCTATCTTCGATTTGAAGGATTATCTGGAGAACAGATGACTATGTTTTTTTATGATCCAGCAGGAAATGCGTTGGAATTCAAATCCTTCAAAAATAAGGATCAAATTTTTGCGACTTAAACATGACTAAAACCTATCAGTTTTTCAACTCTTCTTTTGAACGTATATTTTCAGATGCGAATCAAAAACATTTGGAACGGGCTACCTTATGGCTTTCTATCATCGGATTTATAATTCATTTAATTCTGATCTATTCAAAAAAATTCAATCTGTTTCACACCCCATTTGAAGCACGTCTATTGGATGACCCTATTTCAGCAATATATACCCCTTTTTCGATTATTTTAGTTTATGAAATTTATCTCCTCATCGTTTACCTACCTCGTTCTTTTACAACTGCGGTTTCTAAACAGTTTGAAATTATTTCCTTAATTATAATACGTAGAATTTTTGGTGATATTCCAAAAGTTGAATTGGATGTAAACTGGTTTGAATTTGCCTCAAACAGACAATTGATTTATGATTTGGTTGGTGTATTATTGCTCTACTTTTTAATTTATTTATTTAATCAACGACGAGAAAAACTTCCCAAGAAAGAACTAAATGAACGTCTTAAAAAATTTGTAAGCTCCAAAAAAGCTGTTAGTCTTGTTCTTTTGCCAGTACTTATTTTTACATCATTTTACAGTTTTTCATCTTGGTTTATAGAACTTTTCTTTGCGTCAGAAAACACAACGGCTTTTAGTGATATAAATGCGGTTTTTTACAATGAGTTTTTCACGATACTTATCTTAGCTGATGTATTTATTCTTCTTCTCTCATTTCAGTATACAGAACGATACAGTCAACTAATTCGAAATACAGGCTTCGTAATTTGTACAATTTTAATCCGTCTATCTTTTGCAACTTCAGGATTAACTAACGTGTTGCTAATTCTTTCCAGTGTTTTATTTGGATTATTAATACTGAGGACATACCAAGCAATTGAAAAAGAAAGTTAGAGTTTTCTCTGATATGCTAAAAGGGTATTTTTCAAAAGCATGGCGATAGTCATAGGTCCCACTCCTCCTGGTACGGGGGTAATATAGCTCGATTTTGAAGAAACTTCATCGAAGGCGACATCTCCCTTGATGACATATCCTTTCGGATGGCGATCATCGGATACGCGTGTTATACCCACATCAATAATTACAGCCCCTTCTTTTACCATATCTGCAGTTAAAAATTCTGGAATTCCTAGAGCCATTACAACGATATCAGCATTTCGAGTGAGATTAGCCAAATTTTCTGTTCGGCTATGTGCTACAGTAACGGTAGCGTTTCCTGCAGAACCTTTTTGACTCATAAGAATACTTATCGGTCGTCCTACAATATGACTTCTTCCTACTACTACACAATGCTTCCCAGAGGTTTCAATCTTATACCGCTCTAACAATTCAATAATGCCAAAAGGGGTTGCCGGAATAAAGGCATCCATTTCTAATGCCATACGTCCAAAATTTGAGGGATGAAATCCATCAACATCTTTTGTAGGATCTATTGCCAACAAAATCTTTTCTTCATCAATGTGTTTTGGTAAGGGTAACTGAACGATATAGCCATCCAAATTAGCATCTTGATTCAGTTCTTTAATTTTTTCAAGAAGTGTTTCTTCTGTAGTACTTTCTTCAAGTTGGATTAAAGTAGAATCAAATCCCACATACTCACAAGAACGCACTTTACTCCCTACATAGGTTAAACTAGCACCGTCATTTCCTACAATCACTGCCGCCAAGTGCGGAGGTCGCTGGTTATTCTCTCGAATACTCGCCACAGAAATTTTAATTTCTTCTTTTAGGTCCTGTGCTGTTTTTTTTCCGTCTAATATGATCATCTTTATTTTATGTTTTGTAACGCCTGCATCATCTGCTTCCCTTTTCCTCCTTGCATCATCTTCATCATCTTACTCATTTGTTCAAATTGCTTTATGAGTTGATTGACCTCTTGCATTGTCTTTCCAGAGCCTTTTGCAATTCGTGTTTTTCGGCTGTGGTTCATCAGTTGGGGTTGGGTACGCTCTTTAGGTGTCATGGATCCTATAATCACCTCGATCCCTTGGAAAGCATTATCATCTACATCAATGTCTTTCATCATTTTGCCGACACCTGGAATCATACCCATAAGATCTTTCATGTTTCCCATTTTTTTGACCTGCTGAATCTGTGAAAGAAAATCATCGTACCCAAATTGATTTTTTGCAATTTTTTTATTAATTCTACGAGCTTCTTCTTGATCAAATTGTTCTTGAGCTCTTTCTACCAGAGATACTACATCTCCCATCCCCAAAATTCGATCAGCCATTCGTTCAGGATAGAAAACATCTAGTGCTTCCATTTTCTCACCTGTACCAATAAATTTGATTGGTTTATCAACAACTGACTTTATAGAAAGTGCAGCACCTCCTCGGGTATCCCCATCGAGTTTCGTTAATACTACCCCGTCAAAATTTAAAATGTCATTAAAGGTTTTTGCTGTATTTACGGCATCTTGTCCTGTCATAGAATCCACCACAAACAGAGTCTCAGAGGGATTTACAGCCTTGTGTATGGCTTTAATTTCCTCCATTAACACTTCGTCTACTGCTAGGCGTCCGGCTGTATCAATAAGCACTAAATCATGCTGATTTGTTTTTGCAAATTCTAAAGCTGCTTTTGCAATTTCTACGGGATTTTTTTCTTCGCGATCCTCATAAATAGCTGCTCCTACTTGTTCTGCAACAATTCCCAACTGATCAATTGCTGCGGGACGATAAACATCACAGGCAACTAGAAGGGGTTTTTTATTGTGTTTCTTTTTAAGATAAAGTGCTAGTTTTCCAGTAAAAGTTGTCTTCCCTGAACCTTGCAAACCCGACATTAAAATAATGGTTGGTTTGGTGTCAAGATTTATACCTACAGCATTTGCACCCATCAAGTCAACCAATTCGTCTTTCACGATTTTTACTAACAATTGACCTGGCTGAAGACTTGTCAATACCTTTTGCCCAAGAGCCTTATCTTTTACTCTTGAAGTAAATTCTTTAGCTATTTTAAAATTTACGTCTGCATCTAAAAGTGCACGACGTACTTCCTTTAAAGTTTCCGCTACATTAATCTCTGTAATTTTCCCATGTCCTTTAAGAACTTGAAAAGCTTTATCGAGTTTATTGCTAAGATTATCAAACATAATATATGGGTGAGGTTACTGTTTTACAAAAATAAGAAATGAGAATTGATTAATCTCCATTTGCTTCTTCGGAATAAAACATTAGCGTCATAACAATTGCATGAGGAAAAGTAATTGCTGCAAGAAAAGAAAAGAAAATAGACAACATGTATTCTTGTGGAAGATCCACAAAGTAATAAAAAAACAGAAGTCCAATTATTGCCATTACCCAATACAATAGTGCAGACTTTATGTATTGAAGCAAAGGTCTCTTCGTCTCTTTGTCATATATATAATAGATTTGTGATTGAAGTGAGGGCAAACTATGCCAAAGAACGAAGTAAAAACCAAAACCAAATATCAAGGTGGCCTTTGAAAATAAGAGCGCTAGTAAACCCAACAATAACAATTCTAATAAAACGACATTCAGTGGTATCTTATTTAAAATTGAATAAACTATAATTCCTATAAAAGAAACGATTGTTCCTATCCAAAAAAATTGAAAAGGCAGTTGAACCGAAGTAATCTGGAAAATAATTTTCGATGATTCAGCATACTGATGTGAAAAAAGCATCATAAAAATTAAAGCGCCATATAAAATAAAAAAAACAAGAGGGGACGCTTTTCCTTCATATCTATCACTCCAATGCTGCTCTCCAAAATGATAGCAACTTACCAAAACAAAACTCAAAAGTGCCAATCTAGGGATAAAATAAAAGAGTATAATCCCTAAAAAAACGACCAATATATATAGGACAAAAAATTGGAGTGAATTATTTTTTTTCTGATGAGAGGTTTTTTTAGCAATAATTTTGAGATCATTTGCCCCATGAAGAATCCCAAAAGACAAAATTCCAAGCATTGATACCATATTTTGTACAGGAATTGGCACAAAAAAGCAAAAAATGACCGAAATTAATGTAAGCACCAAAAAAGGGATAAAATATTTTGGAACTGAAAATGAGCGAGTTAAGTTAGTTGAACGCAATTTATTTTTAATTATATAGTAAGTAAGTTTAATTTTTTATAAATTTATCTAAACAAAAATAAATAATTGATTTAATCATGGAAAAAATTCTAAGCTTAATGACTGTAGCGCCAGCGATGGCCACAGATGACTACGTAGGGTTCACATTCTTCGTAGGATGTATGGCGATGATGGCAGCATCAGCGTTCTTCTTTTTATCAATGAACTCGTTCGACAACAAATGGAAAACTTCCATTTTAGTTTCTGGATTGATTACGTTCATTGCAGCAGTACACTATTGGTACATGCGTGATTATTGGGCAACCAATATGACCTCTCCTACATTCTTTAGATATGTAGACTGGGTATTAACCGTACCATTAATGTGTGTTGAGTTTTATTTAATCTTAAAAGCAGCAGGTGCTACTAAACAATTGATGTGGAAAATGATTTTCGCTTCTTTAGTAATGTTAGTAACTGGTTATTTTGGAGAAGCTGTTTACACTACAGGATCAGGTCCTGCAGTTTGGGGGCTTATTTCTGGACTTGCTTATTTCTGGATTGTTTATGAAATCTGGATGGGTGGTGCTTCTAAATTAGCTGCTTCTGCAGGTGGTGCAGT
>JAFMMH010000067.1 GCA_017851655.1 Flavobacteriaceae bacterium
ACCCATTTAGAGTTTTTGCTCCCTTTTTTATACCATTTTCTAAAAAACGTGTAATGATCGGATTGTATATTAGATCGAAAAGAAGGTGTTTAGAATGGATCAGTTCGTATGGAATAGGAGGAGCTTCTTCAATATTTGGAAAAGTTCCCAATGGAGTGGTATTCACAATAAGTTCAATAGAATTCATTAAATCAGATTCTAATTTATCATACCCATATTGTTTAGGCTTAGGATTTCGAGATGCAAATAGTACTTCACACCCCATTTTTTCGAGTGAGTACTGAACTGCAGCCGATGCACCTCCTGTCCCGAGTATGAGTGCTCTTTTGGGAAGCGTATTAGTTTTTTCTTTTAGAGCTTTTTCAAAACCTATGTGGTCTGTATTGTGACCAATTGTGTTTCCTCTGGAATCCCATAAAATTGTATTGACTGCACCAATCGTTTTTGATTCGTCAGAAATTTGATCAAGAAATGGAATTACTGCTTTTTTGTAGGGTATAGTAACGTTCATACCAATGAGATTTGGATTCTTTTTTTTAAGTTCTCCAAAGTCATCGATGTTTTTTATATCAAAATTGACGTAGCTGTAATTTGTAAGATTTTCATTTTTGAATTTGTTCGAAAAATAGTTTCTTGAAAATGAATAATCGATATTTTTACCGAGTAGCCCAAAAAGTTTAGGATGTTCTTCTTTTGTCATAATAATCCAATAAAAATAATAGGGCTGCCCCCAGTAAGAAAGCCAAAATTACACCATAGGTATTTAATTCGTTCAATTTGGGTAAATAATAATCATAACTAGATAGTTCTGGGGTACCTATACTGTTTGTCAATATATTTCCCTCCAAGTCGTAAGCAAATTCCTTTTTTTTCCATGGATAAACTAATCGTACGGTACCAATAATAAAACCAATAATGCTTACTAAAGTGTAATTGGGATATTTTTCCAATACCCATTTAATAAGATTCGAAAAAAGGATGAGTCCGCAAAGTGAACCCAGAGCAAAAATCATCACAATGATTAATAGCCGAACTGTTATTGGGTCCTCTAAGATTTGAAAATTAAATAAAACTGTAGATGAAAGCACTTTAAACAATGCATTAACGGCATCTACTAAAAGTAATTGATAGTTTCCTAAAATTAGAAGTAAGAACGAACCGGATAATCCAGGGATTGTCATCCCAGATACACTGATGATTCCGCAAAAGAATACAAAAATCAAATTATCGTTTTCTGAAATTGGTTTTGCTAAACTAATGCTTAAGCCCACTAGAAAGCCAAAGATTAAAAATATTAGTAGTTTGAAGTTCCATTGAGGAACCTCTTGAATTACAAGGTATAAAGAGGCAATTATCATCCCTAGGAAGGCACCAAGAACTACAGTTTCATTTTGTTTTAACGCATAATCCAAAAAGAGAGAAACACTAAAAAAACTAAATAAAACACCGCCAAAAAGCAGGCATAAAAATGTAGCATTTGTATAATTCCAAAAAGATTTAAAACGTCCTCTTATCAATAATTTTAAGGCAACAAAGTTTAAATGTTGAAAAGACAAGATGAGTTCCTCATAAAATCCTCCGACGAGTGCAACAATTCCACCAGAAACTCCGGGAACTTTATTTGCAGCTCCCATTGCGATCCCCTTTAAAACCAAAAAAAGGGATGTCCAGAAAGTACGTTTTTTTTGAAACGTTTTCATCTACTGATTATGGCTTTACTTTTTTCAATTAGAAATAGAATTAAAAATCCAAGAACCATAAAAATGATGGCAGTTAGGATTTCGGGATTACCTCCACTATATTCACTTGGGAGCACGGCATAGGATTTGTCTATTGTATCAACAACCTTATTTTGCCATGGCCATACTTTGTGGAGTGCTCCAAACATCAAACCAATTAATACAGCTATACTTCTTTCTGGATAGCGATTTAATAGCCAACTCAAGAATTTTGAAAAAACTTTAAGTCCTACAACAATTCCCAATATAAAAACACCCAAGATACTGGCGACAAGAATAAATTTATCTTGATCAAATTCAAATAGTAAATCTTGGGCTTGTCTGACATTCGATAGAATAGTTTGATAAACCCCCATAATAAAGAGAATATAGGCTCCGGATAGTCCTGGTAGAATCATAGCAGAGATTCCTATAAAACCCGAAAGGAATAGATACCAAAGGCTACTTTGATTACTTCCGCCGTTTAATTGGGTTACCAAAAAAGAGATCAACCCACCTAAAATAAGGTAAAGAATATTAAGGGGTTTAAGTGTAAGTTCGGACTTGCTTAAATAGAGGATACTGGCAATTAACAGTCCAAAGAAAAATGACCATAAGCCAATGGGTTCATTCTCTATGAGCCATTCTAAGAGTCTTGACAAGAGAAGAATACTCGAAATGATTCCTCCAAAAACAGCAAGTAAAAAGGGACCGTTAATTTTTTTCCAAACTACTAAAACTCCTTTAGTTTTTAGCAATTTGAAATTTTCAAGAGAGACAGCATTAATACTTTCCAGTAGTTCTTTGTAAATCCCTGTAATTAGCGCTAAGGTTCCACCAGAAACTCCTGGAACTAAGTCAGCAGCTCCCATGAGCATGCCTTTGAGGTACAATATGAAATAACGCATTTCTTGGAGAGGTTTAAAACAAAGGTAGAAAACACAAGGGAATTATATTGCTTCCCCTTTTTTAAATTCAGCCAAAGAAGGGAAAAGCGCCTGAAGCTCTTCTAATTCATCCGTACTTATGAATTCAAATTTTAAAAAATAACGTGCCTCACCTTGACGACCGAGCTCCAAACAGCATCCACCCATTCTATTGGTTAATTGATCGTTATTTGGAAAATCTTTAATAATATCTTTTATTAATTTGATCGCATCTTTCCATTGACGTAGTTTGAGGTGGAGATCAATATGTTTAATCAAATTGGAAAGCTCATAATCTCCAAGGTCATAGATTTTTTTGTAAGCTTTGAGGGCCTTTTTATCGTACTTTAAACCTTCGAATATGGCAATTCCTTTCTCCCAAATCACTATAGAATCACTATTAATATCTAATGCACGATTAAAGTATTCTTTTGCTTTTTTGAAATTTCCTTGAGAAATAAAAAAAGAAATAATGCTTTCCCAACTATTTTCATTTAAGGGTTCCAGGTGGATTGCTTTGAGGTAAAATTTCCTAGCTAGGTCTGTATTGCCAAGTTTTTCATGACATTTTCCAATACATTGAAAAACAAAAGCGCTGGGATCGTTTGTGTTTAATGCAACTTCGTAGTTAGAAATAGCAAGATTAATTTGTCCTAATCCTTCTAGAATTTTCCCTTTCTCAATATAAGCCCCTGTAAAAGTGTCATCGCTGATGATGGCAAAATCAAATGCAGACAATGCTTCTTTGGCAAGTCCTTTTTTGAGTAAAACAAGACCCAGTTGATGCCAAGCAATCTCACTGTAAGGATTGATCTCAAGGATTTCATTTAAAATTTGAATAGATTCCTCAATTTTATTCAATTGCTCATAACTATACAATAAGTTATATAAGGATGAATAGTCATCTGGAGTGTCTAAAATACAATTTTTAAAAAAGTAAGCAGCTTCCTCATATTCTTCTGCAAGAAGGTGCTCCATTCCTAAAAGGTTCCAAATTTCGAGAGGGTCTTCTGAGAGTTTTAAAGCCTTTTGTAAATAGCTTATTGAAGCGGCGTGATCACCATTTTTAGACGCAATACTTGCTTTTTGAAGAGCAATTTCCTCGTCTAGAGGATTTAACTTTTCGATGTAGTCTAAAAGTTTTAAAGCAGCGTCATATTTCTGATCAATGATAAAAATTTCACTTTGTAAAAGCATTAATTCATGAGAGGAGGGGTGTTGCTCAAGTCCCATTTTTAGTGCTTTTTTAGCCAAGTGATTTTCACCGTAACCTAAATAGTGAACTATAATGTCTTCAAATTCTTGAGCATCAAAGAAAAAGATGCGATTGGTTTTGAGCATCTGCTCAAATTTAGAAATTGAAGATTGTGTTTCTTCGGAGTTGTAATTTAGCATAAAAATTTTCTAAATTCTACTATACTAAAAATAGGTACTCAAGAGACAGGAAAAGGGTAGAAGTTAGATTGTTTTTAACAATTTAATTAACATCCACTCACCTCATCCATTACTGAACGTAGGAGTGCACAGCCTTTTTTGATTTCTTTGTTACTTATTGTTAAGGGAGGCGTAATTCGAACTGCTCTTTTTTCCCAAAGAAGCCAGAACAAAAGCAATCCTTTTTCAATGCATTTCAATACTATTTTGTTTGCGATTTCTGGATTTTCAAATATTGGTGCCAACATTAATCCCATTCCACGAATTTCTTTTACGCAAGGATGCTTTAATTCCTCTCGAATTAAAGCTTCTTTGGCTGGGATTTGTGACATAAGTTTGGTATCTCGAATTTCGCGAAGTGTAGCTAAAGAAGCAGCTGCAATCACTGGGTTTCCACCGAAAGTGGTAATATGTCCTAGTTTAGGCTTGTTTTCTAAAACTTCCATTAGTTGATGGGAAGCACTAAAAGCGCCCACTGGAAGTCCGCCACCCATTCCTTTTCCCATTACAACAATATCAGGCTTTACATTGAAGTGCTCAAAACCAAAAAATTTCCCTGTTCTTCCAAATCCAGGTTGAATTTCATCAAAAATTAAAAGAGCTCCTACTTCTTCACACCGAGATTTTACTTTTTGAAGATAATCGTTTTTTGGAAGGATAAAGCCTGCACCTCCTTGAATGGTTTCAAGTAAAACTGCTGCGGTTTTTGAAGTGATTCTACTCAGATCTTTTTCTTCATTGAAGTTGATGAAATGGGTATCAGGTAAAAGTGGTCGGTACCTCATTTTTTGATTTTCAGCTCCAAGAAGACTTAAAGCACCGTGTGTACTTCCGTGATAGCTCTGAAAAGCTCCGATTAATTCACTTCTTCTTGTAGCTCTCTTGGCAAGTTTTAATGCACCTTCTATGGCTTCTGTACCTGAGTTAGTGAGGTATACGGATTCTTGATTATCTGGTAATAATGCAACGAGTTCCTTACAGAGTTCAACAGCAGGTGCTTGGGCAAATTCTCCATAAACCATAACATGTAGATATTGCTTACTTTGTTTTCGAATTGCCTTTACAACTTTTGGGTGACAATGACCTAGACTACAGGCTGAAACACCAGCTACAAAATCAATGTATTTTTTCCCTTTTGTATCTGTCAAATAAACCCCTTTCCCTTTTGAAATTGAAATACCCAAAGGGTGAGGTGTCGTTTTTGCTTGATATTTTAGAAAGTCATCTTCCAGCATGGAGATTATTTTTGGATCTGATTCTCTTTCGATTTTAGTTCCTCGGGAAATTTAAACTTTAAAATTTCCGGAAACTGTTCTGCTTTGTCATTTTCATCAAAAAGATCTTCAATAGTTTCCGGACGCTGAACTATTCTCCAGCTAAACCCTTTTAATGTCCGTTCGTTTTCTGGAAGTTCATCTTCCGGATAAACATCTCCATTAGGACTTACCAAAAAAGTAATTTCATCTATTTGTCCCTCTTTGAAAGACATTCTAAGGGCACTACAGGTAGTTTTGTCTATTCCAATGAGTTGAAGATCCTCATCGTTATAGAGGTAGTATACCATTTCAGTGTTTTTGGTGATTACAATATTGTCTAGTTTACTTTCTTTAAAAGCTCCCCTTAGAAGCCCTCCTTTTATTTGTTGAAATCCGTTTTCACTGAGCGTATCTTTTTCTACAATAAATACATTTCCATTAATTTTTAAGGAATCCAGTTTTTTGGTTTGGGTATTGGAAAGTAGAAGAATTTCATCCCCGGTCATTTGGCTTTGATCAAACCAAAGAACAGGATTTCTGTCATTGAGGTCTTTTTCGGTAAATACCTGCTCTTCTTGTTTGGTTAATGGCTTTTTTAATAATTTGGTTAATCCGATAGATTCGTCTAAGTAAAGAGAATCTGATCGTCCTCGAATGTCACTTTTAAGAATTCGAACATCATAATATGCCCTTAGAATACGCTTTTCTTCTGGTCCAGTAGCTACTAGTGTATCGGCATGTATAAAGAGTGAATCTTGTTCTACAATATTGATTGCCATTGCTCTACGGGTAATGATTGCAGAGTCTTTTTCTTTAAATATTTCTCCGTAATGCCCCGTGATAATTGAATTGTTGATGGAGTCAAATATGCTGATATTTTTTGTAGCAGCCGCATAATTGAGTTTACTGTCGAAGTAAAGACTGTCTCCTTTAATAATTTTATTGTCGTAGTAAAGGGTTGCATTTTGTTTAAAAATACCTTTTTCGCGCTCCATATCATAGAATCCACGTTCACACTCAATGGTATAGCTTTCTCCTTCAATTTTTGAATCTCCGTAGAGGTAAGCAAGATTGCTTTCGGTGAAATAATCTAATTGGTCCGAGTTCACTATGTAGTCGGGGTTATTTATAGTGACATTGGAAACAAAGCGGTATTTTTTTTGGTCTAAAAAATAGAGTCCTTGATTACTCGTGAGTGTACTTGTACTATCCACAATTACTCCAGGTGTGTTATAAAAGGCTTTTTCATTGATTCTATCCAAATTGAGCACTTCTGTCTCTAGAGTCATATCGGGTCTTTTCAAAAGAACATTACCTACAGCCAATGCGGTTTTGGTTTTACCATCATATTCTATAGTACTGCATGTCATTCTGAGACTGTCACCCTGAGTGAAAATGACATCCCCCAATGCTTTAAAGTAATTTTTTTTTGAATAGAAAAAAGCTTGGTCTGATTCTATGAGTGCTCCTTCATGGAACAAGAGTACTCTTTTAGTATCTGATTTGAATAGGATATTGGCTCCAGGAAATTTTTCTTGGTCTTGAGTAGAGCCCCCTGCTTGTCTAATTTCTATAATCTTAGATTCTTGCCCAAGGAGTGTTCCTGTAAAAAGATAAGCAATCAAAACTGCGCGAAAACAAAATGACGGCTTCATGAATTTATCGTGTTATCTGTATATTGTTTGTGCACGATCAGGTCCAACAGAAACAATTTTGATAGGTGTTTCCAATGCTTTTTCTATGTAGTCAATGTAATCTAAAAATGTTTTAGGAAACTCGTTAACGTCAGTCATTTGAGTCAAATCTTCTTTCCATCCTGGGAGTTCTTCATAGATTGGATGAATGTCTTGGTCTGAAATGTCATAGGGTAGGTATTCTTGCACACCTGTGGCTGTTTTGTATGCAGTACATACTTTAATTCTGCTGAAACCAGAAAGGACATCACCTTTCATCATCATTAGTTGGGTGACCCCATTTATTTTAATTGAATATTTTAGAGCAACCAAGTCCAACCATCCACAGCGTCGAGATCGCCCTGTAGTAGCGCCAAATTCGTTTCCTACTCTACCCATTGTTTCCCCGTCTTCATCAAAAAGTTCTGTTGGAAAAGGACCACTTCCAACGCGAGTGGTATAGGCTTTGAAAATTCCAAAAACGTCTTTGATTTTGTTTGGGGCAATTCCAAGACCTGTACAGGCTCCAGCTGCCGTAGTAGTAGATGATGTTACGAATGGATAGGTTCCAAAGTCTACATCTAATAAAGAACCTTGCGCTCCCTCTGCTAATATTTTTTTACCTGCCTTTTGGGCTTCATGAAGATAATGTTCACTGTCTACGATTTTAAACTTTTTTAGTGCCTTAATATTTTTTAAAAATACAGTTTCCATTTCTTCAAAATCATACTCAATGCTTCCTTCAAATCCTTTGAGCATGTCCATGTGTTTTTGAGTAAGTTTTTGATATTTTTCGTCCCAGTCTGGAGAAAAAATATCACCTACTCGAATTCCATTTCTACCGGTTTTGTCCATATAAGTTGGTCCAATTCCCTTAAGTGTAGATCCGATTTTAGCCTTCCCTTTTGAGGCTTCAGAAGCTGCATCTAAAAGACGGTGTGTAGGTAAAATTAAATGTGCTTTTTTGGAAATCAATAACTTCTCGTTAAAATTGATCCCGTAAGGGGCTAAGTTCTCAATTTCTTGAATAAATATGACAGGGTCTATGACAACTCCATTTCCAATAATATTTACCGCTTTGGGATGAAAAATTCCTGAGGGGATGGTATGGAGAACATGTTTATTTCCTTCAAACTCCAGGGTATGTCCAGCATTTGGTCCTCCTTGAAATCGTGCGATAATGTCATATGAGGAAGTCAATACATCCACAATTTTCCCTTTTCCTTCGTCGCCCCACTGGAGACCGAGTAGTAAATCTACCGTCATTATTATTTATTTTTTTTAGTGCCGTAAAAATATAAAGAATGCTTGTGAATATCTACATCAAAAACTTCCTCAATCGTTTTTTTAATTTGTTGGATTCTTGGGTCGCAAAATTCTTTAACTTCTCCGCTATCCGTAAGTATTATATGGTCGTGTTGATGATCAAAATAAGATTTTTCATATTGTGCTTGACCCTTATCAAATTGATGCTTTCTGACCAAACCACATCCTAACAAGAGCTCAATGGTATTGTACAAAGTAGCTCTACTAACACGATAGTTTTTATTTTTCATTTTAATATAAAGTGATTCAATATCAAAATGTTCTTTACTGTCATATATTTCGTAAAGTATAGCAAAACGTTCTGGGGTCTTTCTATGACCATGTTGGTCTAAAAAGTTGATGAAAACATCCTTAACAACCTCTTGATTTGTTTTATTTACAATCATATCGTTGCAAA
>JAFMMH010000068.1 GCA_017851655.1 Flavobacteriaceae bacterium
GCGCACGTGGCGGAATTGGTAGACGCGCTAGCTTGAGGGGCTAGTGGGATTATTCCCGTGGAAGTTCGAGTCTTCTCGTGCGCACTTCTAAATCATTTCAAATATTTTATTATATTTGAAAAAGCTTTTACTAAGAGATTTGGATATATGAAAAGGATAAAAAGCACTTTTAGCATTAAAAACCTAGAGAACCTCTCTGGTATTAAGGCTCACACGCTTCGCATTTGGGAAAAAAGATATAATCTTCTTGAACCCGAAAGAACAGAAACCAATATAAGACGTTACAGTTTAGAAAGCCTTAAAAGGCTTTTAAATGTTACCCTTCTTTACAATCACGGATTTAAAATCTCTAAGATAGCGAGTCTAAGTGAAGATGAGATACCTGAACTAGTCAGAAGTATTGCCTTGAAATCAAATTCAGAACAAGTCTCCATCAATGCTTTTAAATTGGCAATGATTAATTTTGATTATGAATTGTTTGATAACAATTATAATGAGATTCTTCAGCATCACAACTTTCAGCATGTATTCCTTAATGTATTTATGCCATTGATGCGTGAATTAGGAATCCTCTGGCAAACTGGAGCAATTTCTCCATCACACGAGCATTTTATCACCAATCTTATTAAACAAAAAATTCATTTGCAAACAGAATCGCTTCAACGTATGAAAGCGAGGCGCAATGATCATCCCTCTTTTGTTTTGTTTTTACCCGAAAACGAAATACATGAACTCGGTGTATTGTATTTGAATTATTTAATTCTTGATAGTGGTTATCGTACTATTTTCTTGGGGCAGTCGATTCAAACATCCAGCTTAGAAACACTTTACAGTTACAATTCAGAATTTTATTTTGTCTCCTACCTTACTGTAGAACCTAACAAGGAAGAGATAATGCCTTTTTTAAACGAATTTCACACCAACCTTTTAAAAGGAAGAAACTCTAAATTGCTTTTATTTGGTCCTCAACAGGTAGAAATTGATATTGAAAAACTTCCAGAAAAGATTGAATTGTATCGTTCTGTTGAGTCTTTTACCTCAAAATATCTTGAAGAGACTGTTTTTGTATAATTTTTAGACAAGAGTTACTTACAATTTTGTAGTTTTATTCACTAGTAGAACTATATTCTTGTAATGAAGAAATTATTTGACCAAGTTTCAGAGGACTGTAGTAAAATTGTTACCAATTCTTACAGTACATCCTTTTCTTTGGCCACAAAAATGCTGCATCCATCAATAAGAAACCACATATACAATATATATGGGTTTGTGCGGTTTGCTGATGAAATTGTAGACAGTTTTCACAATTATCCTAAAGGACCCCTTTTAGATCGATTTGAAGAAGATCTGTTTTATAGCTTAGAGCACAAAATAAGTTTAAATCCTATCCTAAACTCATTCCAGAATACAGTAAATACATTTGCTATTGATCTTGAGTTGATCCATGCATTCTTGAGAAGCATGCGATGGGATCTTGATAAAAAAGTCTATGCTACACAGAAAGAATATGAAAGTTATATCTATGGCTCTGCAGATGTAGTTGGTCTTATGTGCCTAAAAGTGTTCGTTAAAGGAGATGAAAAAAAGTATCTTGATTTACAAGCTCCAGCTATGGCATTAGGTTCTGCTTTTCAAAAAGTAAACTTTTTAAGAGATTTAAAAGATGATTTTCAAGGACTGAATCGTACTTATTTTCCAAGTGTTAATTTTAATGAATTTGATGAGCAATCAAAATCAAAAATTATCAAAGAAATTGAAGCTGATTTTGAGCATGCTATGATTGGAATTTTTAAACTTCCAACTGAAGCACAATTTGGAGTTTATACTGCCTACAAATATTACAGTAAGTTACTGAAGAAGCTTAAAAAAACCCCTTCTGTACAGATTCAAAACGCAAGAATACGTGTTCCCAATTATCAGAAAATGAGTATTTTTGCTAGTAGTTATTTAAAATATAGATTGAACATACTTTAAAAGAAACTCAAATGACTTTTCTGTGGATTGCTACCTTGATTTTTACATTCTGTTTCATGGAATTCATGGCATGGTTTTCACACAAATACATTATGCATGGTTTTTTGTGGTCTTTACACAAAGATCATCATATTAAAGATCATGATTCTTGGTTTGAACGCAATGACCTATTTTTTATTTTTTACGCTCTTGTGAGTTCTGGATTTGTTATTCTTTGGGGAGAAGCAAACTTTTGGCCTGGCCTTCCCATTGCACTAGGAATTTTTATGTATGGACTAACTTATTTCTTAGTTCATGATATTTTTATTCATCAGCGTTTTAAGTTGTTCCGAAATGCAAATGGAAAATATGCTAGAGGAATTCGAAGAGCACACAAAATTCATCATAAAAACATTCATAAAGGTGAAGGAGAATGTTTTGGTATGTTGTGGGTCCCTATAAAATATTTTAAATAGCGCTTTTAAAGCTTGAGCCAATTGTTGTTAAAATCACAAGAGCGATTGTCCTTATTCACATAGATATAAGTAGATTCAATTTTTTCTTGCATCCAATCTTGAATCGCTTTTAGCTGTTTCTCTTTCAAAGCTAGAGATTTTATCCTAACATAATCTTTAGAATAATCAGCTTTATGCTCATCAAAACGATTACTAACTTTTAGAATTTTATACTTTTTAAGCCCGGAACGATCTTCTTCCATCAAAGGGGAAGTAATTTCTTGATCCTCCAAATTTCTGATCTGACTAAAAAGCACAGGATCAAGATTGGTAAGCTCAAAACGTGTATCTCCCGTTTGTGGATTAATCAATACTCCTCCGTTAAACTTAGTTTCCTTTTCATCAGAAAATGCCAAAGCTGCATCTCTAAAAGTAATATCCCCATCAATGATTCTAGTTCTGAGGGTGTCTAACTTATTTTTAGCTTCTTGAAGTTGCTCTGGTTCAATTCTAGGGGTTAACAGTATGTGACGAACATCAACTTCCTGCCCACGTATTTTATCCACCATCAAAATGTGCCATCCAAAATCGGTTTTAAAAGGTTCTGAAATTTCTCCCTCTTCCAAACTGAAGGCTTCATCTCTAAATTCTTTTACCATCTGAGGCCGTTTTCTGTTGAGCGTATATTTCCCTCCAGAAGACCTAGAGCCAGGATCCTGAGAATACAATACAGCCTTAGACCCAAAACTTGCACCTCTCTCTAACACATCCTCTTTGAAAGAACGCAACTGACTTATAATTCTCTCCTTTTCACTTTCACTCACTTCTGGTTCTACAACAATTTGAGAAATTTCTAATTCTGTTCCAAAAGTGGGTAAATCAATTGAAGGAATGGATTCGAAGAAAATCCGTACCTCTTCGGGAGTCACTTCAACATTCTCAACTATTTGAGACTGCATCATTGATGAGAGTTTTTGAACTTTATTGATTTCAAAAATTTCTTGTCGAAAAGCTGCTTCGTCGTCTTTATTATAAAACTCCAATACTTTTTCAATACTTCCTAACTGATTTGTAAAATTATCAATAATCTGATCTACAGTAGAATAAATCTCTTCTGAACTCACCTCAAGACTATCTTGAATTGCATGGTGAGCATAGAGCTTGTCTTCCATTAGTTTTCCTAATAACTGACAATTCGAAACTCCTTTCAAATCAATTCCTTGAGACTTCATCTCGAGTATGGTTTTGTCAATGTCCGAATCCAAAATTACGTAGTCTCCAATTACAGCAGAAACACCATCAATTTTAATCCGATTTGCTAAATTATCTTGTGCCTTAAGTCCTATAGATGAGACAAAGAAAGCTAGAGCTAAAAAACTAATAAATTTCATAGGTTTTTGATTTAATGGCATCTTGTATAAGGTCTTTTTCAAATTCTTTTTTGAACTTTAATTTTCTTTGATTTCGTATGATATTTTTGATTGTGGCCTCCAAAATTATGCGTGGAGCAGTTTCTCCTTTTTCTAAAAGATCATTTACATAGAACAAATATACTCCCAATGAATCTTCAACTCTAAACAATTGTGATTTTTTTAAATATTTATCTGCATTATCCGTATTTAAAAAACTCACTTCTGATAGTAGTTCTCTTTTATTTAACCACAAACTGTCTGCTAAGTTAAAATTGTAATATTGAAACGATAAAGAGTCTAAGAAGTGTTGATCAAAAGAATTAAAACGTTCAAAACTTCTTTGTATCTCTCTTTGGTCTACATTATCAGGTGGCAAATGGATATAACGTGTTTGAAACAGCGGAGCATTCAATTTAAAAACTCCATCGTTTTTCATGATAAATGAATCAATCTCCTGATTTGAGATTTCAGATTCCAAAGTTGAGTTTACAACAGATTGGATGTAAGAGTTTGTGTATAGTTCCAAACGGTATTGATTGATCAGTTTCTCCAAAGATTGAATTTTTTTGTCGGCAAGATTTGTTTCTGCTAACTGAACCAATAATTGACTCTTTGCCCAAGTATCTATAAAATTTCTTGTTTTTAATAAACTGTCATTAGTATCGCTAAAGGATGTTATTTCATTATTTACATCTGAAGCATAGAGATAGACATTTCCAACTCTTGCAACTACCTTTTCCTCCGATGGAGTCCAATTCAAACAAGATTGAAATCCTATTACTGAAATTAGAATCAAGAATCTCATACTAAATGCAACGAAAAAAGAGCTAAATATTGTGCTCTTATTAACATTTTTATAGTTTATTCTTAATAAGTGTCTTATTGTATTGATTTTCAGTGATTTAATTTGTTTAAAAAATTTTAATAACTCGTTAATAATTATTAAATTGTACAAAAATTTACAACTCTTTTGAAGCGTTTCATTTTTGTTTTATTTATTATACTAAATGTTACTTCTGTAGAAGCAGGTTTTCATCTCCCCTCACCTAGCTTAATTGAAATTACTCAAACCACTCCAAAAGCAGCTTATATTTCCGAACATTTAATTCTTACTGGTTTTGACGGTCCAGGGATTGTTGAAATTTATTCTATTATTGGCAATAAAATTAATGAAATTAAATCTCAAAATCTCAAAGATTTTAAAACCTACATGCCTCTTGAAAAAGGTAATATGTATATCATTAGAGTACAGGCACTTGAAGAAGTGTATACGCTGAAAATTATTGCTTCTCACTAATTTATCAAAAAAGTTAAGTTATTGCCCTGGACTATAATTAGGCGCTTCTTTAGTTACTCGTATATTATGTGGATGACTTTCTCTCATTCCTGCAGAGGTAATTGTAACAAACTTAGCATTAGTCTTTAATGCATCAATTGTAGGAGCACCGCAATATCCCATTCCAGCTCTTAAGCCTCCAACAAACTGATGAATACTTTCATCTAAATCTCCTTTATAGGCGACTCTTCCTACGATACCTTCCGGAACTAATTTTTTCAAATCATCTTCAACATCCTGAAAATAACGATCTTTACTTCCTTTATTCATTGCTTCTATTGATCCCATCCCACGGTAAGTTTTATACTTTCTTCCTTCGTAAATAACTGTTTCACCGGGAGATTCTTTAGTTCCTGCCAGAAGAGAACCAAGCATAACAGAGTCTGCGCCAGCAGCAATAGCCTTTGGAATATCTCCTGTGTAGCGTATTCCACCGTCAGCAATAATAGGAACACCAGAACCAGCAATAGCCTTACTTACCTCAACTATAGCAGAAAGCTGAGGAAATCCTACCCCTGCTATAACACGAGTAGTACAAATTGATCCAGGTCCAATTCCTACTTTAACAGCATCCGCTCCTAAGTCTACTAAATATTTTGCTGCAGAAGCAGTTGCAATATTTCCAACTGCAACATCCAGCCCCGTAAATTGTTGTTTTACATTCTTTAATACTTCAGCAACACCCTTACTATGACCATGAGCAGTGTCAATAACTATTGCGTCTACACCTACACTATGCAATGCAGCTACACGATCTAAAACATCAGAAGTAACACCCACTGCTGCAGCCACTCTCAATCTACCAAAATGATCTTTATTGGAGTTTGGTTTTGTAGTGTGTTTCGTAATATCTCGAAAGGTAATTAGACCTACCAAGGTATTATCTTTAGAAACTACTGGTAGTTTCTCAATTTTATGCTTTTGTAAAATCTGTTCTGCATCTTTTAGTGAAGTTCCTTCTTTTACCGTGATTAAATTATTTTTAGTCATTACTTCACGGATAGGCCGTACACTATTATTCTCGAAGCGTAAGTCTCTATTTGTTACAATCCCTAATAATCTGTTTTGATCGTCTACTATGGGGATTCCACCAATTTTAAATTGTTGCATGTTTTCCTTGGCATCAGATACTAGGGCTGTTTCAGGTAAAGTAACGGGATCGATTATCATTCCTGATTCTGAACGTTTTACTGTTCTGACTTTGGTTGCTTGTTCTTCTATGGTCATGTTTTTATGCAAAACACCTATCCCTCCTTCACGAGCCATAGCAATTGCCATTCGGCTCTCAGTTACTGTATCCATAGCTGCTGAAACAATGGGAATATTCAATGGAATATTCCTACTGAACCTTGAAATAATAGAAACTTCTCTGGGCAACGTCTCAGAAAAAGCAGGCACTAACAAAACATCGTCGTATGTGAGTCCTTGGCCGATAAATTTATTGGAAGTCATAAGCAACTAATATGTAATTAATTGCATACAAATATACGGAATTTTGAAACCCCGTGACTACAATTTGTCATAAATCAAACCTCGGTCACTTTTGTCTTTTGAAATAGAAGTTATTAAAAGAGCTTATTTTTTAGATAAGCCCATCCGGGATTACCAATTGAACTGAACTCCGGAATAGATACCAAAAGGATGTCCTGGACGAAAACCTGCTGGAACTCGAGAAGCAAGATATACTTCATTAAGAAGATTGACTACTTGTGCTGTAAGTCTCAAGTGATCGTTTAGATTGTACTTTGCTGAAAAGTCAATAATAAAATTAGATGGAACTTGCTGAATGTTGATACTCGAATCATTTCCAGCCTCGATATTGAAAGAACCATTGTATCGGGAGCTTAGATTCAATTCGAATTTAGGATGCTCTAGTCTTGCTGTAATATTCCACTGATTCCTTGCTATGTAAGGAACGCGATCTCCTGTTTTTACAGCCCCCCAGATATCTTCATTACTCCCAAAGGTACTTTGAAATACAGCATCCGTAAGGGTATAAGCAAAAGTAAAAGGCAATTGAACAGCAGCATTTTCTCTTGCAAAATTATAATTCAAAAGCAATTCAATACCGCTGACATGTACACTTCCAGCATTGAATTGATCCAAAGAACCTGATCCCCCTGAAGCAGCCAAATCACTACCTAACAAATTACTGTAATCATTAAAATAACCTATGAGTTCTCCACTTAATTTTCCTTTTGAAAATCGAGATCCCAATTCATAATTTATACTTTCTTCAGGCTTTTCGTCCGGTGCATTTCCTGGGGGTGAAAAACCTTTGTGAAGTCCTCCAAAAAATGATAACTGATTTGAAAAAGTATAATTAAAACCAACCCCTGGAATGAATGCTGTAACACTATTTTCACGAGAATTTAAATTCAAGATCTCCCTTTCAGGATTAGAGATTCCATAATCTAACCTCTTTAAAAGAATCGTTTCTGATCGTATTCCAGGTGTTAAGGTTAAATTTTTATACTTGTATTTATACAATAAATATGACGCAAAAGCAGCTGCACTAGAAATCCGATTCCCTTTTGCACCCCTTGCTCCTTCTGATGTGAGTACCATTGATGAATTTTGGATTAGATACCCATCTTCCCATTGAAAACGATCCTCTTCATCATAGTGGTATCGTGCACCAAGTTCTATATCATGAAATGCCCCTGAAGAACCATACCAATGTAAATCTACTTTGGTTTGTATCCCTTTTGCGGTATATATTCGGTTATTAGCCTTGAGGAACAAAGCATCTTCTCCTGAATTTTCTATTCCTTTCAAAACTGCAAAATATGAAGCGTTTTCAGAGGGGTTGGACAATACAGTTTCTAAACCTTTTCGTGTATCGCCTAAAACGACACCATCAAGTTTGTACCAATTTCTTGAAAAAATATTTTCATACGCATTGGTTACAATTTTAAAATTTGGGTTAAAGTTTAGAGTGTGAGTTAACATAAATTGAGTCTGTTGTGCATTCATCACGTCCTTCTGTGATGCTGCATATCGCAGAAAAGGAGTCTTTTTAAAATCTTGTTCACTAATCCCTAGATATGTTTCATTTGAAAGCTCATCATAATAATGATATTTAAGTTCTAAAGACTGTGGTGTTTTAGAATTTTGATTCGATTTTAATACCACTTTTCCCATCAAATCTATAATATCAAAACCTGTATTATCTGCTGAATTCAGTTTTTTGAATCCATTGGATTTCATCGACAAGTATTCTATTACATAACCCACATTTTCAAAAGATTGTCCAATAGTGCTATAAACCTGACTGCTGTTAAAAGTACCATAAGAGGTCTGAAATTTCGCCTTTAAATTATCTTCTGGTATAGAAGACGAAATCATATTAATTACACCACCTGTCGTAAAAGGACCGTATTGAATTTGACTACTACCTTTTAGAATCTCAATGGCTTCCATTCGAGCAACTGAAGGAAAATAATATGCCGCAGGAGAACTATAAGGAGCTGGTGCAATAAGTACACCGTCTTCCATCAACGTTATTTTTGAACTTCGCTG
>JAFMMH010000069.1 GCA_017851655.1 Flavobacteriaceae bacterium
TCTAAGAAAAAAAGGGCAAAAAGTAGCTGCAAACAGAGCTGATAGAGATTCTTCTGAAGGCGCTGTTTTAGCAAAAGTAAATGCTGATCAAACTGCAGGGGTTATTGTTTCTGTAAACTGTGAAACAGATTTTGTAGCCAAAAATGATACCTATTTGAACTTAGCTAATGCGCTCACTGATCTTGCTCTAAATTATGATTCAAAAGAAGCGTTCTTAGCAGCAGACTTCGAGGGAATGACTGTAGCTGAAAAACTTACTGAACAAACTGGAGTGATCGGAGAAAAAATCGAAATCGGTGGATTCAAAACCCTTAAAGCTCCTTTTGTAGGAAGTTATATCCATGCAGGAAATAAAATTGCTACTCTTGTTGGTCTTTCTGCCACTATAGATAATGGAGAGGAAGTAGCAAAAAATGTTGCCATGCAAGTTGCAGCAATGAATCCTATCGCACTGAATGAAGAAGGTGTGGATGCATCAATCATTGAAAAGGAAATTGAAATTGCAAAAGAACAACTTCGTCAAGAAGGAAAGCCGGAAGCAATGTTAGATAACATTGTTAAAGGAAAAATTAAACGTTTTTACAAAGACAATACCCTTGTAGATCAAGATTACATTAAGGATAATAAAGTCTCCGTAGCTGCTTACGTTAAGTCTGCTGGTGATGTAACTGTATCGGGATTTGAGCGTGTTGCCTTAGGCTAAGCTTTATCCAATCTAAATTTAAAAGCATCCTTTTTGGATGCTTTTTTTTTACCTTTAGATTATGTCAAAAAAAAGATGTCAGTGGTGCTTAGGAAATACGCTCTATGAAGATTATCATGATACAGAATGGGGTGTGCCAATATTTGAAGACCAAAAGCTGTTTGAATTCTTGACTTTGGAAACCTTTCAAGCGGGTTTAAGCTGGATTACCATATTAAAAAAACGAGAAAATTTCTCTTTGGCCTTTGATCAATTTGACTATCAAAAAATAGCCTCGTATGAGCCTAAAAAATTAGCTTCGTTAAAAAACGATATTGGAATAATACGAAATCGTTCTAAAATTGAAGCTACTGTAAATAATGCTAAAGCTTTTATCAAAATTCAAGAAAAGCACCGTAGTTTTTCAAATTTCATTTGGGATTTTGTTGAAAACAAACCCATCAACAATTCATTTAAAACATCTGAAGAAGTTCCACCATTTACTCCCTTAGCAGAAAAAATTAGTAAAACATTAAAAAAGGAAGGATTTAAATTTGTTGGTCCTACGGTAATGTATGCCTTCATGCAGGCCACAGGGATGGTCAATGACCATCTAGAAGACTGTTTCAGGTATCAAGAACTAGTTAATTAGAAAGGCAAATCATCTTCTACCTCATTTGCTTCACCCTCTGCAGGTTCAAATGCTGAAGCGGGAGGCATAGGAGGCATTTCTGTAGGTGCAGCTGCTCCATCAGAAACTTCAATTCGCCAACCTTGAACAGAATTAAAATACTTTGTTTCCCCTTGAGGGTTGACCCATTCTCTTCCCCGTAGATTGATACCAATTTTTACTCCCTGACCTACTTGATAGGCATTGAGTAAGTCACATTTGTCTTGAATAAATTCGACTAAGATATGCTGAGGATACTGCTCCTCTGTGGTAACTACAACCTCTCGTTTACGGAAGCCATTTGTTCCATAAGTTCTTGTCTCGTCGATCCATTTAATTTTTCCAACTAATTCCATATCCTTTATATTACTTTGAAACAAAAATAACAAAAGTTTTTAGGGGGGTACTCCCCTTTATATCATTTTCTTAAATTGAATTATCTTCGTGTCAAAGCTTCTCATGAAATCCCTAGGAAATTTTATTGGAAAATTAAAAAATAGCTGGTTACTCTTCGCCTTTGCTATCGTTATTTTGATTTTATGGAATACCAATATCTTGTTTCGTAATCTTAGTCAAGAAGAACGAACCAAAATGGAGCTTTGGGCCATGGCTCAGGAAGAATATATCCAAAATCAAGAGTTAAATAATCTGACTTTTGAAATCTTACAGCGATCTGGGCAGAACCCGATGATTCAAGTTGATGCAAAAGATAGAATTCTTGAAATAAGAAATATTCGTTGGGATGAAACAAAACAAGATTCGGCTAGTTTATATCGCATTTTAGAAAAAATAAAAAAAGAAAATCTCCCAATTGTAATCCAATACCGAGACAATACAGGAAAATTAATTATTAATCAGAAGTTATATTATGGAGATTCTTCTACCCTTAAAAAGCTACAATACTATCCCCTTGCTTTGTTGCTTATCATAATTTTATTTGGAGCAGTATTGTATTTTGTATTTAAAACAGCCAAAATCGCAGAGCAAAATAGACTTTGGGCTGCGATGGCAAAAGAAACTGCTCATCAAATCGGTACCCCTTTAACTTCCATGATCGGTTGGATTACCTTACTCAAAGAAAAACAGCCCAACTCTTCATCATTACTCGAAATCGAAAAAGACATTGAACGTCTCAATTTAATTACAGAACGATTTTCAAAAGTGGGATCAGTCCCAGAATTAAAACCGAATGATATTGTAGTCGCTATAAAAAATACAGCTATATACCTTCAAAAAAGAAGCTCCGAGCAAATACAATTCAAACTTGAGCTACCCAATAAGGAAATTCAAATTCCTTTTAACCCTCAGTTAATTAGTTGGACTTTAGAAAACTTGATCAAAAATGCTATCGACGCAATGAAAGGAAAGGGAGAATTATCCATCCTTTTGAAAGAAGAACCCACACAGGTAGAAATTCTTATAAGTGACAATGGCTCAGGGATGAAAAAAGAAATTGTATCCAAGATTTTCAAACCAGGTTTTACAACCAAAAAAAGGGGCTGGGGTTTAGGCTTGTCTTTGACTAAAAGAATCGTAGAGGATTTTCATTCAGGTAAAGTCTCCGTTTTAAAAACTAGCTTAGGGTATGGAACTACCTTCCAACTTATCTTGAATAAATAAACTGTTAAGTATTGCTCTTAATTGCGTTTGAAATTTGATGAGCGATCTCTTTCATTTCTTCATCAGAAAAAGAAACTTTATTTAAAAACGTTACGTCTTCCATACGCTCTATAGGGATAAGATGAACATGTGCATGAGGAACTTCAAGGCCAACCACGGTAAGGGCAACACGTTTGCAAGGGATCACTTCTCTTAAACCTATAGCTACTTTTCTAGAAAAGGACATGAGTTGTTGGTATGTTACCTCAGGAAGGTCAAAAAGTTTATCAATAGGAATTTTTGGGACACAAAGTACGTGACCTTTGGCATTGGGGTTAATATCTAAAAAGGCATAGCAATAAGGGTCTTCAGCTACTTTATAATTTGGGATTTCACCAGAAATAATTTTGGTAAAAAGAGTGTCCATTAGTTCCGACTTATGGAAATAATTTCCAACTCTATAGTCCCGTTAGGAACAGAAATCACAGCAGTATCACCAACTTTTTTTCCTAACAATCCTTTTCCGATAGGAGAATCAACGGAGATCTTTCCTGTTTTTAGATCCGCTTCACTCTGGGCAACAAGAGTGTATTTCATAATCGCTCCTGTGCTTTGATTTTTTAGTTCAACGGTTGAGAGTACCAATACTTTAGAATTATCCAACTCAGACTCATTGATGATTCGAGCTGTAGAAAGAGTATTCTCTAGTTTAGCAATCTGCATTTCTAGCATTCCTTGCGCTTCTTTTGCAGCATCGTATTCTGCATTTTCACTTAAATCACCTTTATCTCTTGCTTCTGCAATAGCTTGGGAGGCTTTGGGTCGCTCTACGTCTTTGAGATGATTTAACTCTTGCCGTAGTTTTTTTAAGCCCTCTTCGGTATAATAAGATACTTTACTCATAATTTCTACGTTTTATACATAAACGAAAAATCCCCCTAAAGGCGGATTATTAACCAAATATACACATTTGAAACAAGTCATTAAAAAATTTACTACTTTCTCTCTCTTACTATTGTTGGCTAGTTTTCTTATTTATAGTTGTAATAAAACACCTTTGGATCGCAACCCATTTTTAGCTGATGTAAGATTTCAGAGAGAATTTAATCTTTCCTTACCATTGTATAGCGGATTAAATTATGTTGGTGGAAGCATATTCGTTGAGGAAATAGGTATAAATGGAATCATCCTGTTTAATTTAAATGGCTCTAACTTTCTAGCATGGGAAGCAACTTGTCCCAATCATCTCCCCCAAGCCTGTTCTAAACTTTCTATAGAAGGGGTTTTGGCAATTTGCAAGTGTGAAGAGTTTCAGTATAGTTTAGCTACTGGCCAATTATTAAATCCAAGTGAAGGCTTATCCCCTCCTCAAAGTCTGCTGTTTTATCAAGTACAAAATTATAATGGTATTTTAAACGTCTCCAATTAATAGTATCCTAGTCTATGCTTCAATTAAATTCTTTTTGTCACAAAAACTTGATTTGGTTAATTACACTAATTCTTTATTGCCAATTTACTTCTGCTCAACTTCTAGAACCCGATTTTACCTCTGAAAAAAGAGAAGAAAATAGTTTTAGAGTCCATTTGATTCGAACTGGTATTATTGGAATAAGTAGTCTCCAACATTTTGATTTGACTGCTGAGCTATTAAAATTTAGATATGATACAAAAAATGGGGTTTATTTGGGGTTAACTGTCTTTTCTACCAGGACCATTTGGATGGGAAACAAAGAGGACACATTGAATACCTTTGATTTTTTGATGAATCCCATTGGAGGAACCGTCCATGGAAATATTTTATCTAAAATTCCTTTAAAACGCTCTAAAGTAAAAAATTCAAATATTGGATTAAGTATCGGTTCAAAATGGATTCAAGGACCACAAGCACCAAATTTTAAAAGCACCAGTTTTTTTGATCACTACCTCCGATTGGGTTGGATTCATCAGCGTTTGTTATCAGAAGATGCTTTAACAAACAGTAGTCTTTCTTTTTGGGCCTTTCCCTACCTACAGCTGCACCAAGCCTCTGAAGAAAGTCGGCGCTTATTTTTTAAAGAACAGATTGACCCTCAGGCATACGGTTATGGGCTTGAAATAGGCATCGCTTATAATTCCCAACTTAAACTGAGTATCTACGGGCAACAGTTGCTCAATACTTCCCCAGAAAGTGAATTTAATCAGTTTGTCGCTCGGCTGGTTGCTGCATATCGATTCTAAAATCGGACCGTCACCCCAGTAAGGAAATTAATCCCAGCCTGAGGATAATAACCCGAACCCTCAATTGTAGTTATTTGACCTGGATCAGACCAACTATCATCATAGGTATAAAAATATCCGTTTGACTCATACTGTGCATTAAATACATTGTTGATCAACACAGACCATTGAATACTTTCAAAGCCGTATTTAGGTTGCCAGGTCCAAACTGCAGAAATATCTGAAACAAAATACGCATCCAAAAGAGAGTTTTCAGAATCGATATTTCCCATATACTGTTCCCCTACATATTTTGAAAGTAATCCAATCTGAAAGTTTGTAGTAGGTGCGTAAATAAATGCGTTTCCTGCGATAAATTTGGGAGAATAAGCCAAATTTGTATTGTTCAAAGGCGTTAAGACTCCATCACGTTTAAAATAAAAATCTAGATTTTGATTATTGCTTAAAGCAAAATTAGGCTTCCAAATAAACTGATCTAAAAGTTGCCACTGAGCTTCAACCTCTATACCGATACGACGGCTTTGTCCAACATTTTGTCTAATGGGAGCTCCCACCGCATCTAATGCTCCTGTAAGAACTAACTGGTCTTTGTAATCCATCCAGTACACGTTAGCTTGGGCTTTTATTCCTTGTTTTTTAATGCGCCAGCCCAATTCAAAATCATTCAACTTTTCTGGCTTGGGAGTTCCGTTTTCATAGTCTGTTCGATTGGGTTCGCGTTGTGCTTTTGCGTATGAAAAGTAAAATTTTTGTGAATCAGATAAAGCATATGTTAAGCCCGCTTTTGGATTAAAAAATAAAAACTGATCCGAAACCTCAAAGTTTGAAGGTCCAGCAATCTCTCCTCTAACATTATAATTTAGACCCCGAATCTGCAAATCCAAAAAAGCATTCCATACGCCATTCAGATTATGAGTCAGTTTAGCAAAAAAACTTCCTTCGGTTTTAATGCCTTGATTTTCATAAAAACGATGATTTGGAAGTGAAGCCCCAATTTGTTGACCCCAAAGTAAAACACCAAAATGATCTCCAACGTAACGGCTTGCTAAACCTCCAAAATTTAATGTTGTATCCTCATCTTGATAATTTAAACCAAGTGTAAAAACATAGTACTGATTATCCAACCATTTCTGACTACTATTTTCAGTTTCATTCACAGGATTTTCAAAGGTATTATTGGTTGAAATTTGTAAATATTCATACGATATTTCGGGACCAAAGCTTATATTTTTAGTGTACCACAAATCATTGTACTCCTCATAAAATCCTCTTCCATAGGTGTAATTTAAACCAACTGAAAAATTCCAAAAGGCATCTATTTTTTCATTCCAGTGAAATTGAAAATGATCTTGAGTATAATCATCTACTTGATTTTCATAAAAACCTGTAAGGTTTCCTGTAAGGTCATATATTGCACCTGCTGGATTTGATCGGCGGTCCTTTTCAAGAGTAACCGCATCTAATCCAAACCAAGACTGATAAGTAACCTCGTGTCCTCCAAAAAATAACGCCTTAATTAAGGTATTCTCATCTTGAAAAGTCCCCTGAAAGAAGTACGATTTCAAGTTAGAACTGGCCCGATCTACGTAACCATCCGACTGAATTTGAGAGAGTCTTCCTGAGAATGTAAAATGATCCTTCAACTGACCTGTTGAAAATTGTACACTTTTTTTGCTTGAGTTAAAGCTCCCTATGCTTGCTGAAAATGCTGCAAAGGGTTTCGATACTGAGGCACTTGTCTCTAAATTTAAACTGGCTCCAAAAGCTGCAGATCCATTGGTTGAGGTTCCCACCCCACGCTGTAATTGAATTTGATCTACAGAGGAAGTGAAATCAGGAAGGTTGACCCAAAAGGTTCCTTGAGATTCAGAATCATTGTATGGAATTCCATTTATAGTTACATTGACACGAGTAGCATCACTTCCTCTTACGCGGATTCCTGTATAACCTATTCCTGCACCTGCATCACTTGTAGTGACCACAGCAGGGAGATAATTCAATAAAATCGGAATATCTTGACCCAAATTTCTGGGAGCAAGCTCTCGTTTAGTGATATTTGAAAAGGTAACTGGAGTATCCTCGTTTGCACGTATTCCTATTAACTGCACTTCTTCTAAAGTAATTAGAGGCAATGAGTCTTTGACTTTTTCTTTGGTTTGTGCGGTCAATGCAAGTGAAGAGAGTAATATAAAGCTTAATAATACTTGAATTTTCATTCGAATTTATTGATTCAAATAAAAGGGATCATTATTTTTAAATTAAACAGTTCTATTTTCCCTTGGCAGCATTACCTGCCCAGGTTCAGTGGGTATAATCTCAGCCGATACCGGCACCCCTTTGAGATGTGCATCAAAGATATTAAATCATTTATGAAGTTAGCGAATTAAATCTGCGATAGTTTTCACAGGATTGAAAGTCTCTGAGGGGACTTCTACAAATAGTGTATTCCAGGCTGCCATTCCACCATTCCAAAGACCTGGCCACTCCAAAATTTTAATTGTTGAAGCTCCGTCTGTTTTTTGACTAACCATAAATCGTTTCTCATCTCTGAATTCATAAAGTGAGAATTTCTCTCCATTATGGTCGGTAATTCCACAAACCATCATCACAGGGTTAAAGTGAGAACTTTGATCTATAGCCTTCTGATGATCTGGATTGTTAAGGTCTAACTCTACACTTTCAATGATCTGAAGGCTTTTCCCCCGAGCATCTTTTTTCCAAAATGGTCCCCCTCCTTTTGCTCCTTCATTAGGTATCATTCCACAAATTCGTATGGGTCTGTAGAGGTAGTCATAGAGTATTTGGTAAGGCATTTTTCCTGAACTCTTAATCGTGTAATTTGGATCAAAGTGTTTTTGAATAAATGCAATGATTTCATCAAAATTCGCTTCCGATTTTTGTTTCTCAAGATTTTCCAAATGGGTAAATAACTCACTCTGTATGGTGATTAGTTGACCCCCCAATATTCGCATCCATCTTTCGCCTTCAATATTGGCTTCATTTAATAAAATATTATCGATGTTTTTAATCCAAATACAATCGGCGTCAAGACGATTTAAATTTTCGAGTAAGGCACCATGTCCCCCTTTTCTGAAAGCAATTTTCCCTTCATTGTCACGAACCCATTCCTTTTTACTGTTCAAATATGGCGTGTCCGTAAGAGGATGCTGATAGGAGTAATCTACACTGAAGTTTCTAATCTGGTTTGGAGTAAGTTTCGCTCTAAAATTGGCTTCAGCTGCTTCAAAAGCAACTCTATTTTCTTTATCAATAGTTAAATGAATTGGAATAACAGTTTGCTGGTCTCCCAGTTGAAACCCCTCTAGTATTTGTGCTTCAAAAGCAGTCCATTCCAGTCCTTGCTCATCTACAAAGAATGGGATCAATGCCTTTGGGAGATCCGGATATCCTAAACCGTCTTTGTCCAAAACAAGAGAAACAAAGGCCTCAAAAAAATCCGCTTCAGT
>JAFMMH010000070.1 GCA_017851655.1 Flavobacteriaceae bacterium
AAATTATGCATTCCCAGGGGGAATGATGATTGGAACGGATTCACACACTGTTAATGCAGGTGGCCTTGGAATGGTAGCCATTGGAGTTGGTGGTGCTGATGCTGTAGATGTCATGGCAGATATGGCTTGGGAATTAAAGTTTCCAAAACTTATAGGAGTAAAACTTACAGGAAAATTAAACGGTTGGACGGCTCCTAAAGATGTTATTTTAAAAGTTGCAGGTATCCTCACTGTAAAGGGAGGAACGGGTGCAATCATTGAGTATTTTGGTGAGGGTGCAGCGTCAATGTCCTGTACTGGGAAAGGTACAATTTGTAATATGGGAGCTGAAGTTGGTGCAACTACTTCTACATTTGGATATGATTCCTCTATGGAGCGATATCTTAGAGCAACTGGCAGAGATGATGTAGCAGATGCGGCAAACGAAGTTAAAGAACACTTAACTGCTGACCCTGAAGTCTATGCTGATCCTGAAAAGTATTTTGATGAAGTTATTGAGATCGATTTAGATACACTAACACCACATATAAACGGACCTTTTACTCCTGATTTAGCAACGCCTGTAGCAGAGATGAAAGAGGTTGCAAAAGCTAGCGGATGGCCGTTACAAGTAGAATGGGGACTGATAGGTTCTTGTACAAATTCCTCTTACGAGGATTTATCTCGTGCTGCTTCAATAGCAAAACAAGCGGTAGCTAAAAACTTAAAAACGAAGGCTGAATTTGGAATCAACCCTGGTTCTGAGCAAGTTCGCTTTACTGCTGAGCGTGATGGTTTACTTTCAATTTTTGAAGACTTAAACGCAAAAATTTTTACAAATGCCTGTGGGCCTTGTATTGGTCAATGGGCCAGAGAGGGTGCCGATAAGCAAGAAGCCAATTCCATTATTCATTCGTTTAATAGAAACTTTTCTAAACGCGCTGATGGAAACCCTAATACTCATGCTTTTGTAGCTTCTCCAGAAATGGTTGCAGCTGTTGCTATCTCAGGAAGATTAGATTTTAACCCAATTACTGATAGCTTAATTAATGAAGCAGGAGAAGAGGTTCGACTAGATCCTCCTCAAGGGATAGAACTTCCTCCTCAAGGATTTGATGTAGAGGATAATGGCTACCTTGCCCCAGAAGAAGACAGTTCCGCTGTTGAAGTCATCGTAAAACCTGATTCTGAACGCTTACAACTTTTAACTCCATTTTCTCAATGGGATGGTGCTAATTTAATGGGAGCAAAGTTATTAATCAAAGCGCATGGAAAATGTACTACGGATCATATTTCAATGGCAGGTCCATGGTTACGTTACAGAGGACATTTGGATAATATTTCTAATAACTGTTTGATAGGTGCTGTCAATGCATTTAATCAAAAAACCAATTTTGTCAAGAATCAATTGACAGGAGATTACGGCGGTGTACCCGATGTGCAAAGAGAATACAAAGCTGCAGGAATTGAAACGGTGGTTGTAGGTGATCACAATTATGGAGAAGGTTCTTCTAGAGAACATGCCGCTATGGAGCCTAGACACCTAGGTGTAAAAGTAGTTCTTGTAAAATCTTTTGCTCGAATTCATGAGACCAACTTGAAAAAGCAAGGGATGTTAGGAATAACCTTTGCTCAAGAATCAGATTATGATCTAATCCAAGAAGATGATATCTTCAATTTTATAGATTTAGCTGATTTTGCACCTGGAAAAACATTAACCATTGAGCTTGTCCATTCAGATGGTTCTAAGGATCATTTAATAGCGAATCATACCTATAACGATCAGCAAATTGATTGGTTTAGAGAAGGCTCTGCGCTGAATTTGATTAAAAAGCAAAATGCATCCTAAGATTGTAGGATCGTTTGGAATTAAATTAAAGACCCGTTTAACGGGTCTTTTTTTATAAACTTAACCAGTAAGTTAGTTTAAGATTTATGGACCGATATACAGGGCCAAATTCTCGAGTATAATAGTTGTCATTATAAACTAAAAACAGATCTGAAAGAGGAGCAAATCGCCATTGAAGTCTGGAGTTGATTCCTAAATTCTCGGTCTGATTACTGTACTGAACTAAAGTGGACCAAAAGAGTTTTTTATTCAGCGTTAATTCAATTTTAGGACTTACTAAGATGATGTTAGCTGATGGATACGGATTAGGAAGACGAATTTGATTATAATCCCAAAGTAAGCTCATGGCAAGTTTGGGTTGTACCCGAAATTGGGTAGTTCCTTTTACAGAAAAACGTGTCCCATTAAAAAATGAGCCATAGGAAACTTCTGAAGAAAAATTGAATAAACGTGCAACATTGGACTGGTATTCCAAAGACCATTCATTAAAATTATACCCTTCATCGCTGGGTAAGGGGATTCCATTTTCTGAGCGAGTGGGATCAAACGCACTGGACAAAAAGATATATTGGTCTCTGATAGTAAAAGCAAGTTGGTCCTGTTTTTTTAACTCCATAGTGTATTCAAGCCTCCTATTATGATCTGTCTTTTGGTAATCTAAACTTTTTTGATACCAACTGTAATCTGATAGCTGAATACTATGCGAATTTATTTTCCCTTTTTTGGGATAGAAAGTGCGTCCCCCTGAAATCCCAGTTTTAATAATTCCTGAACGGGGAATAAAACCCAAATCAGAACGAAAATCTTGATCTACATAAATCAATTTTGATGAGAATTGCCAAATACGTGTGTTGTATGCTATTGATCCTCCAGAAGAAAGATTCCCCTCATTATCATCGGGTTGAAAGGATTTATGGGTATAAAATTTTCCAGTCCATCTATTATTTGCAGAATTTAAGTTGTAGTCTAATCCAATTACTCTGTTGTAACGATCTTCATCTTTTAGAAATTCATAATCTTTTACACTTTCTCTATTGACGATGAATGCACCTATTTGAGATTGATTAAAAATCTTTCTTTGTAATGCAAACATTGCGTTGTTATTGGAAGTAATTTGATTATTTAAGTCTTCTTGATTTTGAATGCTTAAAAAGCCGATACGCCAGTTTTCATCAAGCTTTCCGCTCAATCTGATACCACCTAATATATTATTTTGAATTGTATTTCCATCTGGATCTTTGGCAATTCCAATACGTCTAGAAAAAAAAGGGATTGCTTCTCTACTTCCCCCAAAGTTGCCAAACAGATCGCCGTTATCTATAAAAAATTGACGTTTTTCAGGCAGTGAAATTTCAAAGCGAGTGAGATTAGTAATGATATTATCAACTTCTACATTTGAAAAATCAGGATTCAGTGTAACATCTAAATTTAAACCGTTTCCAACCGCAATTTTGAGATCACCTCCCAGAGTGATAGAGTTGCTGGTAGGATTTGCACTAAAATCATTAGAAGAGAGAATATTGGTATAGGGAATAAGATATAAAGGAGTTTTATTTTTGGACAAAGGTTTTTCAAAAACAAGTTCTCCTAGAAAGCCTAGATTTACTGGTATTTGATTTTGTGGAACAGGTGACCAGGAACTTCTTTCATTGCTTTGCATATCGTAGCGATAGGACTGGAACCCCCAACGCTGACTTCCTTCAGGATACTTTATTGAATTCAGCGGTATAGCAATTTCAATAGTAAAAGAGTCTCCATTTATTGTACTTTCAGCTAGCCATTTAATGTCCCATGTTAAATTAAAACCAGAAATAGCGACTCCTCTGTCTGAAATCAAACCTTCTCTTTGGACGCCGTATGCGTTTACTCCAAATAAGAATGCATTTTGTCCATCTCTGAAAGTATCAAAAAGAAAGGTTACGTTGTCATTGGATCGAGCACTGAAGTCCCTTTTTAATGAACTCACCATAAAATCAGCTCCAATTCCTATGGCTTTGGCACCAATATAAATATGGGTGTCATCATATAATAATTTTACAGTTGTAGAATTGGTTGATCGCAAAGAATCTGTAGGGAACATTTGCCAAAAATCTGTTGCAATCTCTGCTTGATCCCAAATCACTTCATCTAAAATTCCGTCAAGCTGAATTTTATCCGAAATTTTTTTAACGAAAACACTTCGTTTTTCTAATTCTTGTGCACTACTCGATAATGGGTTTATTCCTATTATGATTGACAAGAATAAAATTATTGCAGGCGAAATGTAAAACTTCATTCAAAAAATAAATTAGGGAAGATGAGAATAAGAAACGAAATAACCTGGATATTAACTGATTCCAATTTCTTTTAGTTTTTGTTGTCGATTGAATATTTATCAGAATATCGTTTCCAAAGTTCAGTTTGATGTGTTTCTAAACTAATTTCTCTTCCTTCGATCCACGCTTTGTAGATTTGGTTTGTGCGCATATCCAATGCATCTCCTAATGAGAGAAACAAAGTGGCATCTTTACCAACTGTTAGCGTTCCAAGTCTATTGTCAATTCCTAAAATTTTAGAAGGATTAGAAGTGATGAGTTTCAGTGCCTCTTCCTTATCCATCCCATAAGCTGCAAAACTTCCTGCATAAAATGGTAAGTTTCTGGTATACATTCGTTCCATTCTTCCACTCACATCAATACTCACTAGAACACCAGCCTCATTGAGTTTTGCGGCTAATTTAAAACTTCCCTTAATGTCTTCATCTTCATTGTCCGGGAGACGATGAGGTCTGGAAGCAATAACTGGAATATTGTGCCTTTTGATAAAATCTACTTGGGAGGTTGCTTCATTTGCACCAACCAATACCACTTTTTGGATTTCTAGACTTTTAAGATAGCTAATGCCATCTACAATTTGTTTTTCGTCTTCTGCATGAAGATAAACGGATTTTGAGCCATCAAAAATCCCTTCCATAGCCTGATAAGGAAGATGTACTGGATTTTGATTTGGGTCATACACTTTAGCATTTTCAAAAAACATTTTGATTTTTTCTAAAGTAGACAGGTAATTTTTATTGGTTTTCAATCCAGGGTCTTCTCCTAACCAAGATCTTCCTCTGGAATAAGGATTGGGCCAGTTAAGGTGAATACCCTCGTCTGTTTTGATTATCGCGTCTTCCCAATTCCAAGCATCGAGTTGCATTACAGAGGAGCTTCCAGAAATAAGTCCTCCTCTTGGACTAACCTGAGCAATTAAGACTCCATTTGGGCGCATGCTTTCAACTATTTTAGATTCTGCGTCATATGCAATAGCGGTTCGGATATGAGGCAAAAAATCGCCAATTTCATCTTCATCTCGTGTGGCACGAATGGCATCAATTTCTACCAAACCAATAGAACTATTTGTTGCTATAAAACCTGGATAAAGGTGTTGCCCTTTGGCATCAATTTTTAAATCGAAAGATGGTGCATCTTGCTCCTTACCTATGAAGGTAATTTTACCGTCTTTAAAGCCAAGTACAGCATCTGAAATTGTAGTCCCGTCACCTATATGAAGAAATGCATTGGTTATTAGGATTGATTTTTGTTGAGTACTAGCAGGTGTTTGTTGACCAATTACAGGAAGCCACAAAGTTAGAATAAGTATTTTAATAAATTTTTTCATTGTCTTTTTAGTCTAAAGTTTCACATGTAAATTCCTTCTTGGCTCCTTTGGTAGGATTTTGAGTAGCAGCTCCATTCTCTTTAGCCATTAACATCTGACTGATTATTTGCTGCTTTTCTGTTTCGATGCGCTTCAATTGATCTTCTGTAGTTTCTGCATCGTAATAAACAGTTCCTTCGATCAATGTTTTTTCTGCTGTTGCATAGATGGAAAGCGGGTGATCAGACCATAATACAAGATCTGCATCTTTTCCTGCTTTGATACTGCCTATACGGTGGTCTAGGTGCAATAGTTTGGCAGGGTTAAGGGTGACAAACTTCCAGGCATCTTCTTCCGAAATTCCGCCATATTTTACTGCCTTCGCGGCTTCTTGATTTAAGCGTCTTGACATTTCGGCATCGTCAGAGTTAAAGGCAACAGTTACTCCTGCGTTATGCATGATGGCTCCGTTGTAGGGGATAGCGTCTTTTACCTCATTTTTATAGGCCCACCAGTCTGAAAAAGTAGAACCTCCAACTCCGTGCTCAGCCATTTTATCAGCCACTTTATATCCTTCAAGAATATGAGTGAAAGTATTGATTCTAAAACCAAAGCTTTCTGCAACTTTCATTAGCATATTAATTTCAGATTGGACATATGAGTGACTTGAAATAAATCGTTCTCCTTTTAAGATTTGCAAAAGTACTTCCATCTCAATATCGTAACGAGGTGCTTTCGTTTTTACTTTTGCTTTTTTTGGAAGAGTATTGTAATCGTCCCACTGCTTTCCATACTCTTTTGCTCGTTGGAAGTAATCTATGAATACTTGTTCTACTCCCATACGGGTTTGAGGAAATCTGGAAAAACTTCCCCAGTTAGATTGCTTTACATTTTCTCCTAATGCAAATTTGATAAATGGATCTGCATCTTTGATTAGAAGGTTTTCAGCTGACTCTCCCCACTTGAGTTTGATAATCGCTGAGCGTCCTCCTATGGGGTTGGCTGAACCATGTAAAATTTGAATGGTAGTTACACCACCTGCTAAGTCTCGGTAAAGACCGATATCGTCTGGTTCTAAGACATCTTCAATACTTACTTCTGCAGAAGAATTATGACCTCCTTCGTTTATACTTGAGGCACCAAGATGCGAATGTTCATCTATGATTCCAGAAGTCAGGTGTTTGCCTGTGGCATCAATAATTTTGGCTCCATTTGCTTCTAATTGATTGCCTACTTGAGAAATTTTTCCATTAACTACTAAAACATCTGTATTTTCTAAAATTCCTTCTTTTTCATTAGTCCATACTGTTGCATTTTTGAAGAGAAGTGTTTCTGGTTTTGGTCGTTCTGAAAACCCGTAAGCTTTGTTTGGAAAAGTTACGGGTAGTGGTTCGTAATATTGAGGGATTTTATCTTTTTTAGTGATTTGTTCAGTTTCTGTCTTTGTGATTTTCCAGTTGATTTGATCTCCAGAAAAATCTTTCCCTTGACCACCCTCTAATCCATTAGCACTGATTTTGGTGTTCAGTTGTGCATAGGCTTTTTCTTTTTCATCCAGAATTGTAATAGTAAACCAGTGGTCTTTGTAAGTTACTTTTGTTTTGTACTTCAAAGTATCCATTTGAGCTGTCGCACTAATTTTATTCTGACTGTTTTTAAGCTCCAGTTTATATGTTTTGCCTTGAATTTCAACATTGTATTTCCCATCAATATTCTTGATGTTGTGATTTACAATTATATGTGGGGTTCCTTTTACCCAATTTTCGTAAATCTCAGTTGCATTTTCAAACAATGGGCCCGAGGTTACTACAAAATTAGCAAGTTTACCTTTTTCAAGTGAGCCAATGTTTTTTTCTTGCTTTAAAATTTGTGCGGGAACAGTAGTCAAAGCAGCCAGGGCTTTTTCTTCTGAAAGACCGTATGCGATTGCTTTCTTTAAGTTTGGCAAAAAGGAATCAGGAGATTTTAACTGATGCGTTGTTAGTGCAAATGATATCCCTGCCTGAGCAACTGCTGCTGGATTCATTGGTGCCTGATTCCAATGGCGCAGTTGACTTAGCGTAATTTTTTTTAACAATAAAGGATCACCAGTTTCATATGCTTTTGGGAAATCAAGTGGTAAAATTAATTTTGCGTTGTGCGACTTAAGTTCATCAAGAAGCTCGTACTCTTGTCCACTTGCAACTACTGCAAGATTTAATCCCATTTCATTACCTACTTTTACAGCTCTTAAAGTGTTGAGTTTGTCATCAGTTTCAAAAATTTTAGGCAATGACTTCTGCTCCAGTGCAGCCTCAATGGCTAAGTCTTTATGGTCGGCATTCCCAGCTTCATACCAACTAACATCGTGATAAAATTGCCGAATGAGGGCTATAGAACCCATAATAGAACTAGGATACGATTGATTAGAAGTCGTACTTTTTTTAAATGAAAAATGCTCAGCAGCTTGGGTTGAAATTAAACGATCCCGATCAGCTAAGTTATCGCTAAGTGATAATAGAATACTTGTTCCTCTGTGTATCCCATTGTTGCGGTGCGTATTTACCACTCCAAAACCAGCTTCCCGCATACTTTTTGCCTTGGTTTTGTCGTAATTGTAATCTTCTAGACTGTTGTAATCACTTATGATATGATCGTTCCAATAGTAACCATCTCTACTGGCTACATATTGTGTGCTTCTTCCTGAACGAGAACTTTTTTCAGTTTTGACTCCAAAGTTGCTATTGAGTTCAATAAATGAGGGGTAAATGTGTGTCCCGGATTTATCGTGAACTCTTGTATTTTTTGGAAGTTTAACGTTTTGTCCGACAGCAATAATTCGACCATTTTGTTCTAATAAAGTGGCCTTATTGATAACCGTATTAGAATTTATATGAATCGTAGCATTTGTAAATGCTTGATAATTAAGCTCAGTTGTTTTTACCGCAGTATTGCTAGGAAAGTTAACCTGACCTTGAAGCATATACATTGGGAAAAATATCAATAGGAATAATTTTCTCATTTGTTTTTTTTTTTTGAAAGTACGAAAAAACT
>JAFMMH010000071.1 GCA_017851655.1 Flavobacteriaceae bacterium
ATGGACATTCAACTGTCTGTAAATGGAGATTTGGAAGTAGATGAACACCATACAATCGAAGATACCGCCATAGCACTAGGGGAGGCCTTTTCTATCGCATTGAGTAATAAATTGGGGATGGAACGTTACGGATTTTGTTTGCCAATGGATGACTGTATGGCTCAAGTAGCGATTGATTTTGGTGGACGCAATTGGTTGGTTTGGAAAGCTGAATTTAAACGTGAAATGGTCGGTAAAATGCCAACGGAAATGTTTTTTCACTTTTTCAAATCCTTTTCAGATGGTGCAAAAGCAAATATTAATATCAAAGCGGAAGGAACGAATGAACACCACAAAATTGAAGCAATCTTTAAAGCTTTTGCCAAAGCTATTAAAGTTGCTGTAAAAAGAGATCCAGATAAGATGATTTTACCTTCAACCAAAGGCAGTTTGTAAATGATAGCCATTATAGATTACGGAGCAGGGAATACTAAAAGTTTGCAATTTGCATTAGAACGCTTGGGTGTGAAGAGTATTTTAACTTCAGATCCAGAGCAAATAAAAAGTGCAGAGAAAGTAATTTTTCCCGGTCAAGGGGCCGCTGGTAGTGCAATGAAAAAACTACAACATTATGGGCTTGATAAAGTAATTCGGAACCTTACACAGCCTGTTTTAGGGATCTGTTTAGGGATGCAATTGCTCTGTGAACATTCAGAAGAAGGAAATATTCAAGGTCTTGGTATTGTTCAGGGAACTGTCAGACGCTTTTCAGATAAAGTAAAAGTACCACAAATGGGTTGGAACAGCATTCACAAGCTAAAAGGCTCTCTTTTTGAAGGAATTTCGGAAGCTTCTTATATGTATTTGGTTCATTCTTATTATGTCCCAGAAATTAAAGAAACAGTTGCTACAGCGGATTATAATGGTACATACAGCGTTGCTTTACAAAAAGATAATTTTTATGGAGTGCAATTTCATCCAGAAAAAAGTAGCCTTAAAGGACAATTGCTTTTGAATAATTTTTTAAATATTTCTTTATGAGAATTATTCCAGCTATCGACATTATTGAGGGAAAATGCGTTCGTCTATCCAAAGGGGATTACGACACAAAAAAGATTTATAACGAATCCCCACTCGAAGTAGCAAAAGCGTATGAGGCTCACGGTATTGAATTTTTGCATTTGGTTGATCTAGATGGTGCAAAATCAAAGCACATAGTAAATCATAAGGTTTTAGAGACTATAGCTACTCAAACCAGTCTTAAAATTGATTTTGGTGGTGGATTAAAATCAGACAAAGACCTGCGTATTGCTTTTGAAAGTGGTGCTTCACAAATTACAGGGGGTAGTATTGCCGTTAAATCACCAGAAACTTTTGAATCTTGGATTTTAAACTACGGTTCTGAAAAAATAATTTTAGGAGCAGATGTTAAAGGAACTCATATTGCTACAAACGGCTGGCTAGAGACTTCTGATCAGACCCTTTTTGATTTTGTCAAAGACTACCATGCCAAGGGAATAGACTTTGTTATTTGTACAGATATTAGCAAAGACGGAATGCTTGAAGGGCCTGCATTTGAGCTATATCAAAACTTATTGTCTCAAGTTAAGGTTAAACTTATTGCATCGGGAGGAATTTCAGCTTTTGAAGAGCTTCCTCAGCTTCAAGAATTGGGTTGTGAAGGAGTTATTATTGGAAAAGCTATATATGAAAACCGAATTTCACTGAAGCAATTAGAAAACTTTATACTCGGTTAATGGAAGAACAGCAAGTCATAAACGAATTTAAAAAGAGCAGTATATTCAGGCTAAATGAAGGACTGCGCATGATAAAAATTTCATTTCAACAGATTGATGAAATGCAGTTATGGCAACTTCCTTTTGAAAACGGCATGTGTCTAGGAAATCAAATCCTTCATAGTTGTGGAAATATGCGACAATACCTAATTTCTTCTCTCGGTAATCAAACCGATATGAGGAATCGAGAAGTGGAATTTAAGAGAACTCCTGAAATAGGGAAAGAATCCCTCTTAGCACTATTGGAAGACACCGTTGCGAAGTCCATAAGTACCATTAATACGGCATCAGTAACGGAATACCTTAAAACACGAGAAGTTCAAGGGTTTTCGTTAAGTGGTCTTGGAGCTGCTTTGCATGCCGTAGAACATTTTTCATATCATGTAGGTCAAACTGCCTTTTGGGTAAAATATATGACCAAACAAGATTTAGGGTTTTACAATGGAGTTAATTTAAATAAAACAAATACTGCCAATGCTGACTAAACGCATCATACCCTGCTTGGACATCAAAGATGGGAGAACTGTTAAGGGAGTGAATTTTGTTGATCTTCGTGATGCAGGGGACCCTGTAGAACTGGCAACTCAGTATGCCCTGGAGCAAGCGGATGAATTGGTTTTTTTAGACATCTCAGCTACCGAACAAAAACGTAAGACTCTTGCTGATTTGGTCTTAAGAGTAGCTGCTGCAATTGATATACCCTTTACCGTAGGAGGGGGTATTAGTTCTGTTGAAGATGTTGCGGTTTTACTCAAGAATGGTGCTGATAAAGTCTCCATCAATTCTGCTGCAGTAAAAAATCCAAATTTAATCAATGAATTAGCAGAGCAATTTGGTTCACAGTGTATCGTTGTGGCTATTGATGCTAAACAAATAAACGGTCAATGGAAAGTACACTTAGTAGGTGGAAAAGTACCCACTGATATAGATTTATTTGAATGGGCTAAAGAAGTTGAAATCAGGGGGGCAGGTGAGATTCTCTTTACTTCTATGGATCACGACGGAACGAAACAAGGATTTGCTAATAAAGCACTAGCCCGTTTGAATACAGAAATTAATTTGCCTATCATTGCCTCAGGAGGTGCTGGAAATATTTCTCATTTTGTAGACACTTTTCAACAAGGAAAAGCAGATGCAGCACTGGCAGCTAGTGTTTTTCACTTTGGCGAAATAGCAATACCTGAACTCAAAAAAGAACTCAATCAACAGCAAATCGCTGTACGAATAGATACCATATGAATCCAGATTTTTCAAAAACAGCAGATGGACTAATTCCAGCCATTATACAAGACAATACTACCAAAAAGGTACTCATGTTGGGCTATATGAATGCTGAAGCTTTAGAAACCACAAAAACACTTGGAAAAGTAACTTTTTATAGCCGGTCCAAAGAGCGTTTATGGACTAAAGGAGAGGAAAGTGGAAACTTCTTAAATGTAGTTTCAGTTCATTTAGACTGTGATCAAGACAGTTTATTAATTTATGTAAATCCAGAAGGACCAACATGCCACAAAGGAACTGACAGCTGCTGGGGAGAAAAAAACGAAGACCCTTTGGCTTTTTTAAATGAGTTGGAAACGATAATTTCACAGCGCAAAGAAGCTAATGATTCAGATAGTTATGTAGCATCGCTTTTTAGAAAAGGAATTAATAAAATTGCACAAAAAGTTGGCGAAGAGGCTGTAGAAACCGTCATTGAAGCAAAAGATGACAATGCAGTGCTTTTTCTAGATGAAAGTGCAGATCTTTTGTTCCACTATCTGATCTTATTACAAGCAAAAGGATATACTTTAAAAGATATTGTAAAGACTTTGAAAAATCGAAAGAGATGACAGTCCTTTTGACTGAAAATTGAAAAAAGATGTACATTTAACTCTCCGAATCTAAAATTACTTCACTATGAAAAAAATTGTTGTTTTAATTATTACCCTTCTTATTTTATCTTGTCAAAACCTTCCTTCATCCAAAACAGTTGATCTGGGTGTTTTATTTGAAAACTACTATCAAGGAACACTTGAATTATACCGAATCAACGCTACCTATCAGGGAGACTCGCGTTATAATGACACCCTTCCTAATTTTTTGTCAGATGAATTTAAAGCTAAGGAGAAAGCATTTTACACAAGCTACCTCAATGATCTTAACCAATTTGAAGACAGCTCATTGAGCGAAGAGGCTTTGTTAAGCAAAAATATTTTAAAATGGGAGTGTGAAATGGCACTTCAAGGAATGGAATTCCTCAAAGACCAAATGCCGATTGATCAAATGTGGGGTTTTCAACTTACAATGGGACAATTAGCAAGTGGAGAAGGAGCTCAACCATTTAAGACAGTAACAGATTATGAAAATTGGTTAATACGGATAGACGGATATCTTGAGTGGCTTGACAGCGCAAAGCAAAAAATGGAAGCTGGAATGAAAAGTGGATGGGTACTTCCTAAATCACTTGTGACTAAAGTAATTCCTCAGTTGAAGAGAATGACTGTCACAGAGCTTGAGAAGCATTTGTTTTATCAGCCAGCACTCAATTTTCCTGCTGATTTTGACAGTGAAACACAAAAGCGTTTTCAAGACTCCTATGCTGATATGGTACTGAATAAAATTGTACCTGCCTATCAAAAATTAACCGATTTCATGGAGAGTGAATATTTTCAGGCTGCAAGAGAAAGTAGTGGATTTGGTGCTTTAGAAGGAGGAAAAGAATATTACCAATATGCTATCAAACACTATACGACCACAGACATGACTGCAAACGAGATTCACGAATTGGGATTGAGAGAAGTAGCCCGAATTGGTCAAGAAATGGAAAAAGTAAAAGCTCAGGTTGGTTTTAAAGGAAATTTAAAAGCCTTTTTTGATCACGTCAGAAATAAAAAAGAACTGATGCCTTTTTCAGATCCTGAGGAAGTAATTGCGAATTTTTATTCCATCAAAGAACGCATGCTTCCACAGGTCAATAAACTCTTTGAATTGCAACCCAAAACACCTTTCGAAGTTCGAAGAACAGAAGCTTTTAGAGAAGCCTCTGCCAGTGCTGAATACAATCCAGGATCTCTCGATGGAACACGGCCGGGTATTTTTTATGTTCCCATTCCGGAAGTAACGAAATACAATCTTTATTCAGACGAAGATTTATTTTTACACGAAGCCATTCCAGGACACCATTTTCAAATCTCACTTCAACAAGAAAACACAGCTTTACCTTCATTTAGAAAAGACCTTTGGTACAGTGCCTATGGAGAAGGATGGGCATTGTATACCGAGTCACTAGGAGAGGAGCTAGGTCTTTATAAAGATCCCTATCAGTATTTTGGAATGCTGGGTGCTGAGATGCATCGTGCAGTTCGTTTGGTAGTTGATACTGGGCTTCATGCAAAAGGGTGGACACGAGAACAAGCCATTCAATATTCACTTGATAATGAAGCTGAATCAGAAGCTAGTATTATCTCTGAAATAGAACGCTATATGGCCAATCCTGGGCAAGCCTTATCCTATAAAATTGGTCAACTAAAAATAAGACAGCTTCGAGAAGAGGCTGAAAAAGCTTTAGGAGAATCTTTTGATATTCGTACGTTTCACAGGATTGTATTGGAATCAGGGTGCATTCCTTTAGCTTATCTTGAAGATAAAATAGATCGTTGGATCAACAATGATTTGAACTAAAACTTAAATCAAATGAGTCAAATTATTAACCCTGAGATTTTTACGTTTTTTAAGGAATTGAATCAAAACAATACTAGAGAATGGTTTGAACCACAAAAAGCTCGTTTTAAAGCTTTGGAAGCTGAAACAAAACTGTTTACTGAGGCTATTAAAACAGCCCTAAATCAAACAGATGAAATTGAAAAAGCTAAAATTTTCCGTATTTACAGAGATGTCCGTTTTTCAAAAAACAAAACTCCTTTTAAAACACATTTTGGAATTTCTTTTCATCGAAAAAAACCACAATTCAGAGGAGGTTATTATATTCACATAGCCCCTGGAGATAGTTTTATTGCTACTGGCTTTTGGGATCCAAACAAAGATGATTTATTCCGCATAAGAAAAGAAATGGAAATTGATGCACAAGAATTACGTGGTATCATGGCGAAACCTAAATTCAAAAAACATTGGGGAAGCCTTCAAGGTGAGGAAGTGAAAACAGCTCCAAAAGGATTTTCAAAAGAACACGCAGACATTGACCTGATTAAAAAGAAACAGTATATTTTTCTTAAAAAGTTTTCGGATAAAGAAGTTTTAGCTCCAGATTTTCAAAAAGAAATCGTTACCCATTTTGAAGCGATTCGCCCTTTCTTTGATTACATGTCCAGTATTTTAACAACCGATTTAAATGGGGTATCGCTCCTCTAATATGAATATTATGCATAAAATTATATCTAAATCACTTTTAACCTTTTCCACAGCAGTTATTTTTGTAGGATGTGCTGCTTTACGAACCGCTAAAACACCTGTTACTCCTGTCATTAAAGCCAATATTGACTTAGTCGATATTCAAGATGACAAGGTGCAGATTTCTATTACTCCACCTGCTATAACGACTCCTTCTACCGTTTTTTATATTCCTCAGATTGTCCCTGGTACCTATGAATATTCAAATTTTGGGCGGTTTGCTGAGAATGTTCAAGCCTTTGACAAAAAAGGGAAATCGCTTCCTATACAAGCATTGGACGAAAACAGTTGGGAGATCCTGGACGCAATGAAATTAGCTCGATTAACCTACTGGGTGAACGATACATTTGACGGGCCTAACGGTCAAGATATTTATCCCATGGGAGGAACTAATTTTGAGGAAGGAAAAACTTTTTTATTGAATTTGCACAGTATGATCGGTTATTTTGAGGGTATGATAGAAAAACCATACAAACTGAGTATCCGTTCGCCTAGAGATCTTGAAGCCTTTACCTCACTTCCTTCATTTTCAAAAAGTGACAGTCTTGATGTCTTTGATGCCCAGCGTTATTTTCATATCATAGACAACCCTATATTGTACGCTGTGCCTAATGCCGTTTCCTTTGATTTAGATCAAATTAAAGTCGGTCTTGCTATCTATTCTCCATCCGGTACCCATAAAGCTTCCGCTTATCAACCGGCAATTGAGGATATGATGAAAGCTCAAAAAGCGTTTTTAGGAGATGCAAATGATACGGCTAGTTATGATATTTTATTGCATTTAATGAATATGGAAAACCTTCAGTATTTTGGAGGGATGATGGGTGCTTTAGAACACCATACTTCTACGACAGTAGTTTTTGTGGATGACATGGCTGCAGGAGAACTAAAGCAAAGTTTAGTGGATGTTGTTTCACATGAATTTTTCCATACACTCACACCCTTAAATGTGCACTCTGAAGAAATACACAACTTTGAATACAATACTCCTGTGATGTCAAAGCATTTATGGATGTACGAAGGAACTACAGAATATTTTGCCAATTTATTTCAAATTAATCAAGGATTGATTGATGCTCCAGACTTTTACAGCAGATTGATGGAAAAAGTTAATTACGCAAAAAGATATGATGATACGATGTCCTTCACAGAAATGAGTTCAGGTATCGTAGAGGAGCCCTATCAATCCAATTATGCCAATGTATATCAAAAAGGTGCTTTGATCAATATGTGTCTGGATATTATCATTCGAGAGCAGAGTGGGGGAGACCATGGAATACTTTGGGTAATGAAAAATTTGGCTAAAAAATACGGTAAAGAAAACCCTTTTAAGGATGATATGCTATTTGATGAAATTATATCAATGACCTATCCCGAAGTGGGAACTTTTATTGAAAATCACATTGTAGGTGGAACACCCATAGATTACAACAGCTATTTTGCTAAAGTTGGGATAACCTTCGGTGATACACAATCTGTATTGCCCTCTATTTTGTTTCAAGACATTGACGTTCCTTTCTTTGTACCCCAACCCAATGCTGATGGAATAATACAATATGCAGTGAGTGGTCTCAATTCCTCAATAGAAGCGATGGGAGCTCAAGTAGGAGATATTTTATTGGGATTAGATGGTAAAATGCTTCCTGAAATCAAGCGTGAAAATGCAGAAGAAATCAATGCAGTATTTAATCCTAGCTTTCTTTGGGATGCAGAGAAAGAAATTACAATGACTGTAGAAAGGGGAGGAGAACAAATAGTACTGAAAGGTAAAGTAGGAGAACCAAGTGCCAAAGTAAATGGACTCATTGATGATCCCAATGCCGATGGCGCTCAAGTGGCACTCCGAAAATCTTGGTTGTTCGAGTAGTTAAAATCAATGCTTTTTAAAGGGCTGCAAAACTTTGTGCTTGATCTTTGAGCCGTTCGATGGCCATAGTCATCATGCGTTTGTTAAGTGCTGATGCGGAGGTCTTATAGACCGGATATTCCTCCAAGGTGAAATGACCCACAATCATACCCACTAAAAGATTTCTAAACGCATGATCTTTAGACAAGCTACGTTCAATATAGTCCAATTTTTGTTCTGAATTCAGAGTGTAAAATACCCCTTTTCGTTTTTCGATATAGTCATGAAACACCGCAAGAAGTAACGGGTTTTGAAATTTTAAAATAGGGCGGAGGGTTTCGTTCTGAAAACGTTCCTCTGCAGACATACTGGCAAATTCCATGGTCTTTTTAATTTCTGGGCGAATGCGAAGGAGGT
>JAFMMH010000072.1 GCA_017851655.1 Flavobacteriaceae bacterium
GGGAATGTCTACTCCTGATATTCTAGCCATAATTAACCTTGTCTTTGTTTGAATCTAGGATTTTTTTTGTTGATTACATACAAACGTCCATTTCGCCGTACGATTTTGCAGTCTGCACTGCGTTTTTTTATTGATGCTCTTACTTTCATAACTATGAATTATTTTTTAAAATCTAAAAGTGATCCTTGCTTTTGATAAATCATAAGGACTCATTTCTAGTTTGACTTTATCTCCTGGCAATAATTTGATATAATGCAAACGCATTTTACCTGAAATGTGTGCTGTAACGACATGACCATTTTCAAGTTCTACGCGGAACATCGCATTTGACAATGCTTCAATAATTGTTCCTTCTTGTTCTATTGCTGCTTGCTTTGCCATAAATTAATTTGTTCCTCTTCTTGTTTTACCTGTTTTCATTAAGCCGTCATAATGCCTGTTCAAGAGATATGAATTTACCTGCTGAATAGTATCAATTGCGACTCCAACCATAATCAGTAAAGAGGTTCCTCCATAAAATAATGCCCAACCTTGCTGAATCCCAATAAGTTTTACAACTAACGCTGGGAATATTGCAATTCCGGCTAAAAACAATGAGCCAGGAAAAGTGATATGTGACATTACCGTATCAAGATATTCTGAAGTTTCGTTTCCAGGACGTATACCCGGTACAAAACCACCACTTCGCTTTAAATCATCCGACATTTTATTTGTAGGAACAGTAATAGCGGTATAGAAATAAGTAAATACAATAATTAAAATTGCAAAAAGTAAATTATACCAAAGCCCAAAAATGTCTGAAAAATTTGTTTGCATCCACTGCCCTGCATCAGAATCTCCGAGAGCTCCACCAATGTAAGCAGGAGCAAACATAATTGCTTGTGCAAATATAATCGGCATAACACCAGAAGCATTGAGTTTCAATGGAATGTATTGACGAGAACCATATACAGAACGGTCTGAAGCAGCCCCGCCAGCTTGTCTTCTGGCATATTGTACTGGAATTCTTCTTACAGCGAGTGTTAGAAGGATGGAGAGTAAAATAATGACAATCCAAAGGACTAATTCAATCAATATTAGCATTAAACCACCATTGTTTTCAGATACTCTAGAAATAAATTCTTGTGTAAAGGCAAGTGGTAAATTAGCTATGATTCCAACCATTATAAGTAATGAAATACCATTCCCGATTCCCTTATCTGTAATTTTTTCACCTAACCACATTGCGAAAATCGTTCCAGTCACTAATATGATAACTGAAGAAATAATGAATAAAGGACCTTTGCCTAATATGAAAGCGCTTTCTGGAACACCTAAGGCACTCAAACCATAGAGATATGCTGGTGCTTGAACGATACAGATGAGAATAGTTAACCATCTAGTAATTTGATTAATCTTTTTCCTTCCACTTTCACCTTCTTTTTGAAGTTTCTGCAGATAGGGTACTGCAATACCCATTAACTGTACCACAATAGATGCAGATATATAAGGCATAATACCCAACGCAAATATTGAAGCATTTGCGAATGCTCCACCTGTAAACGCATTTAGAATTCCTAAAAGACCTCCTCCATCAGTTCTACTACTTAACGCAGCAAGCTGAACGGGATCAATCCCGGGTAAAACGACTTGGGCTCCAAGACGGTATACCAATAACATTCCTAGAGTCAGCAACACACGGTCTCTGAGCTCTTCTATTTTGTAAATGTTATAAAGGGTTTCTAATACTTTTCTCATTGGGGTAATATTATAGGATTACAGTTTCTCCTCCAGCTGCTTCAATGGCCGCCTTAGCAGTTGCTGAAAATTTATGAGCGAAAACTTTAATAGGACTTTCGAGTTTACCTCTTCCTAAAACTTTAACCAAATCGTTTTTGTGAACCAAACGCAATTCGATCATTGTTTCAAAATCCAATTCCTTTTTAATTTTTTTGTCTGCCAAAAGCTCTTGAAGTGTATCTAGATTCAGAGCCTTGTATTCTTTTCTATTGATATTTTTGAAACCAAATTTAGGAACACGTCTTTGTAATGGCATTTGTCCTCCTTCAAATCCAATTTTCTTTGAATAACCTGAACGTGACTTTGCACCTTTATGTCCTCTAGCAGCTGTTCCTCCTTTTCCAGAAGCTTGACCTCTTCCTAAACGTTTTCCAGCGTTTTTTGTAGATCCTGCTGCAGGTGTTAAATTTTCTAAACTCATAATGAATTATTTATACTTCGGTAACTAAGACCAAATGTTTAACTTTTTCAATCATTCCCAAAATACTTGGGGTAGCATCGTGTGTTACCTCTTTCCCTATACCTCTAAGTCCAAGTGCGGCAAGGGTAAGTTTCTGGTTGTTGATACGTTTGATACTACTTTTTACTTGTTTTACTTTTATCTGTGCCATTGTTCAATCGCTTAACCGTTAAAGACTTTGTCTAGTGAAATTCCTCTTTGTTGAGCAATCCTCTGAGGATTACGCAGTTGTAGTAAGGCGTCAAAAGTTGCTTTAACTACATTGTGTGGATTAGAAGAGCCCTGTGATTTAGAAAGTACATTGTGTACTCCTACAGCTTCCAGTACTGCACGTACAGCACCACCAGCAATAACCCCTGTACCTTCAGATGCAGGCTTCAAGAAAACGCGAGCGCCTCCATATTTACCTTTTTGTTCATGAGGTAGAGTTCCTTTATCTATAGGAATACGGATCAAATTTTTCTTAGCATCTTCAACTGCTTTTGCAATTGCTTCTGAGACTTCTTTTGATTTTCCTAGCCCTTGACCAACAACACCGTTTTCATCTCCTACAACTACAATAGCTGAAAACCCAAATGCACGTCCACCTTTGGTTACTTTCGTTACCCGTTGAACACCTACCAAACGGTCTTTTAAATCGAGACCTGCGGGCTTTACTAATTCTACGTTTTTATAATCTTGATACATATTCTTTCTTAAAATTTTAATCCACCTTCACGAGCTCCGTCAGCAAGTGCTTTTACTCTTCCGTGATACAGATAACCACCTCGGTCAAATTTAACTTCTGTAACTCCTGCTTTGCCTGCTAATTCACCTATTCTTGCTCCAACTGAAGTAGCTATCTCGATTTTGGTGGTTAGCTTTGCATCTACGATTTCTTTGTCTCTAGACGAAGCAGCTACAATTGTTTTTCCTGTTTGGTCGTCAATTAATTGAGCATAAATTTCTTTATTACTTCTGTAAACCGACATTCTTGGTGTAGAAGATGTTCCACTGACAATCTTTCGAATCCGTCTACGAATTCTATTTCTACGATCTAATTTTGTTAAACCCATGATAATTTATTATGCTGATTTACCTGCTTTTCTTCTTATTTGTTCTCCTACAAACTTGATTCCTTTTCCTTTGTATGGTTCAGGTTTTCTGAACGAGCGAATTTTTGCTGCTACAAAACCGACGAGTTGTTTGTCGTGGGAAGAGAGTTTGATTATTGGATTCTTACCTTTATCTGAAACCGTTTCGATTTTGATTTCAGGAGCAATATCTAGTAAAATATTATGAGAAAACCCGAGGGCTAAATCTAATTTCTGACCTTGATTACTTGCACGATATCCTACACCTACCAATTCTAGCTCTTTAGTAAAACCAACGGACACCCCTTCGATCATATTTGCGATCAAAGAACGGTAGAGTCCATGTTTAGACTTCACTGATTTCTTTTCTGAAAGACGAAGAACAGTAATTATGTTGTCCTCAATTTTTATCTCGACTTCATTATATTCCTGGGTCAATTCGCCCAACTTACCTTTCACAGTAATCTGTGTAGGTTGGAGATCGATGGTGACTCCTTCTGGAATGGTGATTGGATTATTTCCTATTCTTGACATTGCTTAATACTGTTTATGTTAGTATACGTAACAAATTAATTCTCCACCAACATTTTGTTTGGCTGCTTGTTTTCCTGTCATTACTCCCTGAGAGGTAGAGACAATAGAAATCCCTAGTCCATTAAGGATACGAGGAAGACTGTCTGACCCAGAATATTTTCGTAAACCTGGAGTACTGATTCTTTGTATTTTTTTAATAACAGGCTCTTTTGTAAGCTTGTCATATTTCAATGCAATTTTGATACTGCCTTGATTGTTTTCTGTTTCTTCAAATTTATAACTTAGAATATACCCTTGATCAAAAAGAATTTTTGTGATTTCTTTTTTGGTATTGGATGCGGGAATATCTACAACACGGTGACCAGCGCTATTTGCGTTTCTGATACGTGTTAAAAAATCTGCGATTGGATCTGTGAACATAGTTTTTAATCTCTTAGGGTTACCAACTGGCTTTTGTTACACCGGGAATAAGGCCTTTGTTAGCCATTTCACGAAAAGTTACACGGGATATTCCAAACTGACGCATATATCCTTTGGGTCTTCCAGTAAGCTTACATCTATTGTGTTTGCGGATGGGTGAAGCATTTTTAGGAAGTTTCTGAAGACCTTCATAATCTCCAGCTTCTTTTAATGCTTTGCGTTTTTCAGCATATTTGGCAACAGTTTTCGCACGTTTAACCTCACGTGCTTTCATAGATTCTTTAGCCATATTAATTCTTTTTAAAGGGGATTCCTAATTCGGTTAATAATGATTTTGCTTCTTGATCGGTCTGAGCAGTAGTAACAAAAGTGATATCCATCCCATTAATTCTGTTGACCTTATCAATATCAATTTCAGGAAAAATAATTTGTTCTGTTACACCAAGGGTATAATTTCCTCTACCATCAAAACCTGTAGCTTTAACTCCCTGAAAATCTCGAACACGAGGAAGTGCAGTAGTTACCAAACGATCTAAAAATTCATACATGCGCTCTCCTCTGAGCGTTACTTTAGCACCGATAGGCATTCCTTTTCTTAGTTTAAAGGCTGCAACATCTTTTTTGGACATTGTTGAGATAGCTTTTTGACCAGTGATCATGGTCAACTCATCTACAGCATGCTCAATTAATTTCTTGTCTGCAACTGCAGCTCCTACTCCACGGCTAAGAACGATCTTCTCCATTTTAGGGACTTGCATGATGCTTTTATAACTGAACGTTTCTTTCAACGTATTGACAATACGTTCGTTATATTCTTGTTTAAGTCTAGGTGTATAACTCATAATTAGATGACTTCATCGGTTTTTTTAGCGAATCGAACTTTTGTTCCCTCCTCCATTCGAAAACCTACTCGGGTAGTTTTTCCATCGCTTGTAAGCAATGATAAGTTGGAAACATGAATGGGCGCTTCTTTTTCTGTAATACCTCCTTGTGGGTTTTGGGCGTTGGGTTTGTTATGTTTCTTTACCATATTAACACCTTCCACTATGGCTTTGCTCGTCTCACGAGAAACACTTAATACAGTGCCTTCTGTTCCTTTATTGGAACCTGTGATCACACGAACAGTATCTCCTTTTTTTATTTTTAATTTTGTGGCCATATCTAAATTTTTATAATACTTCAGGTGCTAATGATACAATTTTCATGAATTGTTTGTCCCTTAGTTCTCTTGCTACTGGACCAAAAACACGTGTTCCTCTCATCTCACCTGTAGGGTTAAGTAAAACACAAGCATTTTCATCAAAGCGAATGTAAGAACCATCTGGTCTTCTGATCTCTTTACGAGTACGGACTACAACAGCGGTAGACACTTGACCTTTTTTAACTGTACCTGAAGGAGATGCTTCTTTTACTGTTACAACGATTTTATCACCAATAGAGGCGTAACGTCTTTTTGTACCTCCTAGAACACGGATTGTAAGGACTTCCTTTGCTCCAGTGTTATCTGCGACTTTAAGTCTTGATTCTTGTTGTACCATCTTATTTCGCTCTTTCTATTATTTCAACCATTCTCCAGCATTTTGATTTACTCATTGGTCTTGTTTCCATAATTTTAACTGTATCTCCGATATTACAGTCATTTTTCTCGTCGTGCACCATGTACTTTTTGGTTTTCAAAACGAATTTTCCATACATCGGATGCTTCACACGTTTGACTTCTGCTACAACAATAGATTTCTCCATTTTGTTGCTGGTCACTACTCCAACGCGTTCTTTTCTTAAATTTCTTGTTTCCATGTGCTTATGCTTCTTGGTTGCTAAGGGCTGTTTTTAATCTTGCAATTACCCGACGTGCAGCTCGTATTTGTAACGGATTCTCTAAAGGGGAAATGGCATGTGTCATTTTCAGTTCTTCCAATTGCTTTTGGCTTTCAACCAATTTATCTTGGATGTCTTCTTTAGAAAGTTTATTTATTTCTGTCTGTTTCATAGTTCCTACTTATGCTTCGTAATCACGAGCGACAACAAATTTTGTTTTAACTGGAAGTTTTTGAGCTGCCAAACGAAGTGCTTCTTTAGCAATATCGTGTGGAACACCTGCTACTTCAAACATGATTCTACCGGCTCTAGTCACAGCTACAAAATATTCTGGAGCCCCTTTACCTTTACCCATACGTACCTCAAGTGGTTTCTTGGTGATTGGCTTGTCTGGAAATATTTTAATCCAAAGTTGTCCTTCTCTTTTCATGTAACGGGTTGCTGCAATCCGCGCTGCTTCTATTTGTCTTGAAGTAATGAATACAGAGTCCAATGCTTTGATCCCAAACATACCATTCGAAAGTTGATGACCTCTTTGAGAGAGTCCTTTCATGCGACCTTTCTGGGCTTTTCGAAATTTTGTCTTTTTCGGTTGTAACATGATTTCTTGTTCCTATTATAATTATTTACGTCTTCTTTGACGATTGTTACCTTTTGAATTTCCTTCTCCTTGACCAGATTTTTTTGTCATTCCTACTAGTGGAGAAAGTTCACGCTTACCATATACTTCACCTTTCATGATCCATACTTTAATCCCTAATCTACCGTATGTAGTGTGGGCTTCAACTAAAGCGTAATCAATATCGGCTCTAAAGGTTGAGAGCGGTATCCGTCCTTCTTTATAAGATTCTGAACGTGCCATCTCAGCACCATTCAATCTACCAGAAATTTGAATTTTAATTCCTTCTGCATTCATACGAATAGCAGCAGCAATAGCCATTTTGATAGCTCTTCTGTAAGATATTCTACTTTCAATTTGTCTAGCAACACTTGCACCAACTAATTGAGCATCTAATTCAGGTCTTTTAATTTCAAATATATTCAGTTGAATTTCTTTACCTGTGATTTTTCTTAGTTCTTCTTTAAGTTTATCAACTTCTTGACCAGCTTTTCCAATAATAATACCTGGACGTGCTGTAGTGATCGTGATGGTAATAATCTTAAGTGTACGTTCTATGATTACGTTAGATACACTTGCTTTAGACAAACGAGCGTGAATGTATTTACGGATTTTATCATCTTCTGCGATTTTATCTCCGTAATCTCTACCTCCGTACCAATTAGAATCCCATCCTCTGATGATTCCTAAACGATTTCCAATAGGGTTTGTTTTTTGTCCCATATTATGCTTCTATAGTGTTTGAGCCCACAACCAAAGTAACGTGATTGGAGCGTTTGCGAATTCTATGTGCTCTTCCTTGCGGTGCAGGGCGTAATCTTTTTAACATACTTCCACCATCTACACGAATTTCAGAAACAAAAAGACCTGCTTTTTCGATGTCTTCAGATTCGTTTTTAGATTGCCAATTGGCAATGGCAGAAAGTAGTAGTTTCTCTAAACGTTTAGAGGCTTCTTTAGGACTAAACTTCAATATTGCTAAAGCTTTATCTATAGATTCTCCTCTTACTTGATCAGCAACCAAACGCATTTTTCTAGGTGAGGTTGGACAATTATTAAGTTTGGCAAATGCCAACGTTTTTTTGGCTTCTTTAAGCGCTTGTGCGGATTGTCTCTTTCGATTTCCCATGAGTACTTTTATTTTTTGCCTTTATTTTTTGCTCCCGAGTGACCGCGGAAGTTTCTTGTCAAAGAAAATTCTCCTAATTTGTGTCCTACCATGTTTTCAGTAACATATACAGGAACAAAAGTTTTCCCATTATGAACACCAAACGTTTGACCTACAAAATCTGGAGTAATTAATGAGGCGCGAGACCAAGTTTTGATAACCGTCTTTTTGTTTTCTTCAATGTTTTTTTCCACTTTTCTTTCGAGACTGTGGTGCACAAAGGGTCCTTTTTTTAATGAACGAGCCATGTTATATTATTTTTTTCTACGTTCAATAATGAACTTATTACTAGATTTCTTTTTAGAACGAGTTCTGAATCCTTTTGCAGGAATTCCATTACGTGATCTTGGATGACCTCCAGAAGCACGTCCTTCTCCACCACCCATTGG
>JAFMMH010000013.1 GCA_017851655.1 Flavobacteriaceae bacterium
ATGGATAATTATACTTTTGTAAAAAGCATTCAAGAATTTAAAAAAAGTGATTCTAAAAAAATTGGTTATCTCACTTATGATGGAGAACCACCTTCACTTATAGAAGGAAGAAAGCCAGCCTTAAATAAACTTACAGAAATCAGCTTAGAAAAAATGAACGCTACTGAAAAGCCTTTTTTCATGATGGTAGAAGGTTCGCAAATAGATTGGGGTGGACACGCTAATGAAATGGATTATGTGCTGACAGAGTTTGTTGAATTCGACAAAACAATTAAAGCTGTTCTTGAATTTGCCAAAGCAGACGGAAATACACTCGTTATTGTGACTGCAGACCACGAAACAGGAGGGCTTACGTTAGATGGAGGAAATATTTCTAAGGGGAAGGTCAGAGGAAGTTTTTCTACCGAAGGACACTCCGCTGCAATGGTTCCTGTTTTTAGTTATGGACCAGGCTCAGAAATGTTTTCTGGAATATACGAAAACACAGCGATATTTGATAAAATGCTAAAAGCTGTTCAAGCAGAGTAATTACTTTGTTCGGGCTTCTTCCAAAATTGTTTTTTCAAATTTAGAATCGTCCTCTAAAACTTCGTAAAAATCTTTCATGAATTTGTACATGTTATCAAATTCTTTTGGATCTGAAAATTCGCTTTCGTAAGAAGCTACCATTTCCATTAACGAGGTCTTACTTTCAATAAACTGTGCTCTAACTTGATCAAAATACTTTTGGTCACGTTTAAATCCTCTATACTTTCGGTCTTGAACTGAATTTATTCCTAAAGTCGTATTTACAGTTGCATAACTTGGATTTACCCATCCTGTCATATCAAAATCATACGGAAGTGGGATGATTTCTTTATTGATATACAACAGTTTACCATTATGCTGATATGCTACAGAAAAATCAGTATTCCCAAGTAAAAATTGAAAGAATGCATTTTGAACGGAAGTTAAATGTTGCATAGCCATAGGGTGAATAAAACGTTCCATAACTTTCCCCTCATGCCGTTCAGCAACACGCTTATCATCTTCTATTAGAAACCCTTTAAGTTGAAATACTTTATTATTTTTTCCCTTGGGTTCTGTAAATTCTATGTTTACCCTCTTTGTTTTAAAATGAAAGGGAGAAACTCTTTCATAAATTTTATAAGCAATATATTCTTGTAAAATATTGTCGTTATTTTCGTTTTCAATCATACACGGCAACACTAATTTCATTGATTTATTCCCATCAAAAATAGTTCCTGAGTATTCATTTTTTTTGATTTTCATTTTAACAGGCGGAAAATAACACTGATTTCTTCTAAAGTTTCCTCTTGCTCTTAGATTTACTTCAATTTCATTCCATTTACCTTCGTGTAGATAGGCCATTGCTGTTATAATAAAAGTAGAATCATCCGTATTTCTATTTAAATCCTTATTTGAATAGCCCAGTTTAATTTCCATAGGCGTCTGGTCCTCAAATAATTTATCAGATTTTTGAACATTTTGCCCCGTTAACATTCCTGTCAATAACAAAATGAATATGGTTATCGTTTGCTTATTCATAATATAGTTAATAAATTCACTCAAATATAATAAATAATACACACCAATCCATGTCAAGATATCTGATCATAATTAATTTTCGAACAGTTATTACCCTTTTGCTCTCTGTGGGTGTAACATTTCTAGCCTACCAATTTAGGGTGGTGTATAATATTGATTTAACCTTGATGAGTATTGCGATTATATTCCCCTTAGTTTTTACTATTCGAGGCGCTTTTAGAAGGAGAGAAAAGGCTTTAGAGCATTTAAGTAGGTTTAGAGCAAGTTTAAAGACGGTAGAAAACTTTTTGAATCACTCCTCTCAACTAGATGCAAATGGAAAAGAAGAAGCCCTAGTAATTACAAGGAAAATTAATGATGAATTGTACGATCATTTGACAACTACAAGTGAGGATACATCTGGTTTAGATGCATCAATCAATTCTATTTCAGCATTTATTGAAAATAAGAACGAGTTTATCCCTAAAGGTTGTAAAGAAAAAATATTCCGTTTTCTAAAAGATGTTATTGAAAGCTCCGATAATTTAGTCGCCATACATGCGCACCGAACACCTATCAGTCTGAAGGCGTATTGCTTGGTTTTCATCTATATCTTTCCCGTAATATACACCCCAACTATTATTAATAAAATTGGTGTTGACAACCCAAGCTGGCTTACCTTTTTCATCGTGATTCTCAGTGAATTTATTTTGATCTCACTATACAATATTCAGGATCAAATGGAATATCCTTTCGACGATGAAGGACTGGATGATATTAAATTCAAACTATTTGATGTACATCGAAAATAATTTTGATTATCTTCAAAATTGTACCTTGTAGAAGAATAATACATTGATTTTCTTACAGATGAAACCTCAGGTATGATTTCATTTGAAATAAAATCTTCTACAAAATATTTTTCTATGAAAAACCTTGTTTTCATTGCCTTTTTAGTTTTGAATATTGGATGTCAAACTAGTACTACTAAGGAGCAACTCGAATCAATAATTGATACCTATCACGCTCATAAAAAAACGAAGGATAACGATTTTCCATTGGGTGATTATAGGGAATCAAAATTTAAAAATAATGCTGCTTTTTGCGATTCTCTTCTGACCGAATTGAAGCAAATTGATACTTTGTCATTTGATGAAGAGGACAAAATATCTTACACCCTTCTTAAGTTTGTACTGAATGAAACAGCAGTTAACTACCAATTCAAAACGCATTGGAATCCTATACTTTCTGACGCTGGATTTCACTCAAGTTTAACATACCAAGTCAGGCCGATCACAAGTAAAGGAGCTGCCCTTAATTATTTGAAAAAATTGAAGGCAATTCCAAACTATATCAAACAACAAACCCAACTCATAAGAAAAGGGCTTGAGGCTGGGATGGGACAACCCCTAGTTATATTTAAAGGATATGAATCCACCTACCAACAACACATCACAAAAACTGCAGAAGAAAATTTTTACTACAGTCCTTTTTTAAATCTTCCCAACATACTCTCACCTTCAGAGAAAGATTCTCTTCTTAAAGCAGCCAAAAAAGTAATGCTAGAAGATGTAATCCCTAGCTTTCAGTCGGTAAAAATATTTTTTGAAAAAGAATATTATCCAAATACACGAAAAACAATTGGGGTCTCTGAAACCCCAAATGGAAAAGCATACTATCAAAGTCGAATTGATTATTACACCACACTTGAATTAAGTCCTGAACAAATTCACCAAAAAGGACTTGAGGAAGTAGGGCGTATTAAAGCAAAAATGGAGGCTATAGTTAGAGAAGTCAACTTTAAAGGATCACTTAAAGAGTTCATTGAATTTCTAAGATCAGATCCTCAATTTTATGCTAAAACACCTGAAGAACTTTTAAAGCACGCACGAAATATTGCAAAAAAACTTGACGAGCAATTACCTCGTTATTTTAAAACACTCCCAAGAAAACCCTATGGTGTAGCCCCTGTTCCTGATGCCATTGCGCCAAAATATACAGCAGGTCGTTATGTCGGCTCTTCATATGAAAGCACCAATCCAGGATACTATTGGGTTAATACCTATGACCTCCCGAGCAGACCTTTATATGCTATTCCATCACTCACAGCCCATGAAGCTGTTCCTGGCCACCATCTTCAAGGATCTTTGAACCAAGAGCTGCCAGAAACTATTCCTCAATTTAGAAGAAATTTATACCTCTCTGCCTACGGAGAAGGATGGGGACTTTACTCCGAATTTCTAGCCAATGAAATGGAAATCTATACTTCACCCTATGAACATTTTGGAAAACTGACCTATGAAATGTGGCGTGCTTGTCGTCTAGTGGTTGATACAGGAATGCATGTCTTTGGATGGTCCCGAGAACAAGCTGTTGATTTTATGGCAGAAAATACAGCCCTATCTCTACATGAGGTGAATACTGAAATTGATCGATATATCTCTTGGCCAGGACAAGCATTGTCTTATAAAATTGGTGAACTTAAGATTCGTGAGTTAAGGGCTTTAGCTGAAAAAGAATTGGGGAGTCAATTTGATATTCGTGAATTTCATGAACAGGTTCTTGAAAAAGGAACGGTCACTCTCCCACTTTTAGAATGGAGAATATTAAACTTTATCAGTGTAAACAAGTCTAAGTAAATGAGCTCTTTAAGAAAAGTTTAATATCTGATCTTAAATTCATTTTAATCTAATTCAATAATTGATATTAAAAGTTCCAAAGTTTAAATTCAATCATATAAATTTTTATATTTATTACAAAATTCTAACCATAGAATAGACTCAAAACCAAATAATTATACCCATGGCACAATTTCAACTCAATATTAACGGCAAAATACGCGAGGTAAATGTTGACCCAACAACACCTATTCTTTGGGTACTTCGTGATCATTTAAAACTTGTAGGAACAAAATACGGTTGTGGAATTGCACAATGCGGTGCTTGTACTGTTCATCTGAACGGTATCGCTGTCCGTTCATGTCAGCTCCCAGTTTCCTCTGTGGGCAATAACAAATTAACCACTATAGAAGGCTTGTCAGAAAATGGAGATCATCCTGTTCAAAAAGCCTGGTTGGAACACGACGTACCGCAATGCGGATATTGTCAGTCTGGACAAATCATGAGTGCCTCCGCCCTACTAGAAGCCAACGCCAATCCTTCAGATGAAGAAATTGAATCTGCAATGCATGGAAACATCTGTAGATGTGGAACTTATACTCGTATAAAAGCAGCGATTAAAACCGCTTCAAATTCTTAAAAAATTAGTTATGAAAACAATCAAAACAACAATCGGAAGACGCTCTTTTATAAAAAGAAGCACCCTTGCTGGAGGCGGAATAATGCTAAGCTTTAATTGGCTGACCTCATGTGACATGACACCAAATCAAGTAAAGGCCCTCCCTAAAGAATGGTTCAAAATCAATGGGTTTTTAAAGATTGGGGAAAATGGATTAGTAACCATTATGTCACCAAATCCAGAAATTGGTCAAAATGTAAAAACATCCATGCCAATGCTTGTAGCAGAGGAACTGGATGTAAACTGGGATGATGTCATTGTAGAACAAGCACCCTTAAATACAAGTGTATTCACAAGACAATTGGCTGGTGGAAGTCAATCTATTCGTCAAGGGTGGAATAGTTTGCGTATGGCAGGAGCTACTGCTCGAGCAATGTTAATTCAAGCAGCTGCGAAGACTTGGGAGGTAGATGCAAGTGAAATTACAACAATTGAGGGTCAATTAATTCACGAAGCCACTGGAAAGAAATCAGGTTATGGCCCAATGGCGTCTCTAGCATCTGAAATGGAAATCCCTGAAGAAGTCCCTTTAAAAGAAATTGCTGATTTTAAAATTATTGGAACCTCAAGAAACAATGTAGACGGTCAGAAAATTGTCACAGGCCAACCTCTTTACGGCCTTGATTATTCTACAGATAATATGCTTATCGCGATGGTAGTCCATCCGCCCGCATTCGGCATGCAACTCAAGTCTGTTGATGACAGTCAGGCTGCTTCGATGCCAGGAATCAGAAAAGTATTTAGAATAAAAACTCATGAAGAAGGCTATAGTCTCGGTGCTTTTGACAATGATGCTTTCAATGAGGTCGCTGTTGTTGTTGGTAATTCTACCTGGGAAGTTATGAAAGCAAAAGAGGCTTTGAAAACCGAATGGGAATTGGCTCCTGCTAAAAAAGAAGAACTGAGCTTTTTTGGAAGAACTGTTACCGTTGAGACTCCTGCCGGTTTGGAAAGCAGTAAAGATCATCGTCTTGTTTTTGATACAATGTCTAAGAAAAAAGGGAAAGTTGTCCGAAAAGACGGTGATCCTGAAACGATGTTCAGCAAAGCTGCTAAAATTATAGAACGAAGCTATACCTGCCCATTTCTAGCACATAATACCATGGAGCCCATGAACTTTTTTGCAGATGTCACTTCCGAACGAGCCAATCTAGTTGGTCCAATCCAGACTCCTGAAATTATGGAAGGAAGTGTTGCTAAGCGACTCGGAATGGACAAAGAAAAAATTGACGTTCAAATGACCCGAATGGGGGGTGGTTTTGGAAGACGTCTTTATGGGCACTTTATGACTGAGGCAGCAGTAATTTCGAAAGAAATGGGGCAACCTGTAAAACTGATCTACTCTAGAGAAGATGATATGACACAAGGAACTTATCGTCCTGCATATCATGCACTTTATAAAGCAGCACTGGATGAAAATAATAACCTTATCGCTTTTCATGTGAAAACAGGAGGAATCCCAGAAAGTCCTTTAGCCGCAAACCGATTTCCTGCAGGAGCAATTGATCATTACATGGCTGAAGAATGGACAGAAACTAGTAACATTACCGTTGGAGCTTTCAGAGCACCACGTTCAAACTTCATCGCAGGAGCAGAACAAGCTTTCCTTGACGAAGTAGCAGAAGCAATGGGGAAAGATCCTATAGATTTTAGATTAGAATTATTAGATCGTGCAGAAAAAAACCCTGTGGGTAAAAATAACGATTATGATGCTTCTCGATATGCAGGAGTTCTTGAGTTAGTCAAAGAAAAATCAAATTGGACTGGAACAAATAAAGAAATCTACAGAGGTACTGCCGCTTATTTTTGTCATAATTCCTATGTAGCTAATGTTTTAGATTTAGAAATGAAAAACGGCAATCCTGTTGTCAAAAAAGTGTATTGTGCTATTGATTGTGGGATCGTAGTTAATCCAGATGCTGCTGTGAATCTTGCAGAAGGTGGAGTAGTAGATGGGATTGGACATGCTATGTACAGTGCTATGACATTTAAAGACGGTGTCCCAGAACAAAATAATTTTGATAAATACAGACTTATTCGCCACGGGGAAGCACCTAAAGAAATTGAAGTGCATTTTGTAGATAATCAAATTGACCCAACTGGTCTTGGAGAACCTCCATTCCCTCCTATTATGGGAGCAATGGCAAACGCACTATACAAAGCAACAGGCGTAAGACATTACAATCAACCCTTTATCACCGATAAACCATTAGCAGGGTAAATTTAATTTTTTACCCTTGAATAATCCTGACAGGAATTTACTTTAGTATAAATAGATTCCTGTTTTATTTATTTCATTAATGATCGCAGTAGATGAAGCACTTAGTCTAGTTTTAAAAAACAGTTCCCCTTTAACAGAAACTGAAAAGCTTCCAATTTCACAGTGTCTAAACAGAAACTTAGCGGAAGCCGTTGAAGCACCTATTGATTTACCAAGTTTTAGACAGTCTTCAATGGATGGTTATGCGCTATGCATTCACGATTCAAATGATTATTTAATCAAAGGAGAGGTCAAAGCAGGAGATGAAACAAATCCAACTTTACTTCCTGGTGAATGTGTTCGAATTTTTACTGGAGCTGCAGTTCCTGATACAGCAAATGCTGTGATCATGCAAGAAAAAACAATTCGTGAAAAATCTATCCTCAGAGTAGAAACACCCATAACTAAAGAACAGAACATTAGAGCAATAGGTTCACAAGTTAAAAAAAGTAGTTTCCCGCTTGAAAAGGGGCAAATACTTCAAGCCTCTGGCTTGGCTTTTTTACAAAGCTTGGGAATTAAAGAAGTAGAAGTATACAGAGCTCCCAAAGTAACCCTGATTTTAACAGGAAATGAATTAATCCAACCAAACGAAAAACTCACACGAGGTAAAATTTTTGAAAGTAATAGCGTATTACTTGAAACTGCTTTGCGTCAACAAGGGGTTGAAACCCAGCTTATTTCTTTTGCAGAAGATACCTTAGAAGCAACGATTAATGTGCTCAAAAATGCTTTTTTAACTGCTGATATTATTTTAATCTCTGGTGGAATTTCAGTAGGGGATTATGATTTTGTAAAGCAAGCCCTAGATAATTTAGATGTAGAGGAAATTTTTTATAAGGTCCGTCAGCGTCCCGGAAAACCGTTGTTTTTTGGGAAAAAAGACAACCGCTTCGTCTTTGCCCTTCCCGGTAATCCAGCCTCTACGCTGAGTTGCTTTTATGTCTACTTTCTTCCTCTACTTGCAAGATTAAAAGGGGGTCAGAGTGAGGGATTAATTCGTGTATCAATTCCATTAACTCATGATTTCATTTCCGATGAACCAAGAGCATTATTTTTAAAAGCAAGTATTCAAAATAAATCAGTTACCGTATTGGATAGACAACATTCTTCCATGCTTATAAGCTTCGCAAAAGCAAATGCACTTGTCTATATCCCAGAACATGGAGTCTCACTAAAAAGAGGAGCCCTTGTTGAGGTATTAATTTTACCCAATACGATTTTGACCTAAGCAAAACTCATGGACTTTGAATCTTCATTATTTTATGTGCTAATTCCTTTTGTGGCATTCTTATATTCTAGTGTTGGACATGGAGGTGCTAGTGGATACTTGGCTTTAATGGCTGTGTTTTCCTTTCCTAGCGAAACGATGAAATACACAGCATTATTACTCAATTTATTTGTTGCCGGGATTGCGTTTTACCACTATTATAAAGCAGGATATTTCAATAAAAAACTGTTTTTATATTTTGCATTGGGCTCTGTTCCTGCTGCTTTTATTGGCGGTCTATGGTCTTTAGATCCATGGCTTTATAAAAAAATATTAGGTGGTATTTTATTTTTTGCAATCGTTAGGATGCTTTTTAATAAGCAAAAAAGTAGCCATCAAATAAAAGAAATCCCGCTTTTAGTAGCTCTATCTGTAGGAGCAAGCATAGGACTAATTTCTGGACTCATAGGCATAGGTGGCGGTATCATCCTCACCCCATTAATCTTATTGTTTCATTGGGGCAATATAAAAGAAGCTGCAGCAGTTTCTGCTTTATTTATTTGGGTGAATTCACTCGCTGGACTCTTAGGGCAATTTAGTAGTGGATTTACCCCAACTATAGATACTGTTGTTTTGGTTTTTCTAGCGTTAATTGGAGGCCTTTTTGGGAGCTACCTTGGAAGTCAGAAATGGAATAACAGACTGCTAGAATATTTTTTAGTTTTAGTATTGACCTCAGCAGGAATTAAGCTTATCTTGTTTTAATATGGAAATTAAAGTTCGCTACTTTGGGCAATTACAAGAAATTACAGGAGTAAAAGAAGCGTCTTTCACCCTTCCGTTTGATACCATAGGAAGTCTGAGAGCCCATCTAATAACTATTTATCCAGACCTGAAAAATATCAATTTTAAAATTGCTCAAGACAATAAAATTGATTCAGATTTATCAGATTTGAATGGCACCCTTATCGATTTGTTACCTCCATTTTCAGGCGGATGATTATGGAAAATCGTTATCAAAGACATATACAGCTCAGTGAAATCGGTCAAACTGGACAAGATAAAATTAAAAAAGCCAAAGTCCTTGTAATTGGTGCAGGAGGTTTGGGTTGTCCCGCACTGCAGTACCTAACTGCGTCAGGTGTTGGGATAATTGGAATTATGGATCCTGACATAGTTTCAGTATCCAATCTTCAGCGTCAAATTCTTTATAATGAAAATGATATTGGAAAGAATAAAGCGCTCTGTGCTGAACACTATCTGAGTAAATTAAACTCTGATGTAAAAATAAAATCTTATCCTTTTGCCTTAACAGTTGAAAATGCAGCAGAACACATAGCAAAATTCGATATGGTGATAGACGGAACGGATAACTTTTATACGCGTTATTTAATTAATGATCAGTGTGTTTTACTCAATAAGGTAATGGTCTATGGTGCACTTTATAAATTTGAAGGTCAAGTTTCTGTTTTTAATTACAAAAATGGTCCCAGTTATCGATGTCTTTTCCCCAAACCTCCTGGGAAAGGAGAAATCCCTAATTGTAGTGAAGTGGGTGTTCTAGGTGTAGTCCCTGGAGTTATTGGAATGCATCAAGCCTCAGAGACTCTAAAAATTATTTTAGAGATTGGAGATGTGCTCAGCGGCAAGCTTCTTTGTATAAATCTCTTAAACCACACCAACACTATCTTTGATTTTGAAAAAAATGAAAACGAAATCATCAGACTAAAAAAATTAGGAAGTGTAATTCCAATTGAAAATCAAGACTGTTTCGTGGATTTTGAATTATCTTTAACTCAGCTTTCATCACAAGAAATGATAATGTGGATTGATGTTCGTGAACAAGATGAATTGCCTCGTGTAACTCACCTCAACGTAGTAGAACACCCATTAAGCAATGACGTTTCTTTGAAAATTTTTAGTGATTTTGAAGGGAAAATTATTGCTTTTTGTCAAACAGGAATCAGGAGTAAAGTCTTTGTACAAAAATTGAAAGATAAAGGAATAGAAAATTGTTTTAGCCTAAAAGAAGGTGCTAAACAACTAATTGAATGGGGGCTTTAAAACCAGAAAAAATATATGAAAGATAAAATCAAAAACATTTTTGTAGAAGGAGCAATTTCTCCCTCCAAAATTGCAGAATCTATTGCCCATCATCAGTCCAAAACTGAGATCGGTGCGCACAATATTTTTTTAGGACAAGTTAGAGCAGATCAAATTGATAAGAAAAAAGTAAGTGCAATAGAATATACTGCTCAGATAGATATTGCTAATCAGGTTTGCCACGAAATTCGAGAGGCTGCTTTTTCCAAATACGATCTTAGCTGCATGCACATCTACCATAGCCTGGGGAAGGTTTATAGTGGAGAAATTTGCTTTTTTGTTTTTGTTTCAAGCGCGCACCGTACACCTGTTTTTGATAGTTTGACAGAAATAGTTAATGACATCAAAGCAAAACTTCCTATTTTCGGAAAAGAATTCTTCGAAGATCAATCGCATCAATGGAAAGTTAATCAGTAGTCATGGTTGATATCACACATAAAAAAAATACCCTCCGGATAGCAACCGCAGAAGCTTTACTTACCGTAAGTAAGTCAGCAACAATTCAAGCCATTCAAAATAAAACAGTCCCCAAGGGAGATGTTTTTGAAATGAGTCGTGCAGCCGGACTTTTGGGAGTTAAAAAAACACCCGAACTTTTGCCCGATTGCCATCCCTTGCCTATTGAATATGCTGGTTTTGAATTTGAAATTAACGATCTGGAAATCAAAATTTCATGTACGCTAAAAACAATTTATAAAACAGGAGTAGAAGTAGAAGCCATGCATGGAGCAAGTATTGTTGCATTGAATATGTATGACATGCTTAAACCACTTGACAAAGGGATTGAAATTTCAACCATAAGACTTGTTTCCAAAAAAGGAGGAAAAACCGATAGACATTCCGTAAAAGAAGAAATTAGCTGTGCAGTAATGGTCTGTTCTGATTCAGTATCCAAAGGAGAGAAAAAGGATAAAGCTGGAAAAGAAGCGATCAAGGCTCTTGAAAACTGGGGAGTAGAAATTGTAGACTATCAAGTAATTCCTGATGAAATTGATCAAATACATTCCAATCTAAAAAAACAAATAGAAGCTAACGCTTCAATAATTTTATTCATTGGCGGTACAGGGCTTTCTCCCAGAGATCATACGCCTGAAGCTATTATGCCTTTATTAGAAAAACGTATTCCTGGACTAGAAGAAGCTATACGTAAATACGGGCAAGACCGAACGCCTTATGCGTCATTATCAAGAAGTGTTGTAGGATTAATAGGAAACAGTTTAGTTATGGCTTTACCGGGATCTACCAATGGGGCTATTGAATCTCTAAATGCAGTTTTTCCAGAAGCCCTTCACCTTTTTGATATTTTAAAAGGAGCACAGCACAAGAAATGAATCAAGCAAATTCTCCTTTGACAGACACTTTCGGAAGGCATCATAACTACCTTCGGATTTCACTTACAGAAAGATGTAATCTTCGATGCTCTTACTGCATGCCCGTAGATGGTGTGAAACTCAGTCCTGCAGAACATCTAATGAATGCCGATGAAATTTATTCCATCGCTAAAACTTTCGTAAAATTTGGAGTTGACAAAATTAGACTCACAGGAGGTGAACCACTAGTTCGAAAAGATTTCCCCAAAATTATTGAACTCCTTTCTACCTTAAATGTGGACCTATCTATAACGAGCAATGCTGTTTCAATAGACCGCCATTTTGAATTATTAAAAAAGACCGGAGTTAAAACAGTAAACATCAGCTTAGACACTTTAAATGCTGAACGGTTTCATTCGATTACTTTCAGAAATTATTTTGATAAAGTATATCAAAATATATTAAATCTTTTAAATGAAGGATTTAAAGTAAAAATCAATGCTGTCCTAATGCGAGGTGTAAATGATGATGAAATTCTCGATTTTATTGCTTTTACAAAAGACCACCCAGTTGCATTTCGTTTTATTGAATTCATGCCTTTTGATGGTAACCAGTGGAAGAGAGAAAAAACGGTTTCCTATTTAGAAATCATGAAAAAAATTCAAGAGAATTATACTGATGATCAAATCATTCGGCTCCAAGATGCACCAAACGATACCGCAAAAAACTATAGCATTAAAGGATACCAAGGCACCTTTGCAATAATTAGTACTGTTACGCATCCTTTTTGTGATCAATGCAATCGCATCCGCTTAACTGCGAATGGACATTTAAAAAATTGTTTGTTTTCCAAAAAAGAAAATGATTTACTGACCGCTCTAAGAAATAATCAGGATATTGAATCCATAGTTCGTCAGAGTGTTTCAAGTAAATTCGCTGTTCGGTCTGGCATGGATGCTCCAGAAAGCTTTGAAGACCCAAAACAGCACCAACAAAATAGAAGTATGATTACTATTGGGGGCTAAATTCTTTCAATAATTTTTGATACATTTCGGGTGTATCCATGTCTACGAGAGAATTACCTGATTTGACATAAACCACATTTTCTAGGTTTCTCTTAAAAATCACTTTAGCTCCTTCTTCCCCACTTAGTGATTGTAGATCGTGAAAATAACAAGAATCAAATAAAACAGGAACACCACACCATCCTGAATCTGACTCAGAGACTATAATCTGATTATTTCCTTTTTGAAAGAGAGCTCTCATCTTTAAGTAATGTGCGCTTGAAACTAATGGTTGGTCAATTAAAGAAACGAGAACTCCATCTAAATCACTATTGGTATTGAGAATTTCATTTATAACAAAAGACAAAGAAGCTCCCATGCCCTTTTCCCAATGTTTACATCGAATAGACTCTACATCTAAACCTTTTAAAAGGGGTTCTACCCTATCTGCATAAGCTCCTAATACTACGTACAGATGCTCTGTTGTAGGTAAAATTTTTTCTACTTGAAATTGGATGAGTGATTGGGAGCCCCAAGGCAGGAGTTGTTTTGGCTCTCCCATCCTCTTTGAAGTTCCTGCAGCTAGTAATATATGAGAGATTTTACTCATGTATCCTACCTTTCTTTTCTTTTAATTGTACGGGTTTCTGTTTTCGAGTCACACTTAAAATTTCAGACAAGATTGATATGGCAATCTCTTCTGCACTTTCAGCACCAATATTTATACCCGCAGGCCCATGAAGATTTTCTAAAAATTCAATTGATAAGTCTGGGTTAAAATCCAAAGCTTTTTCCAACACCCGTTCTCTTCTATGCTTGGGACCCAAAATTCCAAAATAAGCTGGTTGAGTATTTGCTAGTGTTAAAAGATACTGCACATCTCTATTGAAGCTGTGAGACATTAACATAACCGCTGTCTGCGAATCAATTGAACTGACATTAAGAGCTTCAAATGTTGGGGTTATAAATTCATGAGCTCCTTCAAAAAAGTCTTTCGTTTTAGCTTCATCTGGAGCAGCAATAACAGTAACTTGCCATCCTAAATTCGACGCTGCTTTGCACAAACTAACCGTATCGTGTTCCGCTCCAAAGAGGTACAACTGAAACAAAGGAGAAAACGATTGTTTAAAACATTGATGTTGCTCTGAAAAGGAAAGTCCTTCACGCAAAGAAAATCGTTTCCCTGAAAAAATAAATTGTGTCCCAAAAGCCTCGCTTACACCCTCCTCCAGTTGGAAGAATGATTCGCTCTCAAAAGATTCTCGTTGAATAAAAACAGATTCAAACTTAATCTTTAAATCCTCAGAAAGTCTTACGGGCTCTATAAGAATATAGATAATCCCTTCACATCCTAGTCTATACCTGCCATCGTATGTCATTATTTTTGGAATATCAGAATCAAAAACAGACTGCGCTTGTCTCATGACTTCCTTTTCAACACACCCGCCGCTCACAGCTCCAAACGTTTGCCCATTTTCCTGAATCAACATACGAACTCCAGGTCTGCGATAAGACGAACCCTCTAAAGCGACAACAGTTGCTAAAACGGATTTTATGTTTTGCTGATGGGACTTCCATATTAGTTCAATAAAATTTTTAATCTCGTGTGTCATGTGCTAAAGCAAATTTAAATGTTGAATAAGTATAGGTTAGAAAAATATTATTTTCAAATCAATAGTCTATAGTTTTGAAGGAATTTTGAATTTTTTGTATCTGTGAACCATCTCCTGTCATTTCCCACTTGCCAAGAGAGACGGGAATATTACCGATACTATTGAGTGTATCAAAAAACTGCTTCAAGGTAAAATCTTCTTTTTGTTTATTTGCAAATTCCATCATCATATCCTCGATTAAATATTTACCTGTGATGTAACTTGTTCCATAACCTGGCTGTCTCAAGTATAAATGCTGTTCAAAAATAAGCAGTTCTTTTTCTGTTTTCATCCAGCCTCTGGGAGTATATTCTGAATGGATTTTACCTGCCTCTTCCATAGACAACATATTGGCGTGTGCGTATAACGAACCAAGGCCCCTAGCTGCTCTTTGGGCGATTAGAATGTAAACAATTTCTCTTGCTCTTGGGTTCTGATCATAAAGGCCGACATGCATAAACATTTCTTCTACACCTGTAGCCAATCCTTCATTCCTTGAGTCAAAAATATTATACAGTAGAGCTCCCCTTCGAATAGGATTTGGATGGGGTTCTTCCAACATTCTTTCGAGCTCAAACCAATGATAAAAATGGGAAAAAAGTGGCTTTGGATCTAAATGAGCTGTAATCCAAAAGAAGTTTCGTTTCTCTGAGGGTATATATTTTCCCAAATGAGGCTCTAGAGCTTTTGAAAAATAATCTTTCACAGTAACAATATCATTCTGATCTAAAAAATTGATTAATTCTTTAGCTGCATTTTGAGCCAAAATGGCATAGGCCTCAGGAGAGTCAGCAGGATTTATCTCTACTAAATTCCTATTTCGATGTTCTTCTAACTTTAATGATGACCAGGCTCGCGCTAACTCTCTTTTAAGTAAAAGAACCTCATCGTCCCAACTTAATGGAACGAGATGAACGTTTTGCTGATACCAAGTATAATTTTCCTTACCTATTCCAGAAGGGCCATTTTTTTTTGGGGCTTCCTCTTTGAGCCAATTAACAAAATACTGAGTTGAAGCTATCGCTTTATTAATTTCAGATACTAAAATACGATCTCCATTAACATCTGGTTTTAAGAGAATGTCTTTCAGTACTTCTACTTGATCTTGAATATCACGAATTCCAGCAATCCATAGGTCTTTCGCATTTCCAGTAAGATTGAATTGAGCTTGATTATTTAATTCTGGAATCATTTTAAGTGAGGAAATTAAATCGTTTCTTCTTTTTTGATTCAGAGGAAAATTATATTGCCAAAGTTCTATAACAAAATGATGGGTAGGCCCTTCGTGAGCAGGAACATCACTTTTGGAGGTCCAAATAGATTTATAAAATGCTGGATCTCGTTGCCATGGTTTTAAAATTTTAGCATTAAAAACATAGCCATTCATTTCAGCCCAAAGCAAATGCCAATCAACTTGCTGCTCAGCTTCCCAAGTTTCTTTATTAAATTTTTCGAGTCGCTCTCTTAACACAGTGTATGTTTCCCATCTCTGATTAAAAGAAGCCTCAGAATAATCAGGCACTCCATTTTTCATAGGGGGTACCTCAAACGCACGCCAATCTTTAAATAAGCTTACAAGCTCAGGGTTTTGGAATTGACCATATCTCTGTGCATTACTTATTCCAAACACTAGAAAAGAAATCAATATAAATAAGTTGAAATATATTAGCTTTTGGTTTTGTAAAAAATTGAGCATATGAATATTGAATTTTTTTGCTTTAGTTTATTTGATAAAAATTAAAAGTATCAAATTTTAACTACATTGTGACTAACTGATATTATTCCTTATAAAATGCGACTATATTTTCCTTTATTTATTTGCTTTTGTCTCTCTATTCAAGCTCAGACTATAAACTTTGACAAATTAGAAAACTTAAAAATGCGTAATGTTGGTCCAGCAAATATGAGCGGACGAATAACTGCCATAGATGTGGTGACTGCAAATCCTAAAATAATTTATGTAGGTGCAGCATCGGGAGGTGTATGGAAATCAGAAAATGGTGGTTCAGCCTGGGTTCCAGTTTTTGATGATCAACCTACACAAAATATTGGAGCCTTGGCCATTCAACAAAGTAATCCAGATGTGATTTGGGTTGGAACTGGGGAAGGAAATCCCAGAAACTCCATGAACCTAGGAATGGGTATTTTTAAATCAGAAGACGCAGGCAAGACATGGAAATTTAAGGGACTTGAAGCTACTAAAACAATTCATCGTATTCTTATAGATCCTGATGATGAGAATACTATTTATGTAGGTGCTCTAGGGGATCCTTTTACTGAAAATGAACATAGAGGTTTATATAAATCAACTGACGGTGGTGAAAACTGGTATAGAATTCTTTCGACTAATTCATCCTCTGGAATTGCAGATTTGGTAATGGATCCTAAAAATCCTAAAAAACTTTTGGCAGCCCTATACGATCACAAAAGGACTCCTTTTTCTTTTGTGTCTGGGGGAACTGGCTCTGGCCTATATTTAACTGATAATGGGGGCACTACTTGGAAAAAAATTAATGCCGAAAATGGCTTGCCATCTGGTGAACTTGGTAGAATCGGAATTGCAATTGCACCCAGTAATCCTAATCGGATTTACGCTAAAATTGAAGCACAAAAAAATGCACTTTATAGAAGTGATGACGGAGGATTATTGTGGGAACAAATCAACGACAATCCAAAATTTACCAATAACAGGCCTTTTTATTTTCAAGATTTAGCTGTAGATACTGAAGATCAAGAAAGAGTATACAATATATATCAGCCTCTTTCTGTGAGTTATGATGGTGGAAAAACATTCGATACGACGCCCATGATTCCTGCTGATGAAACTAAGGGTATTCATGCTGATTTTCATGCCCTATGGATTAATCCTAATGATCCACAGCATTTCATTATTGGTGGGGATGGAGGTTTAGGGATTACTTTTGATCATGGCAAAAGTTGGTATTTCCCTGAAAGCATTCCTGTAGCACAATTTTATCAAATTAATGTTGATTATGATACCCCATTTAATGTATATGGGGGAATGCAAGACAACGGCAACTGGTCGGGTCCAGCTTATACATGGAAAAGAGGGGGTATCCGAACACTCTACTGGCAATATCTTGTTGGAGGAGATGGGTTTTATATAGCCCCTGACATAGAAAACTCACGATTTGGTTTTGGCACTTCTCAAAATGGTGATCTTTATCGTTATGATAAATTAACCGGTTATTATCAGAGTATTAGTCCCCAAGCACCTAACAAAAATACTCCTTTACGTTTTAACTGGAATGCAGGTTTTGCAAAAGATCCATTTGATTCAAATGGGGTCTATTATGGTTCACAATACGTTCATAAATCAATTGACAAAGGTGCGAATTGGAAAATTATTTCCCCAGATCTAACAACAAACAACACTGAATACCAAAAGGGTGATTATGGAGGTCTTACCCTCGATATTTCAGGAGCAGAAAATTACACAAGTATCCTAGCCATTGCTCCCAGTCATTTAGACAAAGAAATCATTTGGGTAGGAACAGATGATGGGCAGGTTCAGCTAACCAGAGATGGAGGTCAAACTTGGTCTAATCTTACAGAAAACATAAATGAATTGCCAAAAGAAGCTTGGATTGCTAGAATACATGCCTCAAGATATGATAAAAAAACAGCTTGGTTGGTCGTAAATAATTACAGAAAAGGAGACTTCAAACCCTACTTATTTAAAACTTCTGACTATGGCAAGACTTGGAGTTCAATGGTGAATGAAAATAATGTAAAAGGCTATACACTTTCTTTTATTCAAGATCCAGTAGAAAAAGAGTTGCTTTTCCTTGGAACGGAAAATGGTTTGTGGGTTAGCACAAATGAAGGATTAGATTGGACTCAATTTAAAAACGGTTTCCCTTCTGTTTCAACTATGGATTTAGTAATCCAAGAGAAGGAATCAGCATTGGTTGTAGGTACTTTTGGAAGAGCAATATGGGTATTAGACGATTTGTTAAGTCTTAGAGAAATTGTTTCAAATCCTCCTAAACAAAAACTAACTGCACTGCCGCTAAATGAAGTTGTTCAAGTAAAAGGCTTATTCATCGCTCCTCCAGGAAATATCTGGTCAGGCTTTCATACCACTTTCGAAGGTGAGAATCGTGTGTTTCAAAAAGTTAGTATTCCTTTTTATCTTAATGAAGAAACCAATGCATTAGATTCAGTATCAGCTGTGATTAAAAATTCAGAAGGAAAAGAAATAAATACAGTCTTTACAAAAAATATTAAACCCGGTCTCAACTATATTACCTGGAAATTAGATGAAAAAAATTCAACACTCCCTGGTTCATGGATCAATGAAGAATCAAGAGGTATTCCTGTACTTCCAGGAAACTACGTTGCTGAGATTGAGTACAAAAACGAATTAAAAACTACTTTGATTAAGATAGTCCCAGACCCAAGATTTGAATTAGATTCCCAAGTAGATGAAGCTTTATATTCTTTCCAAAAACAAGTAGATGTTCAGGTAGAAAGGTTAACCTTACTTTACAAAGAATTAGAAAATTATGAGAAATTTTTAAACGCTACAAATCCCAAAACTGATAATTCTGAAGTTAAAAAAGAAATCCTTTCAGATCTTAGGTTACTAAAAAATGAAGTGAACGACAGACCTAGAGATAGGCAAATTGGAGCATGGCAAAGTGCGAAAATTACAGCCTTTTCAGTTATGAGAAATGTAGTGCAATTTTCTAAAGCAAGACTCAGAAATCCTTCTAGTCAAGATTTACAATTATTAAAAAAAGGAGAACTGTTGATTGACCTTTTTGAAAAAAAAGTAAGTCAGTTTAAAATTGACAGGAAAGATCTACTGGAATCATTTGAAGCCGAGCAGTGAATTAAGTAACCACAGCCTCAGCTTCGATTTCTACTTTATATCCTCGGCCAACTAATTTAGCTTCCACTAGAGTATTTACTGGATCGATCCCTTTGAATCGTTGACCATGAGCCTGAGCAACTACTTCCCAATCATTGATGTCGTTTACATATATTCGGGTTCTAACAATATCTTTTAGGCTTCCTCCTAAAGAAGTAATAGCGGCCTCAATTTTATCAATTACAAAATGCGTCTGGGCGGCAGCATCATTTCCACCAATACACTCATTTTGATGAGTAGCAGTAGTTCCTGAAACACTAATTCTATCATTTATTTTAACTGCTCTTGAATAGCCTGCAAAAGACTCCCAAACTGTTCCACTATATACTTGAGTTCTATTTTCTGATTGTTTTACAATTGGATAAACAGAAGGAAAGGTTTCTAAATGATGGCTTAAATCACCAGATGCTGTTAAAAAAGGAGGCTGTCGGTATTCATCTCCACAATTCCCAGGTATAGGGTTCAATTTACCAATCACAGCTTCAAGCATCTTAACATCTTCGGAATCAAAAGTTATATTTAGTAATTCTTTATGTGCGTCGATATGAGAACTTTCTCCTAGTCTCGCACCAATAATAACGGAAGCTATATGTTGATTTTCTAACACATACCGACTAGCAATATTGGAAATAGTTGTGTTCTTTTTTTGAGCGATAAAATCCATTGTACTTAATAATTCCTGAAACAAAGACCATCCTCCAGCAGCCTGAATAAAACGAACATATTTCATCTGGGACCAAGTTTTTAAAGCCTCTAACTTCGGCTCTTCTACTCCTATCCATCGGTCAGATAAAAAACCACCTAATAGTGTTCCATAAGCAAAAATCTTTACGTTATAAAGGTCACAAACTTCTCTCATTGCTCCTAGCGCACGGCGATCAACTACAGAATGAGAAATTTGATTACTAACGATAGGGATTCCACTGGCAAGAGCTATACGTAAATGATGTGCATCAAAATTTGTAACACCAATATTCTTTATTAGTCCCTCTTCCTTCAGTTCTTTTAAAAAAAAGAGTGCATCTAACCAACTAGGATCAGCATAAAGCCAAGCATGAAACTGTATCAAGTCAAGCTGTTTCTGTTGCATTCTGTTAAGCGCCTTTTCTATGGCATCTCGAACTTGCTTTTTGTCTATTTTTCCGGGTTTTGGAACCCATTTTGTAAACAAATGAATTCCTTCATGAGTTGGATGATTGTTTTTACAAAGTCCCGCTATAATTTCACTAGATCCATAATGATCTGCCATATCAAAAGTTGAAAAACCTGCGGCTATATAGTCATCCATATAAGACGCAGTTTGTGGTAAATCAAGCTTTTGTTCATCCCTTTCCATATCCGCAATTTGCCAAAGACCAATAAGTATTCTGGGTATAGATAGTGATGACGATAATTTAACTTCTTTTTTCATTGCTATTCTATTGGTAAGTTTTTAAACCTTTGCATAATAGTTTTATCATGGATTTTTAATTTTTTCCATCGTAAGTAAAAAACCAAACTGGCAACTCCCATTACAATCAACCAAACATAGGTAGAATGAAAATACCAAGCCTCCACTTCGCTAACAAGGTCTTTGTATAAATGTATTGTCAAAAAAATAGAAAGAAAAAATATCCCTCCCCATCCTATAATTAACTGTAACCTTCTTGATTTTATCACTTCTATTTCACTGTATAATTTAAAATTATATTCTTTGATTGTAATAAGGGTAACGCACATCAATAAAAAATTAACTAACATAGAGGTCACCATAATGTCAATTCCCAAAAAGAAATCACCAGCAAAATTGGAACCTAACACACCAATACTTGCCATAATCCCTGCAATGACCAAGGCTACTACTGGGGTATTCTTTTTTGGATGAATATAAGTTAAACGTGAAGAAGCCACACCATCTTTTGCCCAAGCAAACATAAGTCGTGAGACAGATAATAACATTGCTGGTAAATCATTGATCAACGCAATAGTAGCGCCTACTATAATAAGTGTATCTAAACCATAGGGCAAGACATAACTGAGTAATCCTGGTGCAGAAATATCTTTCTCTAAAGCCTGTTCAGCGACAAAACTCCAAGGAATAATCTTGTAAACAGCAGCCGTGAAAAGAAAATAAAATAAGCCCACTCCTAATATGGCAATTAGTATTGCTAGTGGCAGATTTCTCCTGGGATTTATGGCTTCACTACCTGTTTGAGAGATTGCATCAAAACCGATAAAGCTTGAAAATAAAACTGCTGAGGCGGACAAAAAGCTAAGCCATTTAAAAGGAGGATCTGATTTAGGAACAAATGGATTTCCTGATTTTTCTGCTACAGAAGCCAAAAAATCTGAAGAATCAAAGAAAAAACTAGAAAAAATAACGATACTTCCCAAACAAAAAATGATAACGACCATAGGTATCAAAAGATTTGTATAAGCCTTAATTCCTCTGACATTGAGATACACAAATCCCCAGATTAGACCTAAGGCTAAACTTACTCGAATGATAGGAATGTCCAACAAAGAAGAAAGTCCAAAAAATTGATGAGTGTATGCAATATCTCTTAAAAAAGGAATTGAAATATAGGCAATCACTCCAATAACGATGGATAGTCCAAACCACTGCGAAAAACTTGCTACAAAACCAAAATAGGGATTTAATCCTCTGCTTGCATATAGATAACTCCCTCCTGCTCTGGGCATAGCAGAGGACAAAATAGAATAAGCTAGTCCCGCAAATAAGGCAGGGACAGCGGCAAAAGCGAATGCCCATAATACATTTGGCCCGATGGATGGGACACTTCGGTGAATCATAAAAGGAACCACATTTATAGAAGCTCCTACCATAGAGGACACTCCAGTAGCAATAACCGCAATCAAACCCATTTGCCTTTTCAGTCTGGGTTTAATTTCCATAAAGTATACCGAATTTGATTTTCAATGAATATGATTTGTACTAATGTGCATTTAAAGATAAATGAATAAATTTTTTATTCGATAAAATCTCCACTATTTATAAACTATCGAATCCGTGGGTAACTTTGATAATTTGTGGTTCACAAATTCAAATAGCGATACCCTTTCCAAAGGCAAAAATAATTTTTCAACTAAATTTTAAAGAATTGAGAACCATCAATTAGCCTCATCCGAAGGATTCGCGCATTTAAGATTTAAGGAGTCTAAAACTCATCCCTTTGAAGCGAACCCAGCTGAATTGAAACAAAAAAAACCCTCCTTAATGGAGGGTTTTTGTGCGGGTGAAGGGACTCGAACCCCCAAGCCGTAAAGCACTAGATCCTAAATCTAGCGTGTCTACCAATTTCACCACACCCGCTTTTAGATATTGGTGGGTGCAAATATAGTTAAGTTTTTGCATAAAATTTCCACTTCTAAAAAAAATACAATGGTTAGCTTTGTATCATTACGAAACGACCTAAATATGACACTTACAAACGATCAAAAACGTTATTTAGAAGAATGGATGAATTTCTTAAAGATCCCATCAGTTAGCGCAGATCCAAGTTATAAAAAAGATGTTGCTCAAGCTGCTGAATGGGTGAAGGATGCCCTTGAGAATGTCGGCTGTGTTCATACAGAAATTATTCCAACAAACGGACACCCAATAGTATATGGAGAGCATTTGATCGATCCCAAACTCCCCACGGTTTTGGTATATGGGCATTATGATGTGCAACCCCCGGACCCTCTAGAATTATGGGATAGCCCACCATTTGAACCAATAATCAAAACAACCCCGCTCCATCCAGAAGGGGCTGTGTTTGCCAGAGGAGCTTGTGATGATAAAGGACAAATGTTTATGCACATAAAAGCTTTTGAAGTCATGAAAAAGAAGGGATCATTAAGCTGTAATATCAAATTTATGATCGAAGGCGAGGAAGAAGTTGGGAGTGATCATTTAGAAGACTTTGTGAAAAATAATAAACAAAAATTAACTTGCGATGTTATCCTGATCTCCGATACTGGAATGATTTCAAGAGAACAGCCTTCAATCTCCACTGGTTTACGCGGATTAAGTTATATGGAAGTTACGGTTACAGGACCTAATAGAGATTTGCATTCGGGCTTATACGGAGGGGCAGTCGCAAATCCAATTAATGTTTTGTGTGAAATGATTGCCCAATTACACGACGATAAAAAACGTATTACTATTCCTGGTTTTTATGATAACGTAGAAGCACTTTCTGAAAATGAAAGAGCAGCGATGGCTGAAGCTCCTTTTGATTTAGAAGAATTTAAAAATTCTATTGGCATAAAAGAGGTCTCTGGAGAAGCAAGTTATTCTAATGAAGAACGCAGAACCATTCGCCCAACACTAGACGTAAACGGAATATGGGGTGGATATATCGGTGAAGGTGCAAAAACAGTTATCCCGAGTAAAGCCCATGCTAAAATTTCTATGCGATTGGTTCCCAATCAGGACTGGAACGAGATCAGCAAATTATTTAGTAATCATTTCCAATCCATAGCACCAGAAGGAGTAACAGTAGATGTTCAAACTCACCACGGAGGCTATGCTTATGTTACTCCAACAGATAATATTGCCTACCAAGCCGCACATCATGCTTATCTCGATACTTTCGGGATTCCACCTATCCCAAGCAGAGGAGGGGGAAGTATTCCTATTGTCCCAATGTTTGAAAATGAATTAGGAGTAAAATCTATTTTAATGGGATTTGGTTTGGACTCAGACGCCATTCATTCCCCTAATGAACATTATGGGCTTTTCAATTTTTTTAAGGGAATTGAAACCATTCCAAAGTTTTACGAACATTTCAGTAAACTAAATGGCAATAATATCTAAACCATAAATAAATCGGCTGCTAAGCCATCCGTTAGAAACTTTGCACTCTGATGAATTTTTAAGTAATCTCCATCCCAATAGAAATATCGTGCTTCTAAATGTCTTGAGGCTTGTTCCTCTAAATAGGTAGCAAAAAGTTTCCCAAATATTTCTTGAACGTAAAGGAGTGAAATTCCTTCAACCGTTCTTAATCCAGTCATTAGATACTCATTATATCTATCTTTAAGTGTAAGTTGCTCTTCCTCGAAAGAAAGTTTATTCTCTTGAATAGCCTTTAGATAAAGGTGGTTATTAGAAACATTCCACTTTCTGATCTTTTCACCATCATAGCTATGCGCAGCAGGACCGATTCCAACATACGGTTTCCCTTTCCAATAATTTTGATTGTTCAGAGAAAAAAAATGGGGTTTACCGAAATTCGAAAATTCATAATTGACATAACCCAAATCTGTCATTTTTCTAACCATTAATTGATATTGATTTTCAACAGCTTCTTCGGGCAATAGCAACACTTCTTTATTTTTGATTTGTGTAGATAAGACCGTTTTTTTTTCAACTGTCAATGCGTAAGCAGAAAGGTGTGGTGGATTATAACTCAATGCCAAGTCGAGATTCTGTTCCCATTCCATTTGGGTGGAATAGGGTAATCCATAGATCAAATCCAAAGTGTAATTTGTAAATTTTTTTGAAATCAAATCTAAAGCATCAAATGCCTGTGCGGCTTTATGAGCTCTGTTCATGAGGATCAAATCTTTATCTAAAAAGGACTGCACTCCAAGACTCAACCTATTAATTCCTGCGTATTTTAAGTCGGATAAATAAGCAGCGCTTACATCGTCCGGGTTTACTTCTAAGGTGATCTCTAGAGGCTTGTTAACCTTAAATTGAGACTGAACAGCTGTCAGTATTTCTTCGATTTGTTTGGGATCCAATAATGAAGGTGAACCTCCTCCAAAATAGATGCTTTCTAGAGGTGAATTGATTTCTTCCGAACGCAAAGTCAATTCTTTATTCATGGCCTTCCACAAAGAATCTTGGTTTTTAGTATTTGTAGAAAAATGAAAATTACAATAATGACAAGCTTGTTTGCAGAAGGGAAAGTGAAAGTATAAGTTTGACATCTAAAAAAGAACCCGAATTAGGATTTAATTTTTTTTGGATTTTGATTTACGAAAGCGCTCCAACCTGTATAGCTCTTCTCGTTTGATTCCTTCCCCATATTATAGTAATGACAAACTGCGGCTGCCAATCCATCAGTTGCATCTAAGTTTTTTGGAAGAGTTTTAAATTTTAGCAACTGTTGTAACATTTTAGCAACCTGTTCTTTAGAAGCATTTCCATTTCCTGTAATGGCCATTTTAATTTTTTTTGGAGAATACTCTGTTATGGTAAGTTCTCTTGACAAACCTGCTGCCATTGCAACTCCTTGGGCCCTACCTAACTTGAGCATAGACTGCACATTTTTCCCATAAAAAGGGGCTTCAAGAGCCATTTCATCAGGATGATATTCATCAATCAACTCAATAGTTCTTTTAAAAATATGATGCAATTTCAAAAAATGATTATCATATTTCTTAAGTTGCAATTCGTGCATTTGAATCATCCGCATGGATGATTTAGTTACAGCTATTAATCCGAACCCCATAATGGTTGTTCCTGGATCAACACCTAAAATGATTTGCTCTTCTTGCATTAGTTAAGCTCCTGAGCTACTATACGAATAGGTAATTGAAATTCCGCTACAACAAAAGAGCCAACATTAGACTTTATCGCTGGTTTAGCCTGTGGAAGTTGATATATTGCATCAACTAAAATATTATTTAAATTAGGTATGGCTTCTAAGATCGCATTCGAAAAATCAACATCTTTCAAACTCACATATCCTTCCTTATCTACAGTGATAATAAGCAAAAGTACTTCTTCAATTTGCCGATTTGCTTCAGGAATATTGTTGTTAAGATAGTCACTTACAGTTGTAATTATAAGTTCTTTAAAACACACTTCATTATCATTCCCTTCTAAACCCTCGCAAACATCAAAACTAGGGGCGATATCCTGAGCAGACCATTTTGAGGCTTTAGCAATTTCTTTCGTCGAAACTTGGGTTGATTCAAATAAATGACAACTTGTGAAAAACAAAAACACCGGGAGCATCAAATAGAGAGAAGTGTGAGGTGTGATTTTTTTCATTTTTATTGAAATATCTAATAAAGTTACGATTTTTATTTATTTTTCATGTTATAAGACTCCAATTTAGGAACTAAACCAACACTTAAACTTATGGACCTTTTTTTAATCTGTCTCTCCGGATTTTTCATTTTATTGGGTATCGCAGGTAGCTTTCTTCCAGTCATCCCCGGGCCCCTTACTTCATGGATAGGATTACTAATTCTTAGTTTCATCTCTGAAGTCTACATCTCAACAGACTTTCTAATTATTAGTTTTTCCATAGCCTTGTTTATTTTTTTATTGGATATTTTTATACCGATCGTTGGAGCAAAAAAATTTGGAGGAGGAAAAGGAAGCACCTATGGAGCAGCGGTTGGTCTTTTCATTGGGATTATTTTTTTAGGTCCATTTGGAATTTTATTTGGCCCTTTTTTAGGCGCTTTTTTTGGAGAGCTAATTGTTAATAAACAAAACAAAAAAGGTGCATTAAAAGCTGCTTTTGGTTCTCTAATTGGTTTCTTATCCGGTGTATTTCTCAAGTTTATTGTAGGGCTAGCTTTTGGCTTTTACTTCCTTCGTTTTTTATGGAATGCTAGAGCATTTCTCTTTTAAAGTATAAAGCAACCCCTTTCGCCAAAAATTCAATCAAACCACAACACTATATTTATTTAATGAATGTTGTTTATGCCATCAGCACATATTAATGCTTTTCTACACGAAATGTAGGGCGTTCTTGGGAAAGGAGTTTACTCTATACATAGGATTTTTGGGTTTTATTAAATTCTATTACTTCGTCTTTGAAGGATAATTTTCCAATTGTATTCATCCATACCTTGATTGGATTATAGGTAAGCCATCCGGTTTTACGATGGCCAAAATTATTAATGCAAATAGATTGTAGTAGAAAGATTAGTATTTTTGTAACTCAATTAAAAATTAATGGAATTATTTATTATCACTTTCATCTTAATTTTTCTTGCTTTTGCTGGGATTTCAATTAAGATATGGGGGAAAAAAAATGGTGAATTCGCCGGAACATGTGCTAGTCAAAGTCCTTTTTTAAACAAGGATAACAAACCGTGTGGTCTTTGTGGAAAGATGCCTGAGGAATCAGATTGTAAAAATCCGGTCCCTCTTAATAATTAAGAATTTAGCTTTGATTCATGCAGCCGGAAAAAGAAATTTTATTAAAAGCCAAAGCAAATGACCAAATTGCGTTTAACACTCTTTTCAACAAGTATTGGGATACAGTATATGGTTTTTTAATTTCCAGAACTTCTGACTCTAATAAAGCTGAGGAGCTCTCCATTGAAGTTTTCTCTAAAGCATTTGATCGTATATCCAGTTTTGACGAAAGTCAATCTTTTGTTTCTTGGATCACTACGATAGCAAAAAATCATCATATAGATAGATTCCGAAGTTCTCAAAAACATGAGAAAGAAACAGATCGTGTTTCTGAATTAAGCAAAATTCAAATTTCTAGTCTAGACCCTTCACCAGAGGAATTGCTGATCTCAAATCAAAATTTAGATCACGTTTTGACCCAAATCAAAACCTTAAAAGAAGATTATCGTATAATTTTAAAATTAAGATATTTCGACGACCTTTCACTAAAGCAAATTGAAGAAACTTTAAATGAACCTGCCTCTAACGTTCGAGTAAAGCTTTTTAGGGCAAAAAAAATGTTATCAAATAAGTTAAAACTTGAGTAAGTTAAACCTTTCAAAATTAGGCCCTGGACTTTTGTTCGCTGGTGCAGCTATTGGAGTCTCACATCTGGTGCAGTCCACTCGTGCTGGAGCAGATTTTGGATGGGGGTTGGTATGGGCACTCTTATTAATTAACCTGTTTAAATATCCCTTTTTTCAGTATGGCCCACGCTATGCACAAGCTACTGGAGAAACACTTTTGGATGGGTATTACAAGCTTGGAAAAGGATATTTGTGGGCTTATTTCATTTTGAATTTAGCAACCATGTTTACCATTCAAAGTGCCGTCACAATTGTAACAGCCGGACTGGCTGCAACTTTATTTGGTTGGACAACAGATATTGTAACTTGGGGAATCATTATTACATTTTTGTGTAGCTTGATTTTAGTATTGGGTAAATATCAATGGTTGGACAAACTAATCAAAATCATCATGGTAACCCTTGCAATAAGTAGTATTTTGGCTGTTAGTGTTGCGTTTGTTAAAAACGAAACTGTTATCCCGCTAGATCAAGTCTTTCCGGAATCCTCTGGTTTACTTTTTCTGATTGCATTTTTAGGTTGGATGCCTGCTCCATTAGATATTTCGATTTGGCATTCTATTTGGACCTTAGAAAAAAATAAAATATCCTCAAAGAATTCTCTCAAAGAAAGTCTTTTTGACTTTAATGTAGGCTATATAGCCACCATCATTCTTGCACTTTGTTTTTTGGGACTGGGCGCTTTAGTGATGTACGGATCTGGATCTCAATTTTCAAATCAAGGGGGTGCTTTCGCTCAACAATTAATCCAACTTTATACTTCCAGCCTGGGTCAAGCAGCTTATGGTATAATTGGCGTTGCTGCTTTTACAACGATGCTCAGCACTACACTTACTACTCTGGATGCTTCTCCTAGAGCAATGTCTAAAACAGTTCAACTTCTATTTAAAAAAGAAGATAAGAATTATTACTTGCATTGGATGGCTGTCCTCACCTTTGGGACGGCGAGTATATTCTTTTTCTTACTTTCTGAGATGGGTCAACTCGTTCAAATTGCAACAGTACTCTCATTTATTACAGCTCCACTCTATGCTTTTTTGAATTACCGATTGGTAATTAGTAGTTCAATGCCTAAAAAACACCAACCCAAAAAAGGGCTCAGAATACTTAGTGTTTCTGGATTACTTTTTTTAACAGGTTTTACTCTCTTTTATCTTTTGAGTCTCTAAAGAAGAGTTTGTATCTTTGCCAAAAAGAAGGTCGATGGAGGTTAGTGAAAAAGAAATTAAGCATCAAAAAAAACCCGATTGGATTCGTGTTAAACTCCCAACTGGGAAAAAATATACTGAATTAAGAGGCTTAGTTGATCAGTACAAACTAAATACGATATGTACATCAGGAAGCTGTCCTAACATGGGAGAATGCTGGGCTGAAGGAACAGCAACCTTTATGATTTTAGGAAATATCTGTACGCGCTCTTGCGGGTTTTGTGGCGTTCAAACTGGAAGACCTGGAGCTGTAGATTGGGCTGAACCTGAAAAAGTCGCTAATTCTATTAAAATCATGAATATCAAACATGCAGTTATCACATCTGTAGACCGTGATGACTTGAAAGACATGGGATCTATTATATGGGCAGAAACTGTAAATGCTGTAAGACGGATAAGTCCTGGGACTACTATGGAGACGCTTATTCCTGACTTTCAAGGAAACACTCGAAATATTGACCGTATCGTAAAAGTTGCACCAGAAGTTGTATCTCACAATATAGAAACTGTAAAACGACTAACTCGTAAGGTTCGTGTTCAGGCCAAATATGAAACTAGTCTCAACACACTTGAATATCTAAAAGACCAGGGAATTAAGAGAACTAAATCGGGTATTATGCTTGGTCTTGGTGAAACAGAAGAAGAAGTAATGGAAGCCTTACACGACCTGAGATCAAGAAATGTAGATGTGGTTACCATCGGTCAATATTTACAACCAAGCAAAAAACACCTTCCTGTCAAAGAATTTATTACACCTGATCAGTTTAAAAAACTTGAAACGTTTGCTTTAGACCTAGGGTTCAGGCATGTAGAAAGTGGGCCGCTTGTCAGGTCATCTTACAAAGCTCATAAACATATCGCTTAGGAACTTAAACTCCTATCAAGACATTGTTTAAATTCTTTTTCCATTGATAAATTCAAGAACTTCATCTCAATAGGGAGATAAAACAAAACATCCAATTCAAGCGAGTCCTTTAATCGTGTATAATCCTTTTCAGTAGTCAATACAATGCCTTTTTTTCTGCTGTTATTGATACGAGATACATCCTCTAATGAAAAAGCATGATGATCTGGAAAAGAAAGATGATTAAACCTTAAGCCAATTTTTTTTAGAAAAAAGATAAGTGGATATGGGTCTGCAATACCAGTAACTAAAAGAAAATCATCTGGGAGATTACTTAAAATTTTCTTTTTTACCCCATTGAACACATAGGAACTGTAACTAATTTTTGTAAAAAACACTTTTTGGTTTGACACTAAGTTCAATTCTTTTTTGAAACTAATTAGTTCATGTTCTTTGAGGTTTTCAGGACATTTCGTTACCAAGATTAAGTCTGCCCTATGATAGCCTGACTTTGGTTCTCTTAGGTGTCCTATGGGGAAAAGGGTGTCTAAAAAAAAAGGATTGTGATAGGTTGTAGTCAGTATCATAACATCCGGTTTGACATACCGATGTTGCATCACATCATCTAGAAGCAATAAATTAATTTGGGAATCTTGTTCGACTAGCTTTTGAACGCCCAGCCTTCTTTTTTCAGAGACTAAAACTTGAATATGATTGTGTTTTGAATAAAACTGATACGGCTCGTCCCCTATTGAAGCTGCAGTACTCGAAGGGTTTGCAAATACTACACCACGTGTTTGCCTTCCATACCCCCGGCTCAAAACCCCAATCCTTTTTGTCTCAATGAAATTTGAAATCAGATACTCTATAACAACAGATTTTCCTGTGCCCCCTATTGCTAAGTTGCCTACTCCAATACTAGGAAAAGGAATTTGATGACTACGAAGTACATCCCAATCAAATAATTTATTGCGAAACCTTAATATCAGGCTGTATAGCCAAACTAAAGGAAAAAGTAAAATTCGCAACTTAATCATGGCCATGAAGATAAATATTATATTTGTGATCATTCATTCATATGAGAACAATACAACATATAATCGATATATTAGATCAATGGGCCCCTCCTGCCTATGCTGAAGATTTTGACAATGTCGGCCTGCTCATCGGAGATGCCACATCGGTTTGCTCTGGAATCCTGGTGAGTTTAGATTGTATTGAAACAGTGGTAGATGAAGCAATTCAAACAAAAAGTAATTTGATCGTTTGTTTCCATCCAATTGTTTTTTCAGGATTAAAAAAAATTACAGGCAAAGATTATGTAGAGCGAGTAGTGTTAAAAGCCATTCGTCACAATATTGCCATTTTTGCATTACATACTCGATTAGACAACCATCCTGATGGGGTAAATCGGATTTTAATTGATAGACTAAAACTAAATGATAGTCGTATTTTAATTCCTAAACCTTCGGGCCTAAAAAAATTAAGCACTTATGTCCCTAAAAAAAACAGTGCTTATGTTCTGGAAGCTTTGCATAAAGCTGGAGCAGGGGCGATTGGGAATTACAGCGAATGTAGTTTTACACTCGAAGGAAAAGGACATTTTACGGGAAACCAAGCCAGTAATCCTCATCTTGGAGAGCCCCTAGAGAAAATGACAATAGATGAAGTTCAGATTCAAGTAGTCTTTGAATCTCACCTAACAAATTCTATACAGAAAGCTTTGATGGATAGTCATCCATATGAAAATATTGCTTACGAAGTTTTTAGTTTGGACAACACGCTTACTAGTGTTGGAGGTGGAAGGATTGGTACCTTATCCAAACCCATGGAGGAAACTCTTTTTTTAGCTTATGTTAAAAAACAACTCAACACTAAATTCATCCGTCACAGTCCACTTATCGGAAAAGAAATAAAAACAGTAGCCGTTTTGGGTGGTTCTGGGAGTTTTGCCATTCCTAATGCAAAACAACAAAAAGCAGATGCCTTTATTACTGCAGACCTCAAATATCACCAGTTTTATCAAGGTGAAAATAACTTACTCCTACTTGATGTAGGACATTATGAAAGTGAACAGTTTACCAAAAATTTGATATTTGATTATCTTACCAAAAAAATGCCTAATTTTGCAATCGTTTTATCAAGTATAAAAACAAATCCTGTTAACTATTTCTAGCTATGGCCAAAAAAACTGAAGTATCCGTTGAAACTAAATTAAGAGCACTTTATGACTTGCAATTAATTGACTCTCGAATTGACGAAATTAAAAACCTTAGAGGTGAACTTCCTCTGGAAGTTGAAGATTTAGAAAATGAAATTCAAGGGCTAAACACCAAGTTAGACAAAATAAATACTGAAATAAGCGAGGACGAACACGAGATTTCAGATAAAAAACAAACAATAGAAAATGCCAAAGAGCTTCTCAAAAAATATGAGGATAAATTAAAAAATGTCCGAAATAACAGAGAATACAACTCTATTGTCAAAGAACAAGAGTTTCAGGAGCTTGAAATCCAGTTAGCCGAAAAGAAAATCAAGGAGCATACAGCGCGTATTGAAAGTAAACAAGATGCTTTGAATGATATTAATACTAGATTGGAAGAACGCAATAACCACCTTAAAGCAAAAAAAGGAGAACTCGATACCATCTTAAAAGAAACACACAAAGAGGAGGATATACTTCAAAAAAAATCAGCAGAATTTGAAAAACAAATTGAAGAGCGTTTAATTACTGCGTACAAACGTATTCGTGCTAGTGTTAGAAACGGATTGGCAATTGTTCCCGTAGCAAGAGGGGCTTCTGGTGGATCCTATTTTTCAATCCCCGCTCAAGTTCAGCTAGAAATTGCTTCTAGGAGTAAAATAATTATGGATGAGCATAGCGGAAGAATACTTGTTGACCCTGAATTAGCAAAAGAAGAAGAAGCAAAAATTTTAAAAATAATTGGAGCTTAAAATTCCGAATTACTCCCAATAATCATAGACCAAAACAGATTCAGTGTAAGGCACAAATAGCTTTACAAACGCCTGATGAATAGGGTGAGGTAAGTAAATACTATCTCTGTCTCTAGATGTATTAAATTTCATCGTTAAGCTATGCGTATAGTCTCTATTTAAACCTTCAGGCGATGTATTCGATCCAAAATTAAGATCCTCAACTCCAGGTATTTGCTGAAGACTATACGCACCGTCAGTAACCAACTGAAGGTCTGTCGCACTCATTGAAGGTTTGAAATCTATTAAAACCAAATGAATCAATTTTTTAGTGCTTTTAAGGCTCTTATAAGAAACATTTTTCTGTCCTGATACAAAGAAATATCCAACAGAAAATGTAAGGCAATAGAAAATACCTAAGATTAAGAAGGACATTCGGTCAGTGATTCCAATTTTTTTCACGGATAAAATTTTCTCTAATGTAGAGATTTTTAAAATAAGGAATAATTGATGTTAAAAAAATCTGCCCGAAATCTGAAGATTTTCACAAACACTATTAATTAACCATCAAAAGTATAGAATCGGGCAGATTACATAAACCATATCTACATATTAGACTCCCTATAAAGCAAAAAGTTACTTCCTATAAGTTTTAAAAAAATGTTAAAAAATCATAATAGAATTATCACATTCTTTAACAGAATAAAGTAAAAGTCTTAGTTAGCGATTTTCCTTTTGTGTATAAATAAAAAAACCCCAACGATATGTTGAGGTTAATTTTGTGGGCGCTAAGGGATTCGAACCCCTGACCCCTTGGGTGTAAACCAAGTGCTCTGAACCAACTGAGCTA
>JAFMMH010000014.1 GCA_017851655.1 Flavobacteriaceae bacterium
GCGAATAATGACTGGTATATTTTTATGGGTTTCACAATTTCATTTACCTTTGGCGATCTTCCTTGTTATTGTAAATAATAAATGAGTACACTACCTAAACATGTTGCCATTATCATGGACGGAAACGGCCGATGGGCAAAGCTTCAAGACAAAAGTCGTGTGACAGGGCACCAGCAAGGTGCTAAATCTGTTAGAGAAGTAGTGGAATACGCCGTAAGTCAAAATATTCAGTTCTTAACATTGTTTGCCTTTTCTACTGAAAATTGGAGTCGCCCAAAGGATGAAGTCAGCTTGCTAATGAAGTTACTAGTTACTTACCTCAAAAAAGAATTCACTCGAATGCTTCAAAACAACATTCGTCTTCAAACTGTTGGCAACATTGATGAATTACCAACCATTGTAAAAAATGAATTGCATAATGTTATCGACAAAACAAAGAATAACTCTGGAATGGTACTTACATTGGCTCTTAATTACGGTGGAAAAGAAGACTTAACCCAAGCAATGAAAGCCATCGCCTTTAAAGTTAAAAATAGTATAATTTCACCTGAAAAAGTTGACCAATCCACCATAAATGAGCATCTTTACACGCGAAATTTACCTCCTGTAGATCTAGTTATCAGAACCAGTGGCGAGGAACGAATTAGTAACTTCTTGTTATGGCACATTGCCTATGCAGAATTGTATTTCACCGAAACGCTTTGGCCTGATTTCAAAAAAGAAGACCTACAGAAAGCACTAACAAATTACGCTAAAAGAGAAAGAAGATTTGGAAAAACGAGCGAACAACTCACTACATAGGCCATTTTATGGCTATTTTCTTTTTGGACTCCTCCTTTTCTTGAGTTTAGGAACTCAAGCTCAAACTGAAGGTTTTGTTAAGGGAAAGTCTTATGTTATTGACTCTTTAAAGGTTTCAGGTCTAAAAAGTTTTAATGCCCAAACAGTAATTTCATACAGTGGATTACGAAAAGGACAGTCTGTAAACTTACCAGGCGAAGAAATTAGTGGAATCGTTAATAAACTCTGGGGACTCGAATTATTTAGTGACATCAATATTTTTGTAACTAAAGTGAATGGAAACAAAATCGACCTGGAAATTGAAATCGAAGAACTTCCCACCCTTACAGACGTCAAAATAAATGGGTTGAAAAAAGGAAAGATTGAATCTATCATAAAGGACACAGAGCTCACTACTGGTAAAAAATTATCAGAAAGCTTTTTAACCAATACTCAAAATTACATCCAAAATAAGTTTAGAAAAGAAGGATTTTTGAATACTAAAGTTACTTTAAACACTATTTTAGACACTGTAGGTAAAAATACCTATAAAATGGTTGTTAATGTTGACAAGGGACCCCGTGTGAAAATTGATGAAATTAATTTTGAGGGAAATGAAATATTCAAAACCAGAAAACTTCAGTTCAAACTTAAAAAAACCAAACACAAAAAATCTGTTCGTTTTTGGAAAAAATCCAAATTCATAGAAGCTGATTTCAAAGAAGACCTCACCAAATTAATAGACTTCTATAAAGAAGAAGGATATCGTGATGCCAGAATTTTATCCGACACACTCATCAGAGATCCCGAGAATCCTAAGTCTGTGAGTCTGAATTTAGATATAGAAGAAGGAAAAAAATACTATTTCGGCGATATTAAATATATTGGGAACACGGTGTATAGCAACAGTATTCTTCAGCAAATTTTAGGATTAAATAAAGGAGATACTTATAACGGGATACTTTTAAAGAAAAGGATTGCAGACAACTCCAAGCCTGATGCAAATGACATCACAAACCTGTATCAAAATAGTGGTTACTTATTTTCAAATATCAACGCTGTAGAAGTCAGTGCAATTAATGACACCATCAATTTTGAAATTCGAATTACAGAAGGCAAACAAGCCAATTTTAATAAAATATCAATCAAAGGAAATACCAAAACTAATGACCATGTAATTTATCGTGAATTGCGAACTAAACCTGGAGAACTTTACAGTAAAGATAAGATCGTCAGAACTGTTCGTGAGCTTGGACAATTAGGCTTTTTTGATGCTGAACAGATCAATCCTGAAATGGAAAATGTAGACCAAAATGCAGGAACTATTGATGTCAAGTTTGATCTTGTAGAGTCTGGTGCCAGTCAGATAGAACTTCAGGGAGGTTATGGTCAAGGAGGCTTTATTGGTACCCTTGGTCTTTCTTTTAATAATTTTTCCATGCGAAATATTCTTGATGGAAAATCATACAAGCCGCTCCCTATGGGTGACGGTCAAACCCTCGCCCTTCGACTACAAGCCAGTCAGTTTTACAACACATATAGTTTTAACTTTTCAGAGCCTTGGTTAGGAGGTGAACAACCTGTTCAGTTTTCAACTTCTTTACAACATACCATCCAGTATCGATATGATTTCTTTACAGGTCTTGCTGATAAAACGCAATCATTCCAGATCAGCGGGATTACTTTGGGATTAGCAAAGCGTCTTCAAATACCTGATGATTTTTTCCAATTGTCTCAAGCAATCTCCTATCAATATTATAATCTTCAAAACTACTATACAGGACTTTTTACCTTTGGAGATGGAGAAGCGAATAATTTAGCATACACCGTTAGTCTTTCACGGAATAACACCCGTATAAACCCTATTTTCCCAACTGGAGGATCTTCATTTAACATTAGTGCAAAATTCAGTCCTCCTTATTCTCTGATTTCAGGAACTGATTTTTCCAATTTAGAATCACTTCCTGAATTTCAAGACGAGAATGGAGATCCTTTGGCAGATAAAATTGATCAAGAGCGTTTTCGTTGGTTAGAGTTTTATAAAATTAAATTTAACGGCACATGGTACACACGGATTTTCGCTGATTTAATTCTGAAGACTCAAGCTGATTTTGGGTTTATTGGGACGTATAACAAAGACCGAGGAGATATCCCTTTTGAACGCTTTTTCTTAGGTGGAGATGGTATGGTTAGCTACGCACTTGACGGCAGAGAGACCATTGCTCTCAGAGGATATCCAAACCAATCTTTATCTGGAAACGATGGATCTGTTATATATAATAAATTTTCTATTGAACTCCGATATCCGATAACATTAAAGCCTAGTGCGTCTATTTATGCACTCACATTTTTAGAGTCGGGTAATGGGTACAACAATTTCAGAGAGTTTGATCCCTTTAATTCGAAAAGATCCGCAGGGGCTGGAGTACGAATTTTTATGCCTGCTTTCGGTTTATTAGGTATCGATTTTGGTTATGGATTTGATAATGCAGACCCAAACGTAACCACAGCAAATGGTTGGGAAACGCATTTTATAATCGGTCAGCGTTTTTAAAAAATCCTCAAAGAGATAAAGTTCTTATACTATATAAGACATTAGATCGTTATATATTCATATGAAGTGTAACCTACAATTAAAGTTGTTTTTAACAGTATTATTCCTGTCTTGCTTCTTTGTACAAGCCCAGCGAGGAACTACCGTTGGCTATATTGACATGAATTATATTTTGGAATCCGTAGATGAATATAAAAAAGCAAGCCAAATTCTTGATAATAATATAGAAAAGTGGAAGAAAGAAATTGAACTGCAAAAACTTAAATTGCAGCAATATCAAGATCAACTAAATGCAGAACGTATCATCTTGACCCCCGAACTTATAAGCGATAGGGAATTAGAAATTCAAGACTTTGCATCAGAAATCATCTCCTTACAAGAAAAACGTTTTGGCCCTAGAGGTGACATGATTATTCAGCGCTCTAAACTCATACAACCACTTCAAGATCAGGTCTTGACTATTGTAAAACAGATTGCTGAAGAAAAAAAATATGATTTTATTTTTGATCGATCTTCAACATCAACTATGCTATATTCCGCAAAAAATTACGATATTAGCACCCTTGTAATACAAAGAATTAATAGGCTACAAAAAATACAAAACAGAAAAGAACAAATTGAAAAATTAAAATCAAAAGCTTCTGCATTAAAAAACTAATATAATTCAAAATATGAAAAATTTAATTACCCTTCTTTTTAGCTTGATGGTCTTTATTGCACCACTAAATATTTCGGCACAATCTAAGGTTGCCCACATCAATACGCAACAACTTATTAGCGAAATGCCAGAAGTTATTGCAGCTCAAAGTGAATTGAAAAAACTTGAAGATCAGTATGCTAAGGAAATGGAGAATTCTGTAAAAGAATTTCAAACCAAAGCACAAACTTACCAAGGAGATGCGCAAAATCAAACAGATTTGATAAACCAACAACGTCAAGTTGAGTTGCAGGAAATGCAGCAACGTATTCAAGAGTTTAGAGAAACTGCCGCTCAAGAACTACAAAAGCGTTCAGCTGATATGATGCGTCCACTTTATGACAAAGCACGTGCATCCATTGAAAAGGTAGCTGCAGCACAAGGATTCGATTACGTATTGGATTCTAGTCCAGGTGGAAGTGTTATCATGGCTTCTGGAAAAGATCTTATCGCTGATGTTAAAACAGATTTAGGGTTCTAGAATTCTTTCTAATTATTACACTTAAAAAAAACCATCTGTTGATGGTTTTTTTTTACCCTTTTTCAAACCATGATGCATAAAGCACATAATTCTTAGCAATGCGTTCTATCTCATTTTCTTGAAGTTCTCGAGAAAGGCTTTTTATTTTTTTAGCAGGCACACCCCCATAAACAGAACCCGATTCCACAATAGTCCCTTGAGGAACTACTGCACCTGCTGCTATGATACTGTTTGATCCTATAACACAATGATCCATCACAATACTCCCCATACCTATTAGAACATTATCTTCTATAGTACAACCGTGAACAATTGCATTATGACCAATCGAAACATTATTTCCTATAAGTGTAGCTGCTTTTTCATAAGTAGCATGAATGACTGCTCCATCCTGAATATTTACAAAGTCCCCTACTCGAATACTATTAACATCACCACGGACAACTGCTTGATACCATACTGAACAACCTTGACCCATCACTAGATCACCGATTAATGTAGCATTTTCAGCAATAAAACAATTCTCACCATAAGTCGGAGTAAAACCTCTAACTGATTTCAGTAACATAAGGATCTAGATTTACTCTTAAAATTACAAAAAAAAAATCCTTCAATTTGAAGAAAATGATCCTAATATATCTTCAAGCTTTAACTATTTTTGGAAAAAGAAAAAGTGCATATGAAAAGCTTTGAACTACAGACTAAATCCGAAAAAGGAAATCCCTGGGCGTCTTTTGAAATGAATCGGGAAATTGGTCCTGAAGAAGAAATTCTTTATAAAAATATTGATGATGCTAAAGGCGCACCCTTGATCCAACAACTATTCTATCTCCCCTTTGTGAAAACCGTTCGCTTATCTAAACAAAAAATTGATGTAGAGCGATTTAATATCCTTGAATGGAGTGAGGTTATAGAAGAGGTAAAAGAACAGCTTGAAGACTATCTGAACGACGGTGGTGCAATAATTGAGGTGACTTCTAATGATAAAATACCTGTAAGTGTTTATGCCGAAAGTACTCCAAACCCTTCGGTAATGAAATTTGTAGCAAATAAAGCCTTAGTGACACAAAGTATTGAGTTTAAAAATATAGATGAAGCCAGTGTTTCACCACTAGCCCAAAAGCTTTTTCATTTTCCTTTTGTAAAAGAAGTTTTTATAGATGCAAATTATGTTTCTATTACTAAATATGAAGTTACAGAATGGGATGCTGTAGTAATGGAGGTCAGAGAATTTATTAGAAATTTCGTTGAAGAAGGCAATCTTGTTTTAAAGGAAATTCCTCAAGAAGGAACAACTTCTAAAGAACATCAAACGACAAAATCGTTAAATCCAATAGAAACCCAAATTGTTTCCATTTTAGATGAATACATTAAGCCTGCTGTAGCTTCAGATGGGGGGAATATCCAATTTGATTCTTACCATGCTGAGGAAAAAAAGGTGCAAGTTATCTTACAAGGTGCATGTAGTGGTTGTCCTTCTTCCACTTTTACTTTAAAAAATGGTATCGAAAATATGCTTAAAGAAATGATGCCAGGAAAAGTTGAAAGTGTGGTTGCACTAAACGGTTAAACCTATATTTTCTGTTGTTTTGGAGGCGTAACTTGAAAATCTTTCAAATAAAAAGGTTCAAAATAAGCCAACGACTCAAAATCATTTTTAGAGAATTTTACCCAAGCCATAGCTACCATGTCTTCAGCATTTGGGAAATGAACTTCTGGAAGATATTTAGCATTTATTTTTGATTGTAATTCTTTAAGTTTTGAAGCACCATCACCAAAAAGTAAACACCGTTTTAATCCAACTATATCAAGATAGGCATCCTCTGATAAAACTAGAGCGGATGTTTCTTGAACCCACTTTTTTTCAGCATCAAAAATAGCCGTATAGACTTCCATTCTCCGGGCATCTAACATGGGGATTATATAATCAAATCCGTCCGTATTTTGGGGTATCACCATGACTTCTAGTGAATTCAATGCAATCAGCGGAAGATCTAATGCAAAACAAAGTCCTTTAGCTGCAGCAACACCAATTCTTAATCCAGTATAGGACCCAGGCCCCTTACTGATAGCGATAGCGCCCAAGTCCTTGGGAGTTAAACCCGCTTCTTGAAGAACCTCATTGATAAAAAGGTGTAGTTTCTCACTATGACTAAAACTATTCAAATTTAAGACTCTGGATTTCAGTAATTTTCCTTCAAAAGCGAGTGCTACGGAACATTGTTTTGTAGAAGTTTCAAGATGAAGAATGTAAGCCATAAAATATCAAAAATAATTATAAAATTCCACCAGAGCTTCCGCCATCAATTTTAATCACAGAACCATTTGTGGCACTAGACAGAGGACTGCAAAGATAAGCAATGGTTTGGGCAACTTCATTCACATTTATAAATCGTTGTAAAGTTGAATTCGGCCTTTCAGATTGAAAAAAGGATTGTTCAACTTCTTTGACATCTTGACGCTGTTCCATAGCTTTCTCCTCAAGAAAAACTTTTGCACCCTCAGTTAGCGTAGATCCTGGAACTATAGTATTGACCGTTACCTTAGAGGATTTTGTAAGTTGAGCCAAACCTCTTGAAATTGCATGAAGCATGGCTTTGGTTGCACTATAAGAAATCATATCCTGAGGGACTAAATAAGCGCATTCACTAGAAATAAAAAGAATTCTTCCCCAGTTTTGCTGAAGCATGCCAGGCATAAAATGTTGTGAAAGCTGAACACTACTCATTACATTCACCTGAAATTGCCTTTCCCAATCTTTTGCACTGGTCTCAAAAAAAGACTGGGACTTGTAAATTCCGACATTATTAATTAAAATGTCAATTTGATCAATCCGGTTTAATTGATTTTCAACTTCTTCTGGATCATTAAAATCGGCTATAAAACTTTTGATTTCAGCCTGAGGCAAAAACTTTTTAAGTTTTTGAATCGCCTCATTCACACGCTTTTCCACCCTACCGTTAATGTAAACGACTGCTCCTTCTTGTAAAAGAATTTTTGCTGTCTCATATCCAATTCCCGAAGTTGAGCCCGATATTAATGCTGTTTTACCTTTTAATTTAAGATTCATAATACATCTTTTGGATGACTAAAATACTGTATTTAGTCTCCTAAAGGAAAGAAAAACATCAAAACAAAAATTCAATTTAAAAGAAAGCAAATGAAAAATTACAACTCAAGACCAAAATAGAATTCTAAAACTTTAAGTTTAAAAATGTAATCAAATTTAGCCCGAATAATATCGGATGCTGCTATCTGATAGCGCTGTCTAGATTGAACATAATCGAAAGAATTCATAACGCCTGCATCAAACCGCTGTTTTGCGATTTCGAAAGCTTGTTGACGTGCAAACAATGTTTTTTCTGAGGCTTCATAAAATTTAAAGGCTCCTTTGGCATTATTATAGGCCTGATTGATCGTATTCTCAAGATCTAATTTTGTTTGTTCAAATTGATTTTCTAAACGAGTTAAATTCAAACGACGTCTTTTGATATTGTTTTTAACAGAAAGCCCGTTAAAAATCGGAATATTTAAAGACAGTCCATAACTTTGACCGTCATTTTGTCCGAACTGCTTAGAAAAAGAAAGTGGAGCAACAATTTCTCTTTGAGGAAATTCACTAACAACAATTGCCCCATTCTGTTTTACTATTCCAATGGGAGTTTCTATTGTTTTTCCTGAATCAATAAATCGATCACTGTAAGAAATTCGTGTATTGTAATTATAAAAAGCCGATAAAGTGGGCATTAAAGCACCTTTTGCTAAATCAATATCTTTTTCTGCAATTTCGATATTCGTTATGCCAAATTTAATGTCATTTCTTAGAGTCAGTGCTTTTTCATAGATAACCTTCGGGTTTTCGGTTAGAATTTCTGAAAATGGTATATCAAAATCTTCTTTGGCTATATCAAAATTCTCGTAGTCCGTAATTAAGAGTAATTGCGCCAAACTGATTTTAGATAATCTGTAGGCATTTTCAGCTTGAATAACTGCCTGTTCTTGTGAAGCTATATTTGCCTCAATCTCAAACACCTCAGCTTCAGTGAGGACTCCTGCCTCAATACTCAACTCAGTTCGTTCAAGCTCTTGCTCTGCTAATTCAAGCTGGTAGCGTTGTACTTGTTCTAACTCGCGGTTAAACATTACTTGTAGATAGGCATTTGCCACAAAAAGACTGACATCATCTTTCATATTCTCAAGCTGGTACTGACGAGCTAAAATATTCAAATTTGCACGAGACAATTGATTTATATTTTGCTTTCCATTGAATAGAGTCACCCCAATATTTCCTCCAAAAGAAGAGAACTGGGTAGTTAAGTTTTCGATCAATCCATTTGTGATGTTCTGACTTAAACCATTGTTCCAAATATGTTGTGACTGTGCATTTATACGTGGCATAAAACTTCCAATTGCATCGTCTTTGTCAATCTCAGCTGAAGCTAAATCCAATTCAGATTGTTGAATACTAATGTTCTTTTCAAGAGCTAAAAGGACACACTCCTCTAAAGTATATGCTTTCGTTTGTGCAGAAACAGCAATTGTAAAGAAGAATAGTGAAGTAGATAAAACTAGTTTAATATTTCTCATAGGTTGAAATTGAGTTTTTCAATTCATTAAATTAGGTTGACTAAGGTGTTTTGTTTAATCATCATCCTCCTGATCCTGAACTATTTTCTTGATTTTCATCATCCCCTAGCTTTATAGGTTCTGTTTTATTCCAAACTTTAATCTTGTCCTCAAGAGAAAGACCAGAAAGAACTTCAACATTTATTCCGTCAGAAATTCCAATTTTAATATCGCGCTTTTCAAATTTTTGCTCTCCTGTTAAAACTTCTACATAAGGTTTTTCAGTTTTACGATCGAACTGAAGGAGTGACTCAGAAACGACCATGATACTATCCTTTCTTTCCAAAACTAATGAAGCGTTTGCGCTATAACCTGCTCTTATAAATATAGAATCCTTTAAAAATAAATCTGCTTCAATAATAAACTGAACTGCTCCTTGTTCTTCATTTCCTTTAGGTGCTATAAATTTAAGTTGAGCATCTAGTATTTGATCTTCTATCGCACCAAGACTAACCTCTAGTGGCATTCCAACTCTTAATTTACCGACTTCAGCCTCATCTACTTTTCCTTCAAAAATCATTTTATTCATGTCAGCGATAGTTGCTATAGTAGTTCCTGCATTAAAGCTATTACTTGCGATGACCTGAAAACCTTCTTCTACTGGGATTTCAAGAATGGTACCCGGCACAGTGGCACGAATATTCGTATTCGCTGATGCTGCTCCCCCTGCAGAACCTGAACGAATAATTTCCAAATCCGATTCAGCATTTTTTACATTTTGTATGGACTGATTATACTGCAACTCAATATTTTGAAATTGTTGCTTGGCTATAATTCCTTTTTCTAGAAGATCTTTATTTCTGTCAAATTCAATTTTTGAATTTCTCAATACAATTTTTGAATTTTGAAGTCTTCCTTTTGCACTATTCAAGTTTTGTTCGTTTGGAACAACTTTGATTTTTGCTAGTAGATCTCCTGTTTTAACCAAGTCCCCTTCTTCAACAAAAAGACCTTCAATAATTCCTTGAATTTGAGGCTTTATCTCAACTTCATCTTCAGGAATTACTTTCCCAGTTACAACTGTTTTTCGTTCAATATCCGAAATCATGGGCGTTTCGGTTTCATATTCGATGGTGGACTTGTTATTGGTTTTGATGAAATAAGCGGTGGCAAATAAAGCCCCAAATATTACAAGTGCAATTCCAATGTATTTTAAAATCTTCATAGTTGTTGTTATATAAATTATTTTATTCTTCTCTTAATGCGTCTATAGGTTTTATGCTAACTGCTCTTTGTGCAGGAATAAGTCCAATAAGAGTTCCTAAGAAAACCATTATAAATAATGCTCCAAGAATATAAGGAATAGGAACTGTAGGATTTGTGTATGGGAAGTCTGTTAAATCCAAGGTTGCTGCATTGATTCCTGCTAATACAAAAGCACCCAGTATAATCCCTAAAATTCCAGCAACGAGTGTTAAAAAAACAGATTCGATGATGATTTGATTCCTCACCTCTGCGGGAGTGGCTCCCAACGCACGTCGGACTCCAAGTTCTTTAGTCCGCTCTTTAACGGAAATCAATAATATATTTCCGATCCCGATTACCCCAGCGATGATTGTGGCTATTCCAACGATTAAAGACAAAAGCGTCATTCCTTTTGAAAACCCAACGATTTTATTAAAGATTTCACCCAAATTAAAGCCTCCAAAAGCGCGTTCGTCATCGGGGGATACCCTGTGAATTCTTTTTAAAACCGCTTTTATGTCTTTTTCTACTGCTACTACATCTGCATCATCATAGGCTGCAATAGTAAACCATTGTACTGATTCTCCTGAGTTATAAATTTGGCGATACGTTTCAAAGGGTATGAAAATATCTCCATCACTTTCAAAACCTCCTCCAGGCACATACTTGTGTACTCCTATTACTTGAAAATAAATGTTGTCTATTCTCACATATTGTCCGATAGGGTTTTCATCTTCAGCAAAGAGTTCCGTCTGAGTCCGCTCTCCAATTACACAAACTTTTCTTCTGTATTTGATGTCTTCCTCGTTAATAAAACGGCCTCCATCATAAATTTTCTTAGTTGCAATTTTGGTGTATTCTGGAAAATCACCATACACATTATAATTGCTTGATTTATTCTTCCGAACTACCAGCGGACTAGTACCTCCAAAAACGCCTCTTGCATTTCGAGGGGCTACAAACTCAATCTCAGGGACTCGTTTTTTAAGATATTCAATATCTGATAGTTTTAGTTCAATATTTCTTCCAATCTTAAACCCATCATAAGGGATGCTTGTTCTTTGAGCCCATACAAACATAGAATTCATGGCAATGTTTTCAAACTGACGCTCGAATCCATTATCCAAACCTTTGGCAGCACCAGACAAAGCAATGTAAATAAAAATGCCCCATAATACACCAATCACCGTGATAACGGTTCGTGTTCTGTTTTTGGAAATTGATCCAAAAATTTCCTGCCAAGTGTCTTGGTCAAAAAGAGCTTTCAAACTATTCATCTCTTAGGGCAACAATGGGTTTAATTCTAGAAGCACGTTTAGCAGGAATATAACCGGCAATAGCTCCGAAAATAATTAAAATAATTGTAGCTGCAAAAGCAGTTCCAAAATCAATAAACGGATTTTTAATAAAATAATCTTCGAGGCTAAGTCCGATATTCTTCAATAGAAGAATTCCAAAAAACAAACCTATATATCCAGAAATTGCAGTTATGAAAACAGATTCATGTAAAATCATTTGGATTACAGAGCGAGGTGTAGCACCTAATGCTTTTCGAATTCCTAATTCTTTAGTTCGCTCCTTCACCACAAAAACCATGATATTCGATATCCCAATGATTCCTGCTATTAAGGTCCCTAATCCTACAAAACTGACAATTAATTGAAGTACAACTGCAAATTGCTGGCTCTGCTTTAGATCGTCAGTTAAATTTTGAAAATAAATTCCATTGGGGTCTTCAGGATCTATTGATTTTTTGTCCTTAAAATATTTTTTGAGTGACTTTTCAAATGTCACAGCACCCACATGTCCCATTTCCTTGGGAAAAGTTACGATGATTTGACCAACTTTATCATTGCTTTTTTCTAGTTGCTGACGTGTGGTATAAGGAATATAGATATAACGTTCCTCATTATCTCCTCCATCATCTTGAAAAACACCTACAACTTTGAATACAGTGGAGCCCACATCGATATAATTTCCAATAGGGTCTTCTGTTTTAAACAAGTCTTTAGCTACCAATCTGCCAATTACAGCACTTTTAGTTTTATTCTCTACATCCATTTCATTGATGTAACGCCCTTTCATCAAAATCGTTTTCTCAATAAATTGATGGCCTGGAGCAACAGCTCTTGTAGTATAGGAGTTGCTTTCGTTTTTATATCGTGTGAGCGCACTTCTAGAAATTCTTGGCGTCACATATTCGGTAAACATTGGGAAATTTTTTTTAATATCCTCTAAGTCTTCATTATCAAATTCAATTCTTCGATTGGCTTTAAAACCTTTGTAGGGTAATGATGTTCTTCCGGGATAAAGAAAAATTGCGTTACTGGCATCATCAAGAAAAAACTCTTGAAAAGTATTTTTAAGTCCATTGCCCAAACCAAAAAGTATGATGAAGATGAAAATTCCCAGTGCAACAGTAAATCCAGATAAAAATGTTCTTAATTTGTTTTTACTGATAGTTTCAAAAATTTCTCTCCAACGATCTCTATTGAACATATTTAGAGGCTATTACTTGTTCTACTTTTTTATCTTCGATTATTACCCCGTCTTTAAGTTGCACAATACGCTTACACATTTGTGCAATGTCTGGTTCATGCGTAACTACCAAGATAGTTTTCCCCTCTTGATTGATTTTCTGAATCAAATCCATAACTTCATAAGAAGTTTTTGTGTCCAAGGCACCAGTAGGCTCATCTGCCAATAAAACTTTTGGTCTTGAAGCCATAGCACGAGCAATAGCAACACGCTGTTTTTGCCCTCCAGATAACTCACTAGGAAGGTGTGTAGCCCAATCTTTAAGACCTACACGTTGCAAATAATCCAAGGCTAAAACTTGTCGCTCTTTTCTAGCAATACCCTGATAATAAAGAGGTAATGAGACATTTTCGAGCGCAGACTTGTAATTAATTAAATTGAACGATTGAAATACGAATCCTAAAAATTTATTGCGATATTTTGCAGCTTTGGTTTCGTTTAAATCTTTAATTGGAACATTGTCTAAAATATAATCTCCCTCATCAGCAACATCCAACATTCCTAAAATGTTTAGAAGGGTAGATTTTCCTGATCCAGAAGATCCCATAATAGCAACTAATTCTCCTTCCTCTACCTCAAAATTGATCCCCTTTAAAACATGAAGAGAAGAAGCACCCATTTTGTAGGATTTGTGAAGATTTTTTATTTGAATCATGAATGATTTTGTTTTAAAAAGAAAACGAGATTTTAGTTTTTAGATGCATCACAATAATATAGACTGTTAAAACCAAAAAAAGTTACATTAATTTGCTGCTATTTTTTTAAAATTTGAAAAACTTTCCAACCCACTAATCCGACTAATATGTATGGAATCGCCATGAGGTAAATTATTCCATTATTAATTCCCTTTGCTGTAGCTTGTCCTTCTTCAGATTGAAGTACAGCTCTACACATTGAACATTGTGAATAGCCAATATTGTATCCTAAAACAAAAAGGACTAGAGTTAAAAAGACAATGATTTTAGCTCTTTTATACATAATAAGGAGATATCATCAGATAAACTATCACTCCTGTTACAGCTATATACATCCATATAGGAAAGGTATAACGTGCAATTTTTTTATGCTCTACAAATAAATTTGAAATTGCTCTAACGTAGGAAATTAATACCAGAGGAATAATTCCAATAGAAAGCATAATATGTGTGATCAAAATAAAATAATATATGAATCGAATTGCGCCTTCACCACCATAGGGTGTAGGATCAGAAGTCATATGATAAGCTACGTATAATACTAGAAAAATTAAGGAAAGTCCTATGGAGATTTTCATCAGTTGCTTATGCAACGTAATGTTTTTATTTCGAATCGCTATATATGCGATTAACAACAATAAAGCAGTAATACCATTAATAGTTGCATAAATGGGAGGCAAAAAGCTTAGGGGTGCTACATTGGGAATACGGATCATAAACAAAAGTGCAACTACAACCGGTATAAGTATAGAAATTACCCAAATCCAGACTCGATATTTAGAAATATAATTTATGTTTTCATTACCCATTTTACTATTCTTTTAAAAGCTTTTTAATATCCTCTATTAGTAAATCAACTTCTTGGATTTCAACATGCTCTTGATCAAGACCCATATAATAGACTATGGGATTATTAAACTGATCTGTTCGTGAGCGAATATTTCCTTTTTTATCAATCAAAGCAAAATAGCCCTGATGCTCGAAACCACCTTCTACTCTTGGATTTACCGATGCAAAGATATTAAATCCCTGATTTGCAAGTGCATAAATTTTTTCTTTATCCCCAGTCAAAAAATGCCAGTTCTGAGAAAAAACATCATAACTTTCTGCATATTCTTTTAATACAGATGGCGTATCGTGTGTTGGATCAATAGTGAAAGAAGCTATTCCAAAATCAGATCTAGAACCAAATTGGGCCTCAATTTTCTTCATGTTTTTATTCATGATTGGGCAGATACTCGGACAAGATGTAAAGAAAAATTCAACAACGTATACCTTATTTATAAAATCTTCATTAGAAATAAACAAGCTGTCTTGATTCAAAAAGGTAAACTCCGGAACTTTTTTAGCCTCCCCATTTAATACAATGTATTGCAATGGCTCTGCAGTCTGAGACCTTTCATTTTTTACTATAGAATTGGTTTGTACCCTATCGATGATTTTTGGAATAAAGAGTATTCCGAAAATAAGAATTACCAAGAAAAGACCAATGTATTTGAACTTGAACATCTTCATTATTTTTCTCTACTTGCATTATAAATTTTTAATGCTAAACGATACTCTGCAAGGATCACTTTAACATCATCTATCATTTTTTTATTGATTTGAGCAACAGATCGGGCATCAAAACCATAAAGGGTACCTTCCTTCTCATCATCGTTTCTTCCTCTGAGATTACCGTCCTTGTCTATTATAAAAACATAGGGAGTGCTTCCAGACTGATCCAATGTAAATGGGGTTTTTAAGGATTGGAAATGAGCTTGCATAGATTCCTTTGTGACCGATACAAAATTCCATTTTGAAAGATCAGTACCCACTCCTTCTTTAAGCGATTTTTTTAATGATTCAACTTCATCCTCAAAAGCTTCATTTACCATGAAAACAAATTGAAAATCCTCAAATTCATAGAATCTCTTGTAAATTTTCTCATTAAGATTCAATGCCTCTGCTTGTTTTTCCTCTAAACTTCCTCCCCAGTATCCAAGGATGGTAATTTTATCTTTAAAAGTAATAAGAGTATCCAATGGTTTTATTTCACTAATATTCTCAGTGAGAACCGGCAATTTTGCAAAATTATTTTTACCTGATGCAAAAAAAAGATATACTAAAAGAGGAAAAATGAATAAAATTCCTAAAACAATTTTCTTATTCAAATCTTTCTTTTTCATAAAAAAAAAGCGGTGACACACCGCTTGAATTATTTATTAACGTGAAACTAAAAGTTCCAGGAGACAAATCCTGAATCCATTACTTCGAATATATAATCTGCTTCAATTAGCAAAATGAAAGCGAGATAAGGAATGAGAATCAATAAAGGCAATACGATAGAATTTTTCAAGCCACTTCTTTCGTCTCTGATATGCATAAAATCCCATGCAATATAGTATGCTTTGACAATCGTTAAGATGATAAAAATCCAATTGAGAATTTTCATGCGTAAAAAAGACACCATCAAGGATTCTGGTTTTATAATACCAAGTGCCACTTCAATGGTTGTGACTATGGAAAGGAATATAAGCACTCCCCATATCTTTTGTTGATTTGACTTGAACTTTAAAAGTCCTCTGAAAATTGCTAATTTATGTCCTTCTGCAGCCATTTTAAAAGTTTTGTGATTTATACGAGATAGAAAAAGGTGAAAACAAATACCCAAACTAAATCGACAAAGTGCCAATAGAGTCCGACTTTTTCTACCATTTCATAATGTCCTCTTTTTTCGTAAGTTCCTAAGATGACATTAAAAAAGATAATAATGTTAATGACGACCCCAGATAATACGTGGAATCCATGAAATCCAGTAATGAAGAAAAAGAAATCAGCAAATAAACGATTCCCATACTCGTTGTGAACAAGATTAGCTCCCTCTACGACAGCTACCGCTTCATTTACCTTCGCTAAAGATTCTGATCTAGACAAAACCGTTTTCTGTCCATTTTCATCAAGAAGCTGCGTTCGAACAACTAAATTTTCATCTTCTATAAAGCCTTTTTTAACTTCAGCAAGAGCTACTGTAGGTAATGCCGTTTCACTTTGATACCAGATACCATTACTTGGTTGGTGTGTCGCGCGATCTGTTTCTACTCCAATGGCAAATTCTTGTATTGCAGCTCTTTTTCCTGTGGTGGTGTCTACAAATTGTAAAATTTGTCCTCCACGTGTTTCAAGAGCGCCGTATTCACCTTTGATAAAATTTTTCCATTCCCATGCTTGAGATCCAACAAATATAGCACCCCCAATGATGGTCAAAAGCATATAAAAAGTAACCTTAGATTTTTGCATGTGGTGACCTGCATCTACTGCAAGTACCATCGTTACTGAGGAAAAGATCAATACAAATGTCATTAATGCAACATAATACATGGGTGCATCAATACCGTGTAAAAAAGGAAAGTGGGTAAAAACCTCATCGGCTATAGGCCATGAGTTAATGTTTTTAAAACGTGAAAATCCATAAGAAACTAGAAAACCTGTAAAGGTCAGGGCATCAGAAACAATGAAAAACCACATCATCAATTTTCCATAGCTCGCGTTTAGAGGTTTATTTCCTCCTCCCCAAACTTCTTCGTTCTCAGCGTTTACTGTTACTTCCATAATATCATGTTAAATTCTGTACAAATTTATTAATTTTTAACCGTAGAATGAAACGAATAAAAATAAATATAGCCAAAGTATATCAAGAAAATGCCAAAAAGTAACCGCCAATTCAAAACCAAGTGTATTTCCTTCAGAATATTTTCCTTTTAAAGTCCTAAACAGTACATAGGTAACAATAATAACACCACCTGCAAGATGTGCCAGATGAAGTAATACCAAAACATATAAATAAGAAGTCGTAATAGAACTTTCTGCCCCAGTGAAATAATAACCCTGTTCAATGATTTCTCCAAATCCTTGAAATTGAAAATAAACAAATGCAAAGGCTAAAGCCAAAGTGATTAAAAGTAGTGATTGAGCTCGTTTTTTTAATTGCTCTTTGATACTCTTAAACGCTAAATAAAAAGTTCCACTACTACAAAGCATCAGTAGTGTACTCAATGTAAACGCAAAGGGTAAGTCAATCTGTTCAATCCAATCTGAACGAGAACTACTGACCACATAGGCGCTAGTTAAACCAGCAAAAGTCATGCTCATACTGATCATACCGAACCAAAGCATCATTTTCTTGGCTCGATTATTCTTTACGATTAAAGAGTCGTTTGTGTTCATTGTAATATAAATTTATCAAGTACATAAATCAGCTGAATTCCAGTAATGTATAGTATACTTGCTCGAATTAGAAATCTTGCAGCTTTATCTGATTTTTTAGACATTAATTGAATTCCAGAATAGATGAAAAATATTCCTAAGAGTCCAACTAAAATCGTAGCGGGTAATGTTAGATAAAGTTTTCCTGTGTAATGAAAAGCGGGCAATAAAGAAATTAATACCGTCCAAAAGCTATAAAATACAATCTGAAAAGCTGTAATCTGATCTGGATTCCCAGAAGGTAGCATTTTAAACCCTGCCTTTTCATACTGACTATGCATAACCCATCCTATAGCCCAAAAATGTGGAAATTGCCAAAAAAACTGAATCATAAATAAAACTCCAGGTTCTATTCCAAATTCATTGGTAGCAGCTACCCAACCCAGCATAAAAGGAATCGCACCCGGAAAAGCACCAACGAAAACAGATAGGGGTGTTTTTTGCTTTAGGGGGGTATACAAACATGCGTATAAAAAAATTGAAATACTTGCAAAAAAAGCAGTCTTCATATTGATAATATATAAAGAGCCTATTCCAATCAATGTCAGTATTACTCCAATAAAAAGTGCTGTATTAGGATGAATTCTATTTTTGGGTAACGGTCTATTTTGGGTACGCTCCATCAATTTATCCAAATCTTTTTCAAAAACTTGATTGAATACATTAGAAGCTCCAACCATAGCATAGCCCCCTATGGTCAATAATAAAAGAGTACTATAATTTACCACATCTACAGCTAGGAAATACCCAGCTATAGAAGAAATAACTACAGACACAGATAGTCTGACCTTTGTAAGCTCAGTAAAGTCAGTGATATTAAACCCTGTAAGTGAAAGCAATTTAAAATTATTTTGGCGCATCAACCCTCATCTTCATTTTGCAAAGATAGTTGACAAATAGCCAATGTCCAATCTATTTGGTATATAATAAAATCTAAAAACCGAATCCTGTTTTTACAGCTAATTTTGAAGTCTAAATACAATCGGTATACTAAACGGAACCCGAACAGCACGACCTCTTTGTTTTCCGGGTGTCATTTTTGGAAGTTTAGAAATAATTCGTTGTGCTTCTTTTTCTAAGTTCTTATCTGGTCCACGCATTCTGATATTCGTAATACTTCCGTCCTTGGATATTATAAAATTTACATATACACGTCCCTGAATTCCCATTTCTTGAGCAATTTCAGGATAACGGAAATTATTTCGAATGTGTTTATTTATCTGTTCTTGAAAACAAGCTCTCTGTTCTGATTTCTTCACTCTTTCACAACCAGGAAAAATTGGAACATCTTCAATAACTGCAAAAGGAACATCTACTTCTTCTATTTCCTCTTCAATTTCAACATCTTCTACTTCAATAATTTCTTCATTATCTGTTTCAGATGATTCTATAATGGTTTCTTCCACTTCTTCTTCATCTTCTACAATTTCTATTTCTGTTGTAGCCTGAACTGGAGTTGGCGGCGGCGGCGGCGGGGGCGTTTTTAATTGTTCCGTAATCGGAATTTCTTCATCATCATCGTCACTAACGTTAACTGATTGATAGTCAAAAAACACTTTTTCATAGGTTCTCCACTCAATAGCACGCCAGGATATAAATAAAATGAAACACAAACCAATCACAAAATAGAGTGATGAGTTTTTTCTTAAATCGACCTTGGGGTTTTTTTTTATTTTCATGGCTTTGGGGTTTCTCTAAAAGCCTCAAAAACAATGCCATAAAGCCGTTATTCAAACAAAAAAAACCCATCATTAAGATGGGTTTTTAAATTGTTTTAACTAAATGTTATTGCAAACGAAACGTAATTGGAATACTAAAAGGAACTCTAACGGCACGACCTCTTTGTTTTCCGGGTGTCATATTTGGAAGTTTAGAAATGATTCGTTGCGCTTCTTTTTCTAAGTTCTTATCTGGTCCACGCATTCTGATATTTGTAATACTTCCGTCCTTGGATATTATAAAATTAACATACACACGTCCCTGAATACCCATTTCTTGAGCAATTTCAGGATAACGAAAGTTTTTACGAATGTGTTTATTCATCTGTTCTTGAAAACAATCTCTTCGTTCTGATTTCTTCACTCTTTCACAACCAGGAAAAATTGGAACATCTTCAATAACAGCGAAGGGAACATCAACATCATCAATTTCTTCTTCGATTTCCACTTCTTCTACTTCTACAATCTCATCCTCATTCGTTTCTGTTGATTCAATTACAGTTTCTTCCACTTCTTCTTCATCTTCGACTACCTCAATTACTTCAGGAGCTGGAGGTGGCGGTGGTGGCGGTGGTGGCGGTGTTTTGAGTTGTTCTGTGATTGGAATTTCCTCATCATCTTCATCTTCTACGTTTAAGGCTTCGTATCCATAAAGACTTTTATCGTAAGTTTTCCATTCGATAGCCTGCCATGATATAAGCAGGATTAATGCTAGTCCAATGACAAAGTAAAGACTGCTGTTTTTACTTAAATCAACTTTTTCATTTTTTTTGGGTTTCATAGTAAACCAATATTTAGTTAGCTAAACTAAAAAAAAAACTAAAACAAACAAGTTAATTGTCAATAGAATAATAAAAAAAACGTTTAGAGATCAACCACGCACAAAACCCTCCAAAAAGGTTTGCGATAAGATCAACAAAATCAAAGTGTCTCTGAAATATTGGAATTAATTGTAAAATTTCCGTGCACACCCCTATGAGCATGGCATAAACATAAGCTTTCAGAAGAGTATTAGTATGGGTGTAAAAAGCAAAAAAATATAGTAGGGTAAGACCAAAATAGCCAATAAAATGAAGTACCAAATCTGCTCTTATAAAAAGTATGTCCCACGGCTGACTGTCTTCTCCAGGAGGTTTTAAACTTAAAAATAGGAGCGAAAAAGTAGCAAAAAGTGCAACTACTTTGAATAGTTTATCCGCCTGTAATAATTGATGAATACGCTTCTGCATCTAAAAGATTTTGAATTTCTGAAGGATCACTCAATTTTAATTTGATCATCCATCCAGAGCCATATGCATCTTCGTTTACCGTTTCAGGTGCATCTTCTAAAAATTCATTCACTTCAATGATTGTTCCTGAGAGTGGCATAAATAAATCTGAAACTGTTTTTACAGCTTCAACGGTTCCAAAAACCTCTTCAGCAGCCAATGTTTCGTCTAAAGTTTCAACTTCGACATAAACGATATCTCCAAGCTCTCCTTGTGCAAAGTCGGTAATTCCAATGGTAGCTTCATCTCCTTCAATTTTTATCCACTCGTGATCCTTAGTGTATTTTAAATCGGCTGGTATATTCATTTGTTTTTATTATGTCACAAATGTAAAAGAAATCTCTTATTCCTGATGAAATTAATTTCCAAAGTTATAACGTACAGTAAATCCAGTTCGAATACTTGTTTGAGGAAATGCAGTAGAAATTGCAAATTCAGAAAAATTATGGTCATAAAAGAAAAGGGCTGTTAGATTTCTAGACAAGGCATAATCCGCTCCAATTTTTATGGCTAATAATCTTTGGCCTGCAGTAACCTGATTGTTGTCGAATTCTAAATTTCTCAACACTGTTATATTGTCTCTATAAGATAAATCAGCTTTTATATTTAAATCTCCTTTAAGTGTAACTCTTCGACCTCCAAAGTTCGTTCTAAAACGAAGATCTTTCACACGATAACCTAGACCTACAATGTATTCATCTCCATTAGATTCCGTTATTAGATTATTATCTAAACTCAATGAAATAGCACGTTCTTTTCGAAGTTCAGCGAGTAATTTTAAGGAATTATTCATTTCCATATCCAATCGGATCAAGGGGTTGAATTGTTCTACCAAATTAACATTAGAATACAATTTCTTAGGAATAACATTCCCTAATTTATCTGTTAGATTTGGCTGATCGGGATCAAAATCAAAGTTGGTTTGAAAGTTCGTTAAAGTATAGCTTGCTCTATAGGCATGGTTTATTGATAAACGAGAAAATATTTTCGAAATTGATTTGAAATTTGTCAATCCTGTAAATTTTAAATTCCAATTTGGTAGTGGTACGCTTTTTATCGTATTGAGTTCAATTTGTTCTGGATTTGCACCCGAATAAGCTGCTATAAAGGAATGTAAGAGAACTTCTTGCTGATTTTTTCCAAACCCTAAAGGATAACCTTCTTCATTTTTACCTAAGTTCGCAAGAGTTGTATTTTGAGCTAATCGCTCGGCAATCTGAAAACGAAATGATCTGAAATTTTCAAAATTACTATTCATTGCTCCCCTAGAAGGTTTAAAGGATGTACGAAGTAAAATGGTTGACATTCCAAAATTTCCAAAAACATTTGAATTTCTAGGAATATAATTTTGATCTGAAACTCTAAAATTTTCCATGCGATTTTCCATATAATCACGTTCCGCATTAAAATCAATTATCAACCCTTTCAAGGGAACTACTTGAGCCGTTGCTTTAAACTTACTCGAATGCATTTGAGTAAACGATTGATTAAAACTAGGATAACCTGTCAACCACCCCTGCCTTGCGGCCTCATAGCGAATATCTGCTTGGCTCCCTAAAGTGTAGCCTAAAGTAGGCATAAGCCCTCCAGCAAAACCAACTGAAGGTAAATATCCCGGCAGCACTGAACCATTATTCTCACTATAACTCATCTGGACTCGCTTAATTAAAGTCAAAACATCTACTAAACTTGTTAAACTCTTTTTCAGCAGTGGATTCTTTTTAGCAAGTGTGTCGTTTGGTTTTCTTGCTGCTTGTGTTCTAGAATTAAAAGGATTTTTGGAGGACTTTAATCCAAGCACGGAGTATAATTTAGCAAAAGAAAATGCTGCTGTCAAATTTTTAATATTGTTATTCTGAAGTGTGTTCACAATACCTAAAGGAATCCCTTCCTCACTAAATACATTTGCTAATGCTTCAGATCCCCGTTGCCAATTAAAATTTCCTGTATAATTATATGTTGCATCTACAAAACTCAAAAACGGTATGTACTGAAAAGGAAGCTTGTAATTTAATGTAAGTGTTTGGAGATGATTATTGGGTTCGCCCATGTCCAAAAGCCCCTGCCAAAGGGCATTATTATCTGGCTGAAAAGAGTTTGATAATTCATTCCCCATTAAGTTATTCTGACGGATAATACTGCTGGTAGTGGCATTGAAATTAAAACGGAGAGAACGAGTCAAATTATGACTGAGGGCATAGTTATAATCAAATAAGAAATTACGTTGTTGTAGATTTGGTAAACTGCGTTGTAAAGAAGTATCTAGACCCTCCAAATATACTTGTCTAAATTTTTGATTATTCAAAATTCGATTAACATTTGCTGAAGCCTGCAATGAAGTTGGCAACAAATTAAAGTTGAGTTGCTGCAACCATTGCCAGTATTTTTTCCGATTAAAAAACTTGATTTTTTTAAAGGGCTCTAGAGGTTTAGAGTTGAAGGAGTATCCATAATTGGAACCGATTAGCATATTAAATTCTTCCTGTCTCTCTATTTCGTAATCACGGTGAAGTAATTCATTGTAAGCATAAGAAAAATCAAAATTTTCAGGATTATAAAATCGGGAAGTACCGCTTCCACTACTATTTTTTCTTATCCCAATCATGCTTATGCTTTTCCTTCGTGTGTAATCTATCGCCTGACTTCTTATCGAATCTTTCTGTGTGGCTCTCTGAGCAGTTTCAAGCCGGTCTTCCAACCTTATGTCCTGATAAAAAGGGTCGTATTCAGGTGTGATGTACGTTTCTCCGTTAGCAAAACTCAAGGGCAACTGTAGCCCCCATTTTTTTGGAGTAAGTTGTCCTAAATTTACGTTGGCAATAACATCATATTGGAGAAATTCTTCACGAGTTCTTTCATTTGGGGACTGGTCTATACTCCCAAATCCTATACTTGAATACCTCCCAGTTGCAGAGAAAGTTGCGAAATCCGCAAGGTTTCCGTCAAGAGCTCCTACAGCAGCCCATCCTCCTTGACTATCTATACCCGAAATCCGCAATTCGTTAAACCAAACCTCTCCACACAAAACATCTCCGAGCTGTGTTGATGGATTTTTAACTCCTATCATTAGAGTTTTTATACTCCCCAACGAAGGGTTTCCTCGAATAGCAAATTTGTATTTTTTAGCTCCTGGAAGTTGACTGATCGGCGAAAACTCCTGAATAGGGTTAAGCTCTTCATCAAAATATAAGGTCTCCCCCAAACCTAGTTTTTGAAGCGCAATGGCCTTTAATTTTGCGAGTAAGTCTATTGGCACTTCTATAGAATTCGATTCTGGATTCCAAACCTCTTCTGAGGTTAGTCTATTAGATGTATTTTCAATGTATTCAGAAGGTTTTAATGGAATTTCAATTTGATAATAATTATCTTGGTAATCCGTTCCTAATCGAATAAATGCGACCATTCGTCGATCAAACTCATCATTCGAACCTTCTCCAGGAAGTGGGTTTTGACCCGGAAGGGATTCTGCATGTAAAAACATTCTGAGTTTACTATATTGCCGCATATCCAAATTCAACCCTTTAAAAATTCCACGAGAATCTGAGGGTTGTAAATCACATACTCTAAAAGATAAAGATTGTTCGTTTTGACGAATTATTGAATTGTTATTGTTGATCTGTTCTCTTTGAATTTCTGGGGGTAAAACATAGTTTATAGGAATCCTGTTTTCGTTTTCTAAAATATTTACAGTACTGATATCTACAGTAGTATTATTATTCATTAAAATATCTTCATTGAGAGATTTATTATACCTCCTCCAATCTCCTCTTACCAGATCTAATGTGCCAAAACGGAAAACGACATCCTGCTTAAAACCTGTGAGAAGCATCCGCATAAATCGGATAGACCTAAGGTCATTTATTGCATTAATCGCATCGAAATAGGTGCTAAAAGAAGTATTCTCATAATAACTTTTCTGAATAGGAATCTTGAACTGAATCCATCTTGTGGTATACTCATCCCCATTGGGTGCTTTCACTTTCACGTTTTCCCTGACGTCAGTTACAAAAGGGTGGTTTCCCACCTGCATTCCCTTCCCAATTGGAACCCTATATTCAAAATAACTATCTATAGTATTCATACTCTGATCCCTATTGATGTCTTCTGTATCAGGTTCAGTGGTATTCCCTCTGTCAGTATCGCTAAAGGCTATAGGCGTATTGTTTTCGAATCCATTATATTTTTTATAACGATCTAGGATCCCTCCTTCTGCCTGTAAGAAATATTCATAATTATCTCCCGCCGGATCATCAGGGGGTCCATTAAAATAAATAACTTTTTCTTCTTCATCTGTCAACCCGTCTAAACCAACATCTTGTAAAATGCGATCTTCTTCAATGGCATTGAATGCATAAACTAGAGACTGGTTCGCTGGCACTTTACCCCAAGTGGTATTGTAGGTTGGTGTGCTCTCACTTAAACTGGGAAGTCCATTTTCAAATTGTTTCCTCCCATCTCGAAGAATATCCTCAGAGATATTCCCTAAATGAAATACCAATTCTCCAAGCTCGTCCGAAGATGATTCCTCATCAGAAAAAGTGTCTAATAGCCAGAACTCAATAAATTCTACATTAGATTGCTCAAAATTTGTAGCGTTAATGGAACGACTAATTCCTGCCCATTTTTCTGAAGTATTAAGCGAAAATTCATCTTGAGGCGCATTATTATAAGGGCCTCTTTCTTTAGGATAATAAGCTAAATCTAACGTAGGGAGTGTTCGGGGTGTCCCTTGAACTAGATCTTGTTCTGGAAATAACTCGTCAATAAATATTCGTCGGGTTTCATTCAAAGAAATATCATCATTATTAATTCCATCGGGCTGTCTAGAATAAAAAACTTGATCAATTGAATACCAAGCTAGCTTAGACCGTCCGTATCCACTTTCAAGTCCTTCTAAAGAAGCCCCAGGGACTCTGTTAATTGGAACACTCGAAAGGCTCCATGCAATAAACCCTTTAATGTCAATATTCGTTTGTGCTCCTTCAAAATCATCGATATAAACATTGGTCTCACCATTCAATTGTGTATTCCTAGGATCATTTGCGGCTAGATTTGCCATCTCCCCACGAAAAGAGAGTTGAGAAGGAATATTAGTCGAAATTGTAGGCCATTTATTTACCAATCGTGTTAAAAAAGGAAGTTCAGTAGAGATGTTTGTGTTGACACCCATCATCGTATTGTTCACAGGCTCAGTCCCGTAATTTGCCTTTTGGGTAAGTGGGTTTTCGCTCAGATTTATCAAAGTACCTCCGATATTGATTTTATCTGAAATGCGATGGTTCATATTAATTCCAGAAAAGCGTTTGTTTTGTTGGTTAAAAAACGAATTGTTTTCTACTGAAATATCAATTGGAATATTTGAAGCTTTAAGCCCTTCATCTAATATTTTTACACGCCCAATTTCGTAATTGACTATATAATCTAATCCCTCTCTGAGTACTCTTCCTCCTGCGGTAACACGAACAGATCCCCGGGGAACATTAAAGGCTCCAATACTGATCCCATCACCACCTTCAGACTTATACCTCCCTTTTAATTGAAATTTATTTTTTTCTGTAAACTCAAGCGCTGCAGCCTTGGTTAAATCATACATCTCTCTGAAGACATAACGCTTTTGATTTTTGTTGTAACTACTTTCCAGACTGTAGTTTTCTTTTGCAGAGTTAGGATTCTCTAAAAGGTTAAATAAAAATTCTCCGAACGGCTCTACTTTAGGAAAAATAATTCTTCCATAACGAGGATCTATTGTGATCCCAGGAATATAATCAAAAAAACCATCCCCACTTGGGACTAAATCTTGATAGGCGTTTAATCTATCTAAATCCATAGTATTTAGTAAAACTTCCTTATCTAAGTTTTCTGGCCATATTGATGCATCAACCGGAGTAAGATAGTTTATTGGCGAGGGATCAGTATATAAAATACTCAACCTAAAGTCTTCTTCAGATAGCTGGAATGCTCCAGTATTGTATATATTTTTCATCATTAAATCCCAAACGGGTTGGCGTACATCCGTAACACTGCTCTTTAGCATTTTAACGATTAAATTATTCGTCTTAACAACTGCCTGCTGATTGTTTTGAGGTGAAGTATTCCCAGAAGAAAGCAGTGAAGTTCCTGGTATATCACCATTGGCAAATTCACCCACTTGATATATTCTCCCTTGATAACTGTATTGGTATGCAATACCTAAAATTTCGTCATTACTCAATCTTTGATTTAAAGAGATATAACCTAACTGAGGATGGAAGGTAAACTCTTGATTACTCAACTTTCTAGCACTTTCTAAAATTGCATAATCATAACCTTCATTCGCTTTTATTGCGCCGAATCCACTTTTGACCGTAGCAATATCACGAATATCCTCTGTCAGTAATCCATCTAAGCCAATTTCATCTGGATCCAAACGATTCACCTCATTACTTGGAGGATAATTTGCGCTCCCCACAGAGATGAAATTTGGAACACGATCCGCCAAGTTAGTTCGCTCTGGATTTGCTTCCCCCAAATCCTGAAGCGCAATGATATTTCTAACATTTTGGGTTTGATAGCCCCTATTTGTTACCCAAACTTCAATTCGTGTGATTTGAACTGGAGAATTGATATAGGGATAGGTTTCCAAAAAAGCATCATAATTATCTCTAAAATATTGACTTATAAAATAATGTCTGTCCTCTTCATAATCTAAGGCATACAAATTAAACTCTTGAAGTTTTCCTCCACCTTGTGTTGTTATATTTTGAGATTGTGAACGCTGTTCAGAAAAAACCCCTGAAAGTGTTGTATTTCCAAATTTCAAATCTGCCCGTACTCCAAAAAGACTTTGAGCACCTTGAATTAAGTTACTGTTAATAGGCATACTGATATTTCCTATATCAATATTCTGAAGAATGGCATCTTCTGTAACTTTTCCTTTTAAATAATCTGCAACACGATTCCCAACCATTTCAGTACTGTTGGGTAATTGATTGACGTTTTGCTTTAAACTCTCAATTTTTTGTCTTGCTTGGTTCAAGGTATTTTTTCCTTGATTTATTTTTTGCTGTACTTCATTAACTTCTTGTTTTATATCGGATGCAGTGCTTTTAACTTCTTCAAATTTATCTTGAATTTGTTCAAAAGAAGATCCCAATTCTCCAGGAAGTAAACCAGGAACAACGTCTTGAAGCTCTGAAAGCTGAGGAGGATTGAATTGGATTTTTACCAAATTCTGAAAATCAAAAGTAGATTCCGTATCATAATTCGCAGTAATCTGAAGCCGCTCCCCTATCTTCCCTAATAAACTTAAACTAATTCGCTGATCGAATTCAAAACCTGGGGATCGTCTATTGATTACAGAGGCTATGGGATTATCGTTTTTTTGATAACGGTAACCCAAATCGATTCCAATGGATCCCTGTGGAGCTATATCTATTGCATTACTACCAAAAATTGATTCAAAGAATTGATTATTGACATATAATTCGGGAAGCAAGTTTTTTTGACTATCTGCTACGTTTTCTCCCCGACCACTCAAAGCCTGTACTTTTTCTTGAAAATAAGTCTGCATTTTTTCCTTTAGGACCAATGCTTGGTATTCTTGTACTGTTAAAACTAAAGGGATACTTATCGGGTAACCTCCAATTTCTTGAGAAAAAATATAGCGATTACTATCAGGATCATATTTGTATTGACTTACTACACTTGAAGGATTGGGTAAACTAATCTCTCCTAAATCAGCCTTTTCTTGATCCTGAGCTAGTACAATACCACAGCCCACAAGCATCCAAATAAAACAAAGGATGAGCGTTTGGGGTACTTTAAATAGTAGTTTTTGTTTTATTACAAACAACCGTTTTTATAATTTATTCAAAGCAGCTTTTATAAGTCCTTCCACGGAACTATCTGGACTACTTTGAATGACGTTATCAATCACTTTCTCAGACTGCTTTCTTGAGTAACCAAGAACCTCTAGTGCTGATAACGCTTCTTCTTTGATTGTATTGTTTGAAAATGCTTGAATTTCTTCGCCTTCAAAGAGATTTAGCATCTTATCTTTTAATTCAATTAAAACCCTTTGAGCTGTTTTCAAACCAATTCCTTTGACTGATTTTATTGTGGCTAAATCTTCAGAAACAATTGCTCGCTGAATTTGCTGTGGTTCTAGAGAAGAAAGCATCGTTCTAGCAGTACTAGCTCCAATTCCAGAAACAGAAATCAATTGTTTAAAAACAGCCCGCTCTATCGTAGTAAAAAATCCAAATAGAGTATGAGAATCTTCTTTCACCTGAAGGTGAGTAAAAAGTTTGATATTTTCATCACTACTCAGTTGAGAAAAGGTGTGTAATGAAATATGAACAATATAACCGACGCCATTACAATCAATAACGACATCTGTTGGGGTTTTTTCTACTAAACGACCTGAAAGCTGTGTAATCATTTTCCTATTTGTTTTTTGATTGTGCATCAATTACTGCTATTGCAGCCATATTTACAATTTCTTCAACAGTTGCTCCTAATTGAATCACATGAATAGGTTCGCTTAGCCCCATTAAAATAGGACCTATGGATAGAGCTTCGTTTAGTTCTTTCATGAGTTTATAAGTAATGTTCGCTGAATCTAGACTAGGAAACACCAAAACATTAACTTTCATTTTACTTAAAGTGGAAAAAGGAAATCCTTTCTGTAACATTTCTTTGTTTAAAGCAAAATCAGACTGGATCGGACCATCTACTAAAAGATCTGGATCACTTCGATGCAGTAAGGCAACGGCATCACTGACTTTCTTTGCTTGTGGAAAGCGAGAAGATCCAAAATTTGAGAATGACAAGAGTGCCATGACCGGCTCCAAGCCAAAAAGTTTGGCAATCTTACCTGTCATCTGAGCTATTTTTGCCAATTCTTTAGCATTCGGATCTACATTGATAGTCGTATCTGAAAGAAAAAGAGGCCCAGATTTAGTTAACATTAAATTCGTTGCAGCAACTCGATTTACACCTTTTGCTTTCGCGATGGTCTCTAAAATTGGCTTTACTACCGTAGGGTAACTTCTTGAATATCCAGAAATCATGGCATCCGCATCCCCATTTTTAACCATCATTGATGCATAATAATTACGCTCTCGCATCAATCGTTGTGCATCATATAAAGTATATCCTTTTCTTCGCTGATCCTTCCAAAAAAGCTCTGCGTAGGCCTTTCGCTGTGATTCATGATTCATATCCTTTGGATCAATAATCTCAACCTCCTCGTCAAAATCAATCGCCTTTCTCAGTTCTTCAATAATCTCTCTATTTCCAAGTAAAATAGGATGTGCAATCCCCTCTTCTTGAACAATCTGAGCCGCTTTTAGAACATCCATATGATCGGCTTCTGCAAAAACCAAACGCTTGGGTGCTGCTTTTGCTTGATCATGAAGAACTCGAACCATTTTTTGACTGTTCCCTAAACGGCTTTCTAGCTCTTCAGCATAGCGGTCCCAATCCTCGATAGGAGCGGTAGCCACTCCTGATTCAATTGCTGCTTTTGCAACTGCAGGGGGAATGGTGGTAATTAGTCTCGGATCAAAGGGTTTGGGAATAATATAGTCCCTACCAAAGGTCAATCGAGTCTCATCATAGACAACATTTACCTGTTCAGGAACAGACTCCTTTGCTAGATCTGCTATGGCTTTTACTGCAGCCATTTTCATTGCCTCGTTAATTGTTGTTGCGCGAACATCCAAAGCCCCCCTAAATATAAAAGGGAATCCTAAAACATTATTTACCTGATTAGGATGATCAGATCTTCCTGTAGCCATAATTACATCATCGCGAGTAGCACAAGCTAAAGTGTATTCAATTTCTGGATTTGGATTTGCCATAGCAAAAACAATAGGATCTTTTGCCATTGACAATAACATTTCAGGACTTAGAATATCTGCTTTTGAAAGTCCAATAAAAACATCTGCATCAACGATGGCTTCTTCTAAAGTGTTTAAATCTCTTGCTGAAGCAAACTCTTTTTTTTCTGACGAAAGATCCTCACGATCTTTTCGAATAACTCCCTTACTGTCAAGCATGACAATATTTTCCACATTAGCCCCAAAAGCACGATATAATTTAGTGCACGAGATGGCTGCTGCACCAGCTCCAGAAACAACAATTCTCACATCACCAATTGATTTTTTTATTAATTCCAATGCATTTAAAAGAGCTGCTGCAGAAATAATTGCAGTTCCATGCTGGTCATCATGCATCACAGGAATATCTAATTCTTCTTTAAGTCTTCGTTCGATTTCAAATGCTTCTGGTGACTTGATATCCTCAAGATTAATCCCTCCAAATGTTGGAGCAATTGCCTTCACAGCGGCAATAAATTCCTCAGTGTTTTTGGCGTCTACTTCTATATCAAAAACATCAATATCTGCAAAAATCTTGAATAACAATCCTTTGCCTTCCATAACTGGTTTGGAAGCTTCAGGCCCTATATTTCCTAAACCAAGGACAGCTGTACCGTTTGATATTACTGCTACTAAATTCCCTTTGTTAGTATACTTATAAACATCTGATTTGTTCTTTTCAATTTCAATACAGGGAAATGCTACACCCGGAGAATAGGCAAGTGCCAAATCACGCTGGGTATCATAATTCTTAGTTGGCACTATCTCAATTTTACCCGGTCTAGGCTTAGCATGATATACTAATGCGGCTCTCCTTTGTTGTTCTTTGTGCATAGTGATTTTTAGTTTGTCTGCTTTTTTTGTGTTTGGAGGCCTTGAACAATGTAATCTCCCACTCCCTGTCCTTGTTTTATTCCTTCTTCAATAGCCATCATATAATGAATTCCTCCATAAAGTCTTGAAATTGCTGCCTCTTCAGATGCGTGAATAAAAGAAGTATAACTCCTTTCAGGCAAACCGTATGCAATTTCAGTAGTATCTACAAAATCGAAATTATCTCCAAATAAATCTGTTAACGTTACCGCTGCAGCCCTTGAAATAACTGAATGTCCACTAGTGTACTCAGGAAAAGGAGGTGTTTGCAAAAGTGGTAACCATTCTTCATCATAATATTGATTTATTAGTGTTTCTGGTCTTACAATCAAGGTGTCCCATTTTTCATCCCAACAGCTAATGAACCCGTCAAATAATGATATCGTAACGTTAGTAAAAGCATTTATAGTTTCGTCAAATGAACTCTTTGCCTTTCTGGTAGCAATGGCAGTAATTCCCATCCAATGCCCACCAGGAGTAATTTTTTTGGTAGCAAACATAGCATGGCCTTTATGATGAGTGACATATGGATTACAATCCCAAAACTTTGCTATATTAATTTGCTCTTCATCCAGGTTATTGGTTACCTCAAAAACTTCCATCAGCTGCTTTTGAAAAGGACTACCCTCATTCAAATCAAACGGTAAGGGGTCTTTTGGCGAAAATTGATCAGAAGAATCTAACACCATGGTTCTTATTTCTTTCCAATGGGGTTCAATACCATCCATATAATCTGGCGGTGTAGGTTTCCAAAATCGGTCTTCCTCTTTGATAGTATATTTTGGATAGGTCCGTGTTTGACTATACATGTCTTTTGAAGCCCATTCTTTAATAAATACCGCTACAGCTTGACCATAAGCCTCTGATGCTTTGATGACCTTTGAAGGCACATTGAGCTCTTTTAATTGAGTTTTAAAGTTCTTTTCAAAAAGTTCCATTTTATTCTCAGAAAAAATCAATGCCTTCCCAACTGTGTTAAAAGCAAATAACGAGGCAAGATGATAATTTACATTTTTATCTGATGGGGAAGGAATGGTCGATAACTCTTTCACTTGTCCTACTAAAGAGTTGTATTTATTAGGATACTTTTGAGCTATAATTTCATATGCTGCTACAGTAGGATATAAATAAACTCTAGAGGCTACTGGGGGTGAGAAGATATCATGTACTATGATATCTGTTAAATTCTGCATTGCACTTTGAAAAAATTCTGGGTTTTGAATTTTTTCAACATACATCGTATTTTTCTCAGTAGTACAATTAATTAAAAAAAGTGAAACTCCGACTAAAAAAATTTTCTGTAATATCATGCTCTTCTAGATTATGTTTGGGACGTCTTTGATCAAAACTTAGCAATTAGTTTAACTTTTCATTTTATGAACTGATAACAAAAGTAGTATTTTTCATCAAAAGATTTTACTTACTTCTTCAGGTAGTATAAACAAAAAAAAGGGGGTAAAAAAAGATGATTTTATTTTAAAAGAATTGTAAAATAAAAAAGCCGTTTGAAAATTCAAACG
>JAFMMH010000015.1 GCA_017851655.1 Flavobacteriaceae bacterium
TTACAGACGCATATATTGCGGCTGTGTTAAGTGAGAAAAGACAGAATGAAGCAAAATCAGGAATGGAAGCATTCATAGCAGCAGCACTATCAGCTACTGGCAAATCTAGTGCATCAAGCGTCACTACAGCAGAATGGGATGCGCAATTAGCAAAATATCTCAAATCAGATGAGGCTCCCGCAGGGGAAGAAGCCGCATCGAGTTTTGCTTATCAATTGCGAAGCTTGTCAATAAACGCATTTAGAACAAATGAGTTTATTGGAGAGCAAGTCTTGGCGTATGATCCAATTCCAGGACGTCAGGAAGGTTGTGTAGACTTATTAGAGACTACAGGAGGAAAAATTTGGTCCTTATAAAGTTCTAAGGTATTCGCTAATAGCGCGAGCTTCCTCTTCGCTCAAATTCTGATTGAGCATCATTACGTTATTATATTCTTTAAGCAAGGCCTTAGCAATAGGGTCTTGCTTTAACATTTCTGTTGGATTCAATAACATATTCATAACCCATTCTGGACTACGTCTTTCGAATATTCCACTCATAGCAGGACCAATTAGTTTTCGTGCAGGCATGTGACATGCAGTACATTTTTGCTTGAAAGTAGCTTCACCTTTAGAAGCTAAATCTTGATCGATAGTATCATCAAAGCTCATCGATTTTATTGGACCAATACCCTTGTTACTAAGATCAACCGGTACTTCAGAGCCTCCAGTAGTGTTTGCTTTTTTAATTTCTTTTTGAGTACGATTGTATTCAAATCCTTTTTTCTTCTCTTCTTTTGAGCCACAGCTCACTAAAATGAATAAACTAAGTAGTAGTAGGGTATATTTCATAGAATTAATTTTTGCTAAAAATAGAAAAAGAATAGCTTTATAAAAAATTGTAGAATGTTTTTAAAAGAATTCGAAATTCGATGGAATGATTTGGATGCGAACCGACATTTAGCCAACATTACATATTTGAGTTATGCTAGCGAAACTCGGATGGCTTTTTTACAGCATATTGGGCTTTCTCATAGAGATCTTCAAAATAAGGGTATAGGACCTATCGTGTTTAATGAGGTGTTATTTTACTTTAAAGAAGTAATGCCTGATGATAAGATTCGTGTTTCTTTTGAACTGGCAGGGATGAGTGAAGAAGGCACTTTTTTTTCTTTTGAGCATAATTTCTTTAATCAAGAAGGTCAAAATGTAGCGCGCTGTGAAATGATGGGTGCATGGATGAACCTGAAAACAAGAAAACTGTGCGTACTTCCTCAGGATATTATTTCCCAATTCGAAGCCTCTAACAAAACATTATCCTTTAAAAAGTTGACCGCTTCTGATACTCGAAAGCATGGTAAGACACCTAAAGATTTAAAATAATAAGATGAAAAATTTAATGAAATCCTTAACATTTCTGTTCCTTTCCTTTTGTGCAACCATTATTGCACAGGATGAAGTTACTATTGATAAATCCCATATGAAAGTTACTCAAAAGCTTTTAAAGAATAAAAAAATACAAGGAGCTTTTGATCGTATTGAAGCATTAGAAACTCTAACTGTTGCTCGGCATATAGAATTGAATGAAATTGAAGCTCCACCATTTAAAGAAGAAAAAAGAGCAAAAGTGTTTGCGGATTATTTTACAAAGCTGGAATTGGATACTGTTTGGATCGATACCGAAGGCAATGTATTGGGATTAATGCATGGAAGTGAAGGAAAACGTACAGTTGCATTAGATGCTCATTTGGATACCGTTTTTCCAGAAGGTACAGATGTTAAAGTTCGGATTCAAAACGATACGCTTTATGCACCTGGTATCGGAGATGATACAAGAGGATTAAGCATGTTACTCACCATTATAGAAGCCCTTAGAACAGAAAAAATTCAACCTAAAGATGATATCCTTTTTGTGGGTTCCGTGGGCGAGGAAGGCTTAGGAGATTTACGCGGAGTTAAGCATTTATTCAGAGAAGGAGGTCCACGCATAGACAGCTGGATTGCCATAGATGGTGGAGATATTGGCCGGGTGAATAACAAAGGCCTGGGTTCTTATCGATATCGTGTAACGTTTAAAGGACCTGGAGGACATTCCTGGGGAGCATTTGGTTTAGCTAATCCTCATCATGCCTTAGGAGAGGCAATAAGTAATTTTGTAGAAGTTGCAGATGAATACACTAGTGAAGGACCCAAAACAAGTTACAATGTGGGGGTAATTTCAGGAGGTACTTCTATCAATTCTATTCCATTTGAGTCTATTATGCAAATTGACGTCCGTTCCATAGATCCCAAACGTTTAGATGAGATGGAAGACCTATTGGAAATTGCAGTTCAAAAAGCATTATCGCATCAGAATCAGATTAAAAGACAAGGTCCTGAGTTGACCGTAGAGATTGATAAAATAGGAAATCGTCCCTCAGGCGAATTGTCAGATCAACTACCTCTGGTTCAAAGAACCCTTGCCGCTACTTCAGCATTTGGAGCAAAACCCTTTCTTACTCGAGGATCCACCAATTCTAATATTCCAATTGCCAAAGGCATCCCTGCAGTGACTATAGGTAGAGGTGGTAAAGGAGGGAAAGCCCATTCTTTAGATGAGTGGTGGTCTAATGAAGAAGGACATAAAGCCATTCAGTTGGCGCTATTGATTCTTTTATCTGAAACAGGGATGGAGTGATTTCCACTTTTTTTGGAAACCAAATAAACCCCAGCGAATACCAAAAAGCAGGCAAGAATTTTAACTCCATCTAAAATATCATTTCCTGTGATTACTGCATAAACAATGGTAATCAAGGGCTGTAGGTAAGTGAATGCTCCTATGGTAGTAGCAGGGAGTGTTTTTAGCGCATATACGTTAAACATATAGGTAAGAAAAGTAGTCCCAACAATAACAAATGCCATGCGCCAAATAGCATCAAAGGGAAGGGTACTCCATGATACTTCAGTAAATTCGGAATAGGTCACTGGAAAGGTCATGACAATCCCAAGTAAAAACATCCATTTCATTAACGTTACTGTACTGTACTTTTTAGTAAGGGGTTTTACGATGACTAAATAAGCTCCAAAACTGATTGAATTGATAAGCATCATACTATTTCCTAAGGATACATTTGGAGCATTCACTACTTGGGAGGTGTTACCATACAGAATAAGTAATAATGCACCTGAAAATCCCAATGTGATTCCCAAAAACTTCATATTGGTAAGTTTTTCCTTCAGAAAAAAAGCAGATAGTATTAGAATAATGATAGGTGTAAGTGTTACAATTACACCACTATTAATGGGCGTAGAAAGCTGTAAGCCTTTAAAAAACATGAGCATATTAATACACATACCCAATAAGGCAGCAAAAAAAATACGGGTATAATCTTTTCGATCAACGACTTCCTTGGGAGTAAAAAGGCTGACTATCCAAAACAAAGTAGCAGCACCCACAACACGAAGCATGATAAACCCAAAGGCACCTATATAATGAGGCATTACAACTTTGGCAATAGTGTGATTCATCCCATAGATGGTAGTCGCTCCAAAAGCCGCAAAAAGGGCTAAAATCCTATTGCTCATTTAAAAAGGCTTTTGCAGCTTCAATCACTTTAAGACTATTACCAACAAATATGTTTTGATCAAAAACGAGTACGGGTCTTTTTAAAAAAGTGTAGTGTTCAAGAAGTAATGCTTTGTAAGCTTCTTCTCCGAGACTTTGATCCTTAAGTCCTTTTTGCTTATAAAGTTGTGCACGTTTGTTAAGGAGGACTTCATAGCTTTGTGTAAGGGTATATAAATGCTCAATTTGAGAAATCCTCAGGGGATTTTTTTTAATATCTACCCTCTCTATGGATGAATCTAAAGGAAGAGTTTTCATAATGCGTTTACAAGTATCGCAACTGCTTAAAAAATAAAAAACACGCATAGAATAAATATTAAACCACAAAGAAAAATGATTTTATTGAAAAACTGCGGTTTTGTTCAAAATCAAATACCTTTACAGGGTTAAAAAAAGGTATCGATGAAAGATCCATTACATTTCAATAGCTTAACAATTCATGGAGGGCAATCCCCAGACAAAGCCTATGGCGCTGTAATGCCTCCAATTTACCAAACGTCCACCTATGCGCAAACTACACCAGGCGGTCATAAAGGATTTGAATACAGTCGGACCCACAATCCTACAAGACAAGCATTAGAGCAATCTTTAGCGAGTATTGAGGCAGGAACCTTTGGTTTTGCTTTTGGCTCTGGATTGGCAGCCATGGATGCAGTATTAAAATTACTCAAGCCAGGAGATGAGGTAATTTCTACAGATGATTTATATGGTGGGTCGTATCGTTTGTTTACAAAGATTTTTGAAGATTTTGGAATTCAATTTCACTTTGTGAATATGAATGATCCTAAATATATTGAAGCTGCAATTAATCAAAACACACGTTTGGTATGGGTAGAGACTCCTACAAATCCCATGATGAATATTATTGATATTAAAGCAGTTTCATCTCTTTGCAAGCAACATGAAATTTTGTTGGCAGTGGACAATACATTTGCCTCACCATATCTCCAACAACCTCTTGTATTGGGTGCAGATATCGTAATGCATTCTGCTACGAAATATTTGGCTGGACATTCTGATGTAATTTTAGGAAGCTTAGTAACGAACGACAAGGGTTTGGCAGAACGGATTGGTTTTATTCAAAATGCTAGTGGTGCTGTGCCTGGACCTATGGATAGTTTTCTGACTCTAAGAGGAATTAAAACCTTACACATAAGGATGCAACGTCACTGCGAAAATGCAGCTCAGATTGCAGCCTACCTAAAAAACCATCCTAAAATTGAAAATGTTTATTGGCCGGGATTTGAAGATCATCCCAATCATGAAGTAGCCAAATCTCAAATGACTGATTTTGGGGGTATGTTGTCTTTTGTTACCAAGGGAGCAAATTATGAATCCGCGATACAAATAGTAGAAAAACTAAAACTTTTCACATTAGCTGAGTCATTAGGCGGAGTAGAAAGTTTGGCTGGTCATCCAGCGAGTATGACTCATGCTTCTATACCGAAAGAAATTCGTGAAAAAAGTGGTGTAGTTGATGCATTAATCCGCTTGAGTGTTGGTATAGAAGATGTTCGTGATTTAATAGCTGATTTAGAACAAGCCATAGGATAGACAAGTCAAATGAAAATCCCAAAAAACAAAAAAATCTATTTTGCATCAGACCAGCATCTTGGAGCTCCCACTCTAGAGGCTAGCAAAATTCGCGAAAAGATTTTTTTAAATTGGTTGAATGAAATTGAAAAAGATGCTTCAACTCTTTTTCTATTAGGCGATCTTTTTGATTTTTGGTTTGAATACAAAAAGGTAGTACCCAAAGGTTTTGTTCGTATTTTAGGTAAGCTAGCACATTTTGTTGATCAAGGAATACCCGTTCATTATTTTGTCGGAAATCACGATTTGTGGATGCTAGATTATTTTGAGACCGAATTGGGAATTCCAGTATATCATAAGCCTAAGGATTTTATTATTGAAAACACATCGTTTTTTATCGGTCATGGGGATGGTTTGGGACCCAACGATATCGGATACAAACGAATGAAAAAATTGTTTACTAACCCCCTTGCGAAAAGATTGTTTAGTGCTTTGCACCCTGATATTGGGATGCGATTAGGGCATTATTTCTCTGTTAAAAATAAATTGATTTCAGGTACTGAAGATGTTGTTTTTCTTGGAGAAGAGAACGAATGGTTGGCACAGTATGCCCAACGGAAACTCAAACAAAAGCATCGTGATTTTTTTCTTTTTGGGCATCGACATATTCCGATGGAAATCAATTTGAATACAAAGTCAAAATACATCAACCTTGGAGATTGGGTTACTCATTTCACCTATGGTATTTTTGATGGAAAGAACTTTGAATTAAAAAAATGGAAACCTTAAATGATAGAGGAAAAATCGCTTGATGTTGAGAAAACAGTTTTGGTAGGAATTATAAACTCCTTTCAGGATTCAGAAAAATCTAAAGAGTATTTGGATGAGCTGGCTTTTTTAGCCTTCACTGCTGGTGGAGAAGTGATGACTCGGTTTACACAAAAAATAGACCCTCCGAATCCCAAGACATTTATTGGGACAGGGAAAATACAAGAAGTACTCGAATTTGTTAAAGAAAATGATATTTCCTCTGTCATTTTTGATGATGAACTGACACCTGCTCAACAGGGAAATATTGAAAAATTATTGAAGTGTAAAATTCTAGATCGTACGGGATTGATTCTTGATATTTTTGCTCAGCGGGCTCAGACCAGTTACGCACGAACGCAAGTAGAATTAGCACAATATGAATATTTACTCCCGCGCCTTAAAGGATTGTGGACACATTTGGAACGTCAGCGAGGGGGAATTGGAATGCGTGGCCCTGGGGAGACAGAAATAGAAACGGATAGACGAATTGTTCGTGACAAGATTTCGCTACTAAAAAAGAAATTGATTACCATAGACAGACAAATGGCTACTCAGAGAGGCAATAGAGGTGCATTAATTCGTGTTGCTTTAGTAGGTTATACCAATGTGGGGAAATCTACGCTGATGAATGTCATCGCAAAAAGTAAGGTGTTTGCCGAAAATAAACTTTTTGCAACCTTGGATACAACTGTCCGAAAAGTAGTAATTGGCAATTTGCCATTTTTAATGAGTGATACAGTTGGATTTATTCGGAAGTTGCCCACCCAACTTGTAGAGTCTTTTAAAAGTACTTTAGATGAGGTACAAGAGGCAGACTTTTTACTTCATGTAGTGGATATTTCCCATCCCAATTTTGAAGAACATATTGATTCGGTGAATCAAATCTTGAAAGAGATAAAGTGCTTGGATAAGCCCACTTTGATGGTGTTTAATAAAATTGATGCTTATGTGGCAGAACCTTGGGATAATGATGAGTTGGTGGAACAAAGAGGCCCCGCACATTTTTCTCTGGATGAATGGGAAAAAACCTGGCTACATAAAGCTAATGGGAGAGCATTATTTATCTCTGCTTTAAACAAAGAAAACCTAGAAGAGTTTCGAAAACGTATCTATAAGGAAGTACGTGACATACATATCACACGTTTTCCATACAACCATTTTCTCTATCCCGAAGTGGCTGAAGAATAAAGAGATAAGATGATTTATTCCTTTACACTTTTCTTACCAATCAGAACATACACTGGGAAATGGTCAGAAAAACCCAATAATTTTTTTCCTTGTACACTATTCCTGTATGGGTACCCTATGTATTTACCTTCAGGATTTCTTAAAAAAGGAGGATTGTAAACAGCTGCTTTTATAAAAAAAGGATTCGTTTTAAACCTCCAGTTTTCAGATAACAGAATTTGATCAAAAAGAAACCAACGATAGGATTTGCCATCTGCTTCAATTTGAATATTGGCTTTAGGGTCAGCTATCAGCCAAGGAGACCATTTTGGCCACTGATGAAAGTCATAAAGTATTTTAAAAATTGAAGCTTGATCTTTTCTAATTAGGATTGTTTTTCGAATAAAAAGATGTGCCATAACTGAAATTAATTAAAATAGGAAGGTTTGGCACTGGATTGAAGAGCTTGGAGTTCTCCATAATAATTTGCAGTGATTTGAATTCCATCTTCACTGATCAATTCAAGGATTACCTCTTTATCTTTAGGATTGTTTTTAATTGACATTTTACCCGAGAGCAATGCAACTCCTTCATATTCAAAATAGGGTCCACTTACATTTTCCTCTTTAAAGTCTAAAGAATAAAATCCTACACCTATGTCATGTATCATATAGGGGGGGCGAAGGTTGATATAATAATCTCCTGAATCTAGTATTCCTTCAGTGTCATTAAATACAACAATGCCTAAAAGGGCTCCCTCTCCCTTCAATAAAAGTTCTCCTGTATTGTCTTCTGAAAAATTTATTCCATCTGTGGTAAAAAGGACGACATGCATAAAACCTGGATGCTTACTTTCATCTGAAGCTGACCCGAGGTTTACTAACCCACCTTGAGTTATTGTAAATAGCTCATCGTTTATCGATAAATAGGATTTGCTTTTATTGTTGTCTGGGGAGATATCTTTACAGGATGACAAAAAAAATGTCGAGATTATTCCAATAGTGGCAAAAGCAAATAAAAGGAAAAGGAAACCGTAAAAGGCTTTTTTCATGGCTGTTAGATTTGGGTCTATCAAATTAAATAAAACGCAAACTACTTAAATTTTTAATTGACTGCTAAATTTTTTACCAAAAAAATGTTTAGACTTATTCTTTTCTATTTAGCACATAAGCATTTGCTTGTCTGGTGGGTAAGAGTACAAGATCAGCCACATTCACTTTTTCAGGAACATTAAGCATATAACTTATAGCATCTGCAACATCTTCAGCAGTTAACGCTTCCGCACCTTCATAAACTTTTGAAGCACGTTTTTGATCCCCTTTAAATCGAATTTCAGAGAACTCAGTTTGAACAAGTCCAGGGTGAATGGCACCTACTCGAATTCCAAAAGGGTTGAGGTCAATTCTTAGACCACTTGTGAAGGCATCTACTGCAAATTTACTACTACAGTAAACACTTCCATTGGGATATACTTCTTTGCCTGCTATGGATCCAAGATTGATGATGTGTCCTTTTTTTGATTTTATCATATGTGGAATTACAGCTTTGGTAACATACATTAATCCCTTGACATTCCCATCTATCATAGAATCCCAGTCATCGATATTAGCAGTTTGAACGGGGTCAAGTCCGTGAGCATTTCCTGCATTATTGATTAGAATATCTATTTTTTTCCAATCCTCAGGGAGGCTCTCAAAAGCGGCAAATACAGCTTTTCGATCACGAACATCAAAACTGAGTAATTGGCAATTTACTTTGAGTAAGTCAGATAATTGTTCTAATTTTTTTGTCCGTCTTCCACAAAGGATCAGTTGAGCACCTAATTCACTTAATACTTTAGCAGTAGCCCAACCTATTCCGCTGCTTGCTCCTGTTATGCATACAATTTTATCTTTCATTCTGAGGGTTTTTTTGATGGGTTTACTTCGAAGATTCTTATATTCTAAAACGAATCTAATTATATTTTTTGCAATTTAATTTTGGTTCATTGGCAAGTTGGTTATCTCATTGCTTTTGGAAATAATTCTTGAAAATGGATTCTTCTACTCAAAATGCATTAAATTCACTTCTAAAATAAGAACATTTCAAGGGATCATCTTTTGTAAAGGCTTGATTTTTTAACCAATTGTTAACAAGGAAACGATTTTTTATTTTTCAAATTTGCAATCCAAAAAAATGCAATAATTTCTATGGAACATAGTACGAACGAAATGATTGATATCAAAGCAATCAACGATAAGATTGAGAAGGAAAGTGCCTTTATAGATTTACTTACAATGGAGATGAATAAAGTCATTGTAGGTCAGAAACACATGGTAGAACGGCTTTTAATAGGCCTTTTGGGGAAGGGACACATCCTATTAGAAGGAGTTCCTGGGCTAGCTAAAACGCTAGCGATTAATACTTTGAGTCAAGCCGTTAAAGGGAGTTTTAGTCGAATTCAATTCACGCCAGATTTACTTCCTGCGGACGTTGTAGGAACAATGATTTACAACATAAAGGAAAATGATTTTTCTATCAAAAAAGGGCCCATTTTCGCCAATTTTGTCTTGGCGGATGAGATTAACAGAGCCCCAGCTAAAGTTCAGTCTGCATTACTTGAAGCCATGCAAGAGAAGCAAGTTACTATTGGAGATACTACGTTTAAACTCCAAGCACCCTTCTTAGTGATGGCTACTCAAAACCCCGTAGAGCAAGAGGGGACTTATCCTTTGCCTGAGGCTCAGGTAGATCGATTTATGCTGAAAACCGTAATTGATTATCCAAAATTAGATGAAGAACAGCTTATTGTTCGAAACAATTTAAATAGTCAAATGCCAAAAGTGAAGCCTGTAGTTACTACAAAACAAATTTTAACTGCACAGGAAACTGTTCGTGAGGTCTACATGGACGAGAAAATTGAGAATTATATTTTAAACCTCATTTTTGCTACTCGATATCCTGAAAACTACAATTTAGAATCAATTAAGCCACTCATCAGTTTTGGTGCATCCCCTAGGGGAAGTATAAATCTTGCAACTGCTGCAAAGTGTCATGCATTTCTGAGACACAGAGGTTATGTGATACCTGAAGATGTTCGAGCTGTAATCTTCGACGTTTTACGTCATAGAATCGGCTTAACCTATGAGGCAGAGGCAGAAAATATAACTTCTGAGGATCTGATTACACAAATAATCAATGAAGTAGAAGTACCCTAAACTTAAGTTTTAAAGCATTCTACTTAGCATCTAATGGATACAAAAGAGCTACTAAAGAAAGTTCGCAAAATTGAAATCAAGACACGCCGTTTGAGCGACCATGTCTTTGGTGGAGAGTATCATTCAACTTTCAAAGGACGAGGAATGACTTTTAGCGAAGTTCGACAATACCAATTTGGGGATGATGTTCGTGCCATAGATTGGAATGTTACCGCAAGATATAATGAGCCTTTTGTAAAGGTTTTTGAAGAAGAGAGAGAATTGACATTAATGCTGGTAGTAGATGTCAGTGGCTCTGAGGGGTTTGGAACAAAATCCCAATTTAAAAAAGAAGTATTGACTGAAATTGCAGCAACACTTGCCTTTTCTGCTCTTCAAAACAACGATAAAGTTGGTTTGGTTTTGTTTTCTGATCAAATTGAACTGTTTATCCCACCAAAAAAGGGACGTTCTCATATTTTGAGAATCATCAGAGAACTCTTGGAATTTAAACCTTTGAGTAAAAAGACTGAAATTGGAGCAGCTTTAGAATTCCTCTCTAGTGTTTTAAAGAAAAAGGCGATCGTTTTTCTTTTGTCTGATTTCATGGATAAGGGGTATGAAAAAACCCTCCGAATTGCGGCTAAAAAACACGATCTAACAGGGATAAGGGTGTACGATCCCATGGAAACAAGCCTTCCGAATTTGGGAATGGTTCCTATGATTGATGCTGAAACGGGTAGCATGAAATGGATCAATACCTTTTCTAAGGGAATTCGCAGAAAATATTCAGCTCGATATGCTGCACATGTTGGAAATTTCGAAGAACTGTTTAAAAGGAATGGTGCTGGGCAATTTAGCTGTAGCGTGGAGGAGAGTTATGTAAAAAAACTGTTAGGATATTTTAAAGCGCGTGGATAATATTAGACGAAATAGCCTGAGCCTTTTGGCCACAATGATTAGTGTTTTTCTTTGGTCTCAAGAGAAAGCTGAATTGAAAGTTGGGGTAGATACTACAACCGTCAAAATAGGAGAACAACTGAATTATATTCTTCAAATTAAAGCAGATAGTACTGCACAAGTAATATTTCCAGAACAACCCATTTTTGCTCCTTTTGAGCTTTTAGAGGAGAGCACGATTGATACCCTTCGAGCACAATCTCATTTTTTATACACCAAAAAATACGCATTAATTCAATTCGATTCTGGGAACTACTTTTTGCCTCAACAGCAGGTGTTAGTGAATGGATTTTCAAAGATTGCTGATTTAATTCCTATTCGAGTGAATCCAGTTGTAGTAGATACAATCCAACAACCCTTATTTGATATCAAACCACTCACAGGAATTGAAAAAAATTACGATGCTTTGATTGTGAAAATATTATGGGGCTTAGTAGCGGGACTTCTTCTGCTGGGGGTTATGTACACTTATTTGTTTCAAAAACGCAAAAAAGAGCTCCGAGAAAGAGAACTTCCTCCTTATGAACGTGCAATTGAAGACCTCAAAGCCCTGGAAGGTAAAACACTAAAAAAACAAGAAGAATTTAAAGAGTATTATTCGAGATTGACAGATGTTGTTCGGAGATATTTAGAAGAAGAGGCTAAGATTGATGCTTTAGAAAGCACCTCTGAAGAGCTGTTGATAAAGTTGCAGTTACGAAAGGATGCAGGGACTTTAGATTTAGATAGATCCACTTTAAAAAGTTTGAGGGCGGTCCTACAAAATGCTGATTTAGTCAAGTTTGCAAAGTCATTACCTGAGAAATATACAGCGAATGAAGACCGTAAAGTAGTAGAACTGGTAGTAATTGAAACTAAAGAGGTTTTGCCTGCTCCTACAGAAGAAGAATTAAAAGAAAAGGAAGCATATCAAGAATACCTGAAACAAAAAAGAAGAAAAGAACTTTGGATTTGGGGTGTGTCGGGAGTTGCATTAGTAACTATTTTAGCTTTGGTAGTATCTATGCTCATTTATGGATACTATCCTGTGAAAGACACGTTGTTTAGAAACCCAACAAAACTTCTTACAAGCGGTCAATGGGTAAAAAGTCAATATGGTACTCCACCCCTAGGAATCGAAACTCCTGAGGTATTGGAACGAATAAGTTCATCAGACCAATTGATTCAACAATTTCGATTCGGAACTTTTGACAGTCCATTTTACATTGATCTTCTGTTTGATTTTCCAAAGCCAGATCCTAATGATGCAGAAACTCCTCCATCAGACCCAGAACAAGCTGATCTCGAGAAAGGACAAGCTCTAGTGAATAGTATTATATCTAGTTTTGAATCAAAAGGTGCCGTAAATATTTTAATGAAGAACGATGCAATCACATTACCCTCTGAAATTCCTGTTGCAAAAATTTATGGGACACTAGATTATCCCAAAAAGAAAAAACAAGAAAGGGTACGTTGTAACTTCAGTGCATACTTATTCACTTTTGAGCAGGGAACTATTATCGTAACCCTCATGTATGAAAAAGAAGATCGCTATGGAGCTGATATTGAACAGCGTATAGTCAATAGTCTTGAATTAATAAAAGAACTTTAACCCATGTTTGAAGGAATTTATTTTGCAAATCCATATTACCTCTGGTTGTTTCTTTTGATACCAGTGGTTATCGCGTGGCATTTGTTTACCTGGAAAAATTCACAGCCCAGTTTAAAAATCTCTTCACTTTCAGGATTCGGAACAGAACAATCTTTTTTATCAAAGCTTCGGCCAATTCTTTTTATTTTTAGAATAGTATCAATGGGACTGATTATACTTGCGATAGCCCGCCCACAGACAGTTGATATTTCTACACGAACCAAAATGAATAAAGGAATTGATATTATCATGGCCATCGATGTATCCTCCAGTATGTTAGCACAGGATCTCAAACCAGACAGATTGAGTGCCCTAAAACGAGTGGCTTCTTCATTTGTGGACGACCGTCTCTCTGATCGTATAGGTTTGGTAGTCTATGCTGGGGAAAGTTATACCAAAACACCGATAACAAGTGATAAGTCTATAGTCAAAGGAGCACTCAGAGAAATAGCTTACCAAGGCCTCATTGAGGATGGGACTGCTATTGGAATGGGATTGGCAACCTCTGTGAATAGATTAAAAGATAGTAGAGCAAAGAGTAAAGTGATTATTTTGTTGACAGATGGGGTAAATAATTCTGGATTTATAGATCCTAAAATTGCAATTGAACTTGCCGTGGAATTTGGAATAAAAACATATACTATTGGCTTGGGGAGTAATGGTACAGCAAGGGCACCAGTTGCAATTTTACCAACAGGAGAATTTCAATACGGGATGACTAAAGTGGAAATAGATGAAGAATTATTGAAAGAAATTGCAGCTGCTACTGGCGGATTATATTTTCGGGCAACTGATAATAAAAAATTAGAAGAAATTTATGCAGAAATCAACAAGCTTGAAAAAACAGAGATTGAAGAATTTAAATACTACAATTACGAAGAAAAATACAGAATCTTGATTCTATTAGCACTTGGGTTTCTCGCTTTAGAATGGATTGGTAGAAACACCTTATTTAAAAGCTTTATATAAATGTATCAAATAGACGCATATCAATATATTTACTTGCTAGGACTTCTTCCGTTGTTATGGTTTGCTTTTGGTTTAGTAGTAAGATGGAAGCGTAAACTCCAAGCTAGATTTTCGCGTCCTGACTTACTTAATCATTTGAGTCCAAACCGATCACAGTTTAAACCGACTCTTAAACTCATCTTTTTTAGTCTCTCAATCTTTTTAATGGTGGTGGGACTGATGAATCCTAAAATTGGAACACAACTCGAAACAGTAAAACGTGAAGGAGTCGATATTGTTTTCGCAATTGATGTTTCCAAGAGTATGTTGGCTGAGGACATTGCTCCAAATAGAATTGAGAAGTCCAAACGTTTAGTTTCCGCTATTTTAAATCAATTGGCGAGTGATCGGGTAGGGATTATTGCATATGCCGCACAAGCCATCCCTCAACTTCCAATTACCACAGACTATGGTGCCGCAAAAATGTTTTTACAAGCTTTAAATACAGATATGCTTTCCTCTCAAGGAACTGCTTTGGATAATGCTATTGATCTATCTGGCACTTTTTTTGATGACGAGGATCAAACAAACCGAGTTATTTTTTTAATATCGGATGGGGAAGACCATTCAGAAGAAGCTGCAAATGCTGCTGCACGAGCTGATGAATTAGGAATCAAAATCTTTACCTTTGGTGTGGGTACAGAAAACGGCGCACCTATCCCTTTAAAGCAAAATGGTGTGATAGAGTCTTATAAAAAAGACTTTGACGGTGAAGTGGTCATCACCAAACGCAATGCAGAGGTACTTCAGGTAATAGCGGATGCTACGAACGGGAAATATCAAGATGGGAATGATACTCAAGCAGTCTTGGATTTTGTATCTGAAGAATTGAAAGCCCTAGATAAAAAGGAATTTGAAGCAAAGAAATTTGTAAGCTACAAAGATCGGTTTCAACCTTTTTTAATTGGAGCTTTACTATTTCTTTTATTGGACCTATTTTTGTTTGAGACCAAAACCAAATGGGTACAAAAAATGAATCTTTTTAATGAGAATACGAATGAAAAATAGTACGTTTTGGATTTTTATTTTAGGAGTTGTTACTGTCTTAAAAGCACAGGAAGGGAAAGTCATTAATCACATTTACGACGGGAATACTCAGGTCGAAAAGGAAGCATATACTGCGGCAGAAAAGTCATATCGCAAAGCCCTTTCGATAGCACCCGAAAAGCCAGAAGCACTCTATAATTTAGGGAATGCTCATTTTTTAGACGAACATTATGACGAAGCTTCTCAGCGATTTTTTCAAACGCAAAAATTTGCATCTTCAAAAGAAGATAAACATAGAGCATTCCATAATATGGGAAATGTCTTTATGAAGAAAAAAGAATATCAAAAAGCTGTTGAAGCATATAAAAATGCACTCAGAAACAATCCTTCCGACGATGAGACACGCTACAATTATGCCTTAGCCAAAGAGCTTTTGGATAATGAAAAGCCTCCAGAGGAACAAGAGCAAGACGATAAAAAGGATCAAGAAGACCAGCAAGATAAAGAAGAAGAGGAGGATAAGGAGCAAGAGGATGATCAGGAAGGAGATCAAGAAAATAAAGACGAAAAGGATCCCAATAAAGAAGGGGATGAAGGTGACGAAAATAAAGACGAAGGAAAACCTCAAAACGAAGGCGATCAGAATAAAGATCAAAAAGATCAACAAGACAATGATCAAGAAAAGAAAAACCAAGAACCAAAACAAGGACAACTTTCTCCTCAGCAAGTTCAAAGCTTATTAGAGGCAATGAATAATCAAGAAAAAAAAGTTCAAGATAAAGTCAACGCCAAAAAAGTAAAAGGGGTACCTGTTCGAGGCAAAAAAGATTGGTAAAATGATGAGTATTAAAGCATTCCGATTCCTTTTTATACTGTTTTTAGGAGTGGCTTTTAGTGTCCAAGCTCAAATTACTTTTGATGCTCAAGTAAGCAAGAAGAGATTGGGAATCAATGAAAGACTTCGAGTGGATTTTAAGATGAATGAAAATGGAGACAATTTCATTCCTCCTAGCTTTACCAATTTTTTAGTTGTAAGTGGCCCACAGCAAGCAGTAAATCGTTCTTGGGTAAACGGCGTGAGTAGCTTCTCTAAAACGTACACTTATTTTTTGACCCCCAAAAAAAAAGGCAAGATTACAATAGAACAAGCATCAATTACGATTCAAGGTGAAGAATATAAAACCACACCAATTCAAATTGAGGTTACTGAGGCAGTCGAAAAACCGAATGATCCCAATAATATTGATTATCTCACAGATGAAAATATTCAATTGGTTGCCGAAATTTCAGACACTACACCTTACCTAAATGAAGGGATTACCATAGTGTACAAGTTATATTTCAGAAACCCGATTTCAATTACGGATGTACAAGAATTAGAATCACCGAGTTATGGTGACTTTTGGAGCACAAAAATAAATATAGGAAGGGCACAAGTAAATCCTCGAGGAAGCTATAAGGGAGAGCCTTATAATGAAGTGGTTTGGCAAAAAGTAGTCCTCTATCCACAAAAATCCGGAAAACTTATCCTTGAGCCTTTAACATTAAACCTTAGCCTTAGCGTTCCTAGTAATAGGCGTGATTTATTTGGAAGAAGGATACTAACCCAAGGTCAAAAAACGATTACTGCGGGTAAAAGAACTTTGAATGTTAGGCCTTTACCTACTGAAGGGCAACCCGAAAATTTTTCAGGAGCTGTAGGGCAATTTGATTTTGATGTGATCTTATCTAAAGATGCGTTAAAAGCTTCAGAGTCTTTTCAAGCAAAAATAAAAGTTAATGGAAAAGGGAATTTAAATTTATTTACACTTCCGAGAATTAATGTCCCCAATACGTTGGAAGTTTACGAGCCAGAACGTACTGAAAATATTAAAACCAGTTTAGCCGGAATGCAAGGAAGCGTAGAAGAACTCTACACGATTGTTCCTCAATATCAAGGGAAATATCCAATACCTCCTGTACAGTTTTCCTATTTTAATCCAAGTACTAAAAGCTATCAGACCTTAAGATCACAGGAATTGTTGGTTGATGTTTTTGATGGTCCTACAGCAGGAACGAAACCTCAAAACACATTGAGCTTGAATTCAAAAATGCCCGTTGGAGGAGCAGAGAGTTCTTTTAGATTTATTCAATTAGAAACCAAACTAATGCCGATAAAAACAAAAGCATTTTGGATGAGCCTAAATTTTTGGATTCTCCTTGGAATTCCTTTTTTAATTCTTATTCTAGCATACTTGTTTAAACGATTCGTTTTGGAAAAAGCAGAGGATTCTTCTAGTGCTAAGCAGCGTTTAGCAAGCCGATTAGCAAAGAAATACTTAAGTTCTGCCAAAAAAGCATTTAACAATCAAATTGAATTTTATGAAGCGCTCGAAAGAGCCCTTCATAATTATCTAAAAGCAAAGCTTAAGATTGAAACATCGGAACTTAGCAAAGCAAAAATTGAAGAACTTTTATTAGCTAAAAAAGTAGAGGAGCAGCTGGCAAAAGATTTTATTGAGGTAATTGAAAACTGTGAGCTAGCTCGATACTCTCCAGGATCTGCAGGAAGTATCCAAGCGGATTATGAAAGAGCAGGTCGTGTAATGGCAACGATTGATAGACAATTATGAGACAGGAGATGACATCATATTTATATAGAAAAAAAAGATTTTGTTTCAGCTTTTTTTTGGTCATGAGTATACTTGTTTTGAATGCTCAGGAGAATCCTCAATCTTTATTTAATCAAGGGAATACTTCCTATAATGAAGCAAATTATACAGAAGCAGTTGAATTGTATAAGCAAGTTTTGGGAGCGGGTCTTCATAGTGCTGAACTTTATTACAATTTAGGTAGTGCCTATTACCGATTGAATCAAGTAGCTGAAAGTATTTATTATTTTGAAAAAGCAAAGATGCTAGATCCTAAAAATGAGGACATCAAGGTTAACAGTTCTTTTGCTCAAAACATGACCATAGACGCCATAGAACCTTTGCCCAAATCTCAAATAGCTCAGATTAAGAATCGCGTTTTTGGAGTTATGAGTTTGGACTCTTGGTCCAAAGTTAGTCTAGGGTTACTTTGGCTCTCTTTAGTTCTGTTTTTAGCCTATCTGTTTATTTTTTCTTCACTGCTGAAACGCTACTTTTTCTTTTTATCTCTTTTGACCACAATTGTATTTACAGGAAGTCTTGCCATTAGTTTTTCAAAAAACACAGCGATAGAACAAAGCCAATTTGCGATTTTATTCTCTCAACAACTTGATATTTGGTCCGAACCCAATCAACAGGGAGATTTATTGTTTATACTTCATGAAGGAACAAAAGTGCAAGTGTTAGACTCACTTGCTGAATGGAAAAAAATCCGCATTGCAAACGGCTCTGAAGGGTGGTTTAAAAATGGGATTATAAAAACCTTAAACGACTAAATTCAAATGAATTTCGAGTCTAAAAGGCTATTGTTATCATTTACCCAATCAAATAAAAAGGACGCGATATCTGAAAGATAATTGAAGGTTACAGATTCTCTGATAACTTTTTCAGGTAGTATCGTTATTATGCTATCAATTTGTTGGTAACAAATAAGCAGGGCACTCAGAATGACGACCCATTTACAAACTCCAAAGATTCCCCCTGCCATTCGATTTAAAAGTCCGAGAGCAATTATTTGTAGTGTTTTGGTAAGCATTTTTGCTAATAAGGAGATCCCGTATACAATCACAATAAAAAGTAATAAAAAACTAACCACTTGAACGATTTTGGGATCAATTTCAATATGGGATTGGATAAAAACAGCAATGCTATTAGAAAACTTAAATGCTCCTAAAATCCCTGCAAGTAAAGCGATCACCCCAGCAATTTCGACCACAAATCCCTTAATTAATCCACGAATAAGCCCGTATGACAGGCAAATAAGGATCACGATATCTAAACTATTCATACCTCCAAAGTACATTTTTTTAAAGCAAATTTTAAGAGAACACCGTTTTTTTAAGATTTAAAACTTTGAAATAATATCTTTGCATATGGCCAATTATACTCGTGATCAAGAATTGAAATCTCGTTGGGAGCAAGTAATTTTTCTTCTTTCTCAAAAATTTTCTGACGGAGAAGATTTAGATGTAGAAGGCGTTCTTTATCTCATAGGTTTGCAAGAATTTGGGAAGCCCCATCAAGCATTCAAAAAGGAGGATAACGTGAACCTTATTCATATTGGCTTGTGTACTATTCTTGAACCTTTTGGGTATTATCGTTTTGATTTTATTGATGAACAAGGTTGGCCTCATTTTGAATTGGTTGAATCTTTACCAAACTTATTACCAGGTGAACAAAGTATCTTAGTAAAAGGAGCTATTGTAGATTACTTTGTGAAGCAAGGGGTCATTTCCTAAAACTACCCTATTTTTGTATTATGATTGAAGAAGTAAAAAAACATTTAAAAGAAGTCGAATCGTTTTCAGGAAACGATATAGAAGCTATTGAAAATTTCAGGCTGAGTTATGCTGGAAAAAAGGGAATTCTTAATGAATTATTTGCCGCTTTTAGAGCGGTTCCAAATGAGGAAAAAAAAGCCTTTGGACAAGCACTAAACACCCTTAAAACGGCAGTAAATGAAAAGGTAATTTTACTTCAATCTCAACTTAAAGTATCTAAGGGAGAACCTAAAATTCAGGACCCTACTAGATCACATTTTCCTGTAGAAATGGGGAATAGGCATCCTCTTTCGATAGTAAAAAATCGTATAATTGATATTTTTTCTCAAATAGGGTTTACAATTTCTGAAGGTCCAGAAATCGAAGACGACTGGCACAACTTTACTGCATTAAATCTTCCTGAACATCATCCTGCAAGAGATATGCAAGACACCTTCTTTATCCAGACCGATCCAGACATTTTATTGCGTACCCATACTTCATCGGTTCAAGTGCGTTATATGGAAAAAAATCAGCCACCTATCCGAACTATTTCTCCGGGGCGAGTATTTAGGAATGAAGCCATCTCAGCAAGATCCCACTGTATTTTTCATCAAATTGAAGGTCTATATATTGCCAAGGATGTTTCCTTTGTTGATTTAAAGCAAACACTAAAATATTTTACTAATGCGTTATTTGGGAATTCAAAAATTCGTCTTCGCCCTTCGTATTTCCCTTTCACTGAGCCGAGTGCTGAGGTAGATATCTACTGGGGATTGGAAACTGAAACGGACTATAGAATTACCAAAGGTACTGGATGGCTAGAAATCATGGGTTGTGGCATGGTAGATCCCAATGTACTTCAGAATTGTGGAATTGATCCTGAGATTTATTCAGGTTTTGCTTTCGGAATGGGAATAGAGCGCATTGCAATGTTGTTATATCAAATCAGTGATATTCGATTGTTTTTTGAGAACGATGTTCGTTTTCTAAAACAATTCAAAGGCACTCTTTAATCTAGTTTATTTACTAATCGGGCAAAGCTTCTTTTCGGATCTTTTTTTAAATAAAGTATTTCGAAAATGGCGTTGATTATAGGAGTAGTTATTTGTTTTGATATAGTAATTCCCTGTATTAATTCTGTCGCATAATATCCCTCAGCGATCATATTCATTTCTATTTGTGCACTTTTTATGGAATAACCTTTGCCAATCATATTTCCAAAACGACGATTTCTACTAAATCCTGAATAAGCCGTTACTAATAAATCTCCAAGATAGGCCGATTCATCGATATTTCTTTTTTGAGGACTCAGCTTTTTGATGAAATGCTTCATTTCTCGTACAGAGTTGCTAATTAAAACACTCTGAAAATTATCCCCATAGTTAAGACCATGTGCAATACCAGATGCGATTGCATAAATATTTTTTAAAGTTGCAGCATATTCTATACCAATAACGTCAGCCGAGAGTTTCACTCTGAGATAGGAAGTTTGCATCATCTGTTTTAAACACGCAGCATTCTCTTTTTTTTCACAAGCAATCGTAAGGTAGGAAAGACGTTCTAATGCAATCTCTTCTGCATGTGAAGGACCAGAAATCACCAAAAATTGCTCCCTTGGTAGATCAAAATATTGAGTAAGGTAATCTCCTATTAAAAGTTTACTCTCAGGGAGAATTCCTTTTACTCCTGAAACGATCACTTTATTTGTCAAACTGACCTTTATTTTTTTTAATTCACTTCCTAAAAAAGCGGAAGGAATTGCCATAACGATCCAATCACATTTTGTTACAACTTCATTTATATCTGTACTCACTGAAATTCTTCCAGGTCTGAATTTTACGCTAGATAAATAAGAAGGGTTTTTTCGAGTTTTTTTAAGAAGATGAGCCTGTTGTTCATTACGCATATACCAGTGTACAAATGTTTTACTATCTGTAAATATTTTGACTAATGCAGTTGCCCAACTTCCTCCTCCCAATACAGCAATCGATGCTTTAGGAGCTTTTATTAAAGACAAATTAAAAGGGTTCAATACGGGGCTTTTTCAATTATTAAATCCAACTATCCCATGGAATTCTACTTAAAAGAAGAATAAGACCAATTAAATAAAATAAGCCAATTCTCAAAAACTTTTTGGAGGAAGCGGATTGTCTTTTATGCATAGACCATCCCATGGTAATTACAACAATAGCGAGTATGTTGGTAATAGGATGCTCTACCAAGTACATTCTAGTTTGGGCATCCTTCATAACTCCCATGCCTAGAGCACTCCACTGATCAAACCAAGGGGATACAAAGTAAAGCACTAACCCTATCAACAGTTGAATATGTGAAAAAATAAGACCAAAAAGACTGATTCGTAGATCTTTAGCTTCAAATTCCTTTCCACTTGACTTTCCTCTAAAAGCATTTAAAATAGCTACGACTAAGATAATAAGTACGAAAAAAGCCCAGTAGGAGTGAACGGATTTTAAGATAGAATACATAATTTTTTTTTGTAAAATTACTCTATTTTAGGGAATGATGGAATGACAACTTACATTTTACGACTTCTTTCATTTTCAGAGAGAAATAACTTAACTTTAAAAAAAACATATATGCGATTCAAATATTTAAGTATTCCTTTTTTTATTTTGATATTGATTGGGTGTGATTCGAGTTCAGAAAACAAACCAACACAACCTGAACCTTTTGGAATAGTTATTCACGGTGGTGCAGGAACCATTTTACGCGAAAACATGACAGCTGAAAATGAAGCGGCTTATCGTTCAGTTTTAGCAGAGGCCATTAAAGTAGGTCATAAAATTCTTGAAAATGGAGGAAGCAGTCAAGAAGCAGTAGAAAAAACTATTCATGTGATGGAAGACTCTCCTTTATTCAATGCGGGAAAAGGAGCGGTATTAACTGCAGATGAAACCATAGAGTTAGATGCATCTTTTATGAATGGGGAGACTTTAGATGCTGGTGCTATCTCAGGTGTAAGAACGATCAAGCATCCTATTTCTGCAGCAATCAAGGTAATGGAAAATTCACCCCATGTGATGCTTTCAGGTAAAGGCGCTGACCAATTTGCTGCTGAACAAGGTCTTGAAATTGTAGCACCAGAATATTTCTATACAGACCGACGGATCAACGCTTTAAAGAGGGTAAAAGAAGCTGAGAATAAAGAACAAGAAACTACTTTGTTAGAGCAGCAGTTTGTGAAAAATCAGCGTTATGGAACTGTAGGTTGTGCAGCTTTAGATAAAAATGGTAACCTTGCAGCAGGAACCTCCACTGGCGGAATGACAAACAAAAAGTGGAATAGAATCGGTGACGCCCCAATCATAGGAGCAGGCACTTATGCGAATAACGCAAGTTGTGCAATTTCAGCTACAGGATGGGGAGAGTTTTTTATTCGTTCTGTAGTAGCATATGATATTTCAGCTTTAATGGAGTACAAGGGGCTGACAATTCAAGAGGCAGCGAAAATCGTTATCCATGAAAAAGTTGCAAAATTAGGAGGAGACGGAGGTGTTGTCGGTATCGACAATCAAGGGAATATTGCAATGGAAATGAATTCTCCAGGAATGTATCGCGCTCATATGGACAGTAAAGGAAATTTGTCAGTTAAAATTTATCAAGACGAGTAAAAATTTTATTCATTGTCCATGTCTGAAGAAGTCATTTTTGACGAGAGGCGAAAAATAATCCATATCGATATGGATGCTTTTTTTGCTGCTGTAGAACAAATGGATCATCCGGAATGGCAAGGAAAAGCCTTAGCAGTTGGAGGAGGAGGTCCTCGTGGAGTTGTAGCAGCGGCAAGTTATGAAGCTAGAAAATTTGGTGTTCGAAGTGCGATGAATGGACGAGTAGCACAAGAATTATGTCCTCATCTTATTTTTGCAAAACCTAGATTTGATCGTTACAAAGAAATCTCTAAAAAAGTCCAATCTATTTTTTTGGAATATACCCCTCTGGTAGAACCACTTTCTTTAGATGAAGCATATTTGGATGTATCGGAATATCCATCGGCTACAATAATCGCAGAAGAAATTCGCTTAAAAATCAAGGAACAGACGGGCCTTACTGCATCAGCAGGGATTTCAATAAATAAATTTTTAGCCAAAATCGCTAGTGATTGGAATAAGCCTGATGGACAAAAAACACTTCCTCCAAATGAAGTCCTCCCTTTTTTAGAACTTCTAGATGTGAAAAAATTTCATGGTGTTGGAAAAAAGACGAAACTCAAAATGTATCACGAGGGTATTTACACAGGGAAAGATTTGAAAGCCAAATCGTTGGAATTTTTAAAGCAACATTTTGGAAAAGCAGGAGCTTTTTATTACCAAGTGGTCCGAGGGATTCACGAAAGCCCCGTAAAACCTCACAGAGTTCCAAAATCAATTGGAATTGAACGAACTTTTAGCTCGAATCTGAGTAGTGAATTATTCCTAGAAGAAAAGTTAAAAGAGCTGGCTGAAAGTCTAGAAAAACGTCTTCAAAAAAGTAAAGTGGCTGGAAAAACAATCACCCTTAAGCTAAAGTATAGTGATTTTAAATTGCAAACCAGAAGTAAGACTGGTACTCTTTATTTAAGTTCAAAAGAAATGGTTTTTGAGCAAGCCAAAGCCTTGTTATACCAGACTAAAATAGAAAATTCTGTAAGGCTTATAGGAATTTCAATATCAAACCTAAATACTATAAAAGCGAAGACACTTACGCTAAAAAAAATTGAAAAAAATCTGCAATTAAGCCTTCCTTTTTAAATTACTGAAACTCTAAGAGTATTGACCATACCTTTTGATTCAATTGGCATAGCTGTAAGATTTACAAGCATATCCTCTTTTTCAATATAACCTTTTTCAAGTGCGATTTGATTGATTTCTTCCACTGTTTTATCGGTACTATTTAGGTTACTGTAATAAAATGCTTTGACCCCCCAGAGTAAATTCAACTGATTTAAAATCTGTCTATTTGAAGTAAAAACCAATACATGAGCTTGTGGTCTCCATGCAGAAATCTGGTAAGCAGTATAGCCGCTATTGGTTAAGGTACAAATGGCTCTTGCGTTGATATCATTAGCCAGATGGGCTGCATGATAACAAATAGATTTTGTAATAAACCTTTTGGTTCGAATTGTTGGAGGTTCCTGAGGAACTTCAATTAATTCGGAGTTCTCTACTGTAGTCAAGATGTTGGCCATCGTATTAATTACTTCTACAGGATATTTACCTACAGAAGTTTCTCCTGAAAGCATCACAGCGTCAGCACCATCCATAACGGAGTTCGCAACATCATTGACCTCTGCTCTTGTTGGAGTAAGGCTATCAATCATTGTTTCCATCATCTGCGTAGCGATAATGATAGGGATTCTTGCTTTTTTTGCTAACAGTACCAATCTTTTTTGAATCAGAGGGACTTCTTGTGCAGGGATTTCAACACCAAGATCACCTCGCGCAACCATCAAACCATCACTATATGCAATTATTTTATCGATGTTTTCTATGGCTTCAGGCTTTTCTATTTTTGATATAATAGGAATTGTTCTGTCACAATGTTTTTTCATTAGGTCCTGAAGATCAATTAAATCTTGGCTAAACCGAACAAAAGAAAGTGCGATCCAGTCAATATCTTCAGTAAAAATAAACTTGGCATCCTTTATATCCTTCTCAGTTAGAGCGGGTAATGAAATTTTAGTATTTGGCAGATTGACTCCTTTGTTGGATTTAAAGGCACCTCCTTGAATTACAACCGCTTCAACTTCATTTTTTTTATTTGTTGATGTTACTTCAAAAATCAATTTCCCATCATCCAATAAAATTCGCTCTCCTTGTGAGACATCTTTAGGAAAATTCTGATAGTTCATATAGGCTTTTTGAGCATTTCCCTCAAAAGGAGTATCGGTAGAAAAAAGGACTTTATCACCAGGATTTACAAAAGCACCTTCTTCAATTTTACCGACTCGTAATTTTGGCCCTTGAAGATCACCTAAAATAGCAGTATTTACATTTAATTTTTTATCGACTCTTCGAATCATTTTGATTCTGTCGCTGACATCCTTATAGTCAGCATGAGAAAAGTTGATGCGAAAAACGTTTACTCCGGCTAAAATCATTTTTTCAATAATTTCATCTGAAGCAGTAGCAGGTCCTAAGGTTGCTACAATTTTAGTCTTTTTGATAAGATTCATTAATCAAATATTAAGTTCAATCGGTTTTTGATTTTTTCTGCTGATACATTGTAAATCATGGAAGTTGATTTCCAGGAATTCAGTGGCTTGAAAAGCAGTTTCAGCGTTTCCAAATCTTTTGATTTTATAAAAAAATCAACCTGTTTAAATTTAGGAAATAAAGATACTTCATTTCTTAAAGGGAGGTTAAATAATGTGTTATTATTTGTGTCTAGTTGTTCTTTCTCAGATATAGATTTATTCGAAAAAAGAGTAGTATTAATATCCAACAACGGATTTTCCCATTCATACATCAAGAATAAAGCGTCCTTATCCTCCATGGCGATATCGTTTATTCTCTTGAATTTCGCCGATGCGTTCTGGTTAAGAAAAAAGGCAATTTGATAAGCTTCTAAATTGCTATGCAAAGCAAGAACATGATCCTGAATATCTTCTTCCTCATATGCTAAATGATAAATTTTCTGAGTCATTTTTGAGAATATTTTGTATTGATCTTCAATGCTCTAACTGCTATTTTGGAAGCTTTCTCTTCAGCTTTCTTTTTTGAAGTTTCCTTTGCTTTTGCAATTTGTTTTTTGTCGTAAAGAATTATAGAAGAATAGTTGAATAGCGGATCAAGCCCCTGTTCTTGATAGGTTTTAAATTCTATCGATTTTTTATTTTTCTGCCCCCATTCTATCAGCAATGCTTTATGACTCAGAATTAAAGTGTCTAGGCTTTCCATATCTATAAACGGAAGTATAATGTTTTGGGAAACATATTCTTTCGTATGGAGATATCCTTTGTCTATAAAAATAGCTCCAATTAACGATTCCATTAAGTTTCCATGAATATCATCCCCGAAATTTTTATTGTGATTAGAAATCTCTGCAAAACTGGAAAGCCCCATATCCTTTCCAATTTGGTTGAGCTTTGAACGACTGACAATTTTGGCGCGTAATTTTGTGAGAGAACCCTCTTTAGCTGATGGGTATTTATGGTATAAAAGTTCAGCTATAATTGAGTTCAGAATTGCATCTCCTAAAAACTCTAAACGCTCAAAGTTTATTGGTTCTCCGGAACTTTTTTTTAAATTGACTGAACTGTGGGTAAAAGCTTCTTTATAGAGGTTTGGACGAGAAGTTTTGATTTTAAGTTTCTTTCGGAGTTCCATAAAAAAATTCCCTGATGCTTCCATTCGGGAATTTCTTATGTAATCTAAAATCTTCACAATTCTAAGTTATGTCATTTTTTTGAACAAAACACAAGCATTATGTCCACCAAAACCAAAGGTGTTCGAAAGTGCAACATTCACTATTCTTTTTTGTGGTTTGCCAAAAGTGAAATTTATCTTAGAGTCTATTTCTTCATCGGAGGTTTGATGATTGATAGTAGGTGGTACAATACTGTGTTTTATTGCCATGATGGAAGCTATAGCTTCAACAGCTCCTGCTGCTCCTAGCAAATGACCAGTCATGGATTTAGTTGAATTGATATTCATGGTAAAGGTATGTTCCTTGAAGACAGAAACAACGGCATTGGATTCTGCAATATCCCCTAAAGGTGTTGAGGTCCCATGCATGTTGATAATATCTACATCTTCAGGTTTCAGATGAGCATCCCTAAGACAGTTCTCCATCACCTTTATAGCACCCAGTCCTTCAGGATGTGGTGCTGTCATATGGTGTGCATCTGCAGAAAGTCCTCCGCCAGCCAATTCAGCATAAATTGTAGCCCCGCGCTTTACAGCATGTTCATAGGACTCCAAAATCAAAGCACCTGCGCCTTCTCCAAGAACAAAACCATCCCGGTCTTTATCAAAAGGCCTTGATGCTGTCTTGGGATCATCATTTCGTTTGGAAAGTGCGTGCATGGCATTAAATCCTCCTATTCCAGCTTTGGTAACTGCGGCTTCAGAACCGCCAGTCACCATGACATCTGCATAACCCAAACGAATATAGTTTAGGGCATCAATCATTGCATTAGATGCTGATGCACAAGCAGAAACTGTTGCGAAGTTTGGCCCACGAAATCCATATTTTATGGAAATAAGACCTGGTGCAATATCCGCAATCATTTTGGGTATAAAGAAAGGATTGAATCTTGGGTTTTCGTTTGAGGCTGCAAAATTGAGTACTTCATTTTGGAAGGTTTCCAATCCTCCAATTCCTGCACCCCAGATTACTCCAATGCGATCTTTATCAATTTTTTCAAGTGGAAGCTTTGCATCTTCAATGGCCTCTGCAACAGAAACCATGGCGTATTGTGCAAAGCGGTCGTATTTTCGAGCTTCTTTTCGATCAAAATGGTCTAAAGGATCAAAATTTTTGAGCTCACAAGCAAATTGAGTTTTGAATAGAGCAGGGTCAAAATAAGTTATGGGACCAGCACCGCTACTACCAGAAAGTAAACCCTCCCAATAGTCGGAGAGGGTATTACCTATTGGTGTAAGGGCTCCCAATCCGGTAACTACTACACGTCTTGGTTCCATTATTTTTAATTAGTCTGCTTGTTCTATAAATTGTATAGCTTGGCCAACCGTAGCAATATTCTCTGCTTGGTCATCTGGAATTTGAATATCAAATTCCTTTTCGAATTCCATGATCAATTCCACGGTATCTAATGAGTCTGCTCCTAAGTCGTTAGTGAAGCTTGCTTCAGCTACAACTTCGTTTTCGTCAACACCAAGTTTGTCAACTATAATGGCTTTTACTCTTGAGGAAATATCTGACATGATCTAATTTAGATTGATTTATAAGGTACAAAAATATAAAACTTTAAATGAATATGATATATTGAGTTTGAATATTACTTGAAAATTCCAGCATATATTATTCAATAGTATCTGAAAGTATTATATTTACTGAGGATTAACTCCACATTCATGACTAAAAGAATAATTTTATTTGCTTCAGGGAACGGATCAAATGTGGAGCAAATTTGTCACTTTTTTGAACAAGATAAATTAGTGTCAATAGCTGCAGTATATTCGAACAATCCTAAAGCAGGAGTTATTCAAAGAATGGAACCTTTTGGAATCAATGTAAAGGTCTTTGACAAGAAAAGTTTTATTGATGGAACTTTATTGGGAGAGATTATTTCGTTAAATCCTGATTTAATTATCCTTGCCGGTTTTCTTTGGAAAATAGGTAGTGAGTGGACGGCTTCTTTTCCCCAAAAAATAATAAATATTCACCCAGCACTTTTACCCAGCTATGGAGGCAAGGGCATGTACGGAATGAATGTCCATAAAGCCGTAAAAGAAAACAAAGAGTCTAAAACGGGCATTACTATTCATTATGTAAACAATGAATATGATCAAGGAGGTATTATTTTCCAAGAAGAAGTTTCTTTGGATCAAGAAGATAGTCCAGAAGAGATTGCCGGGAAGGTTCATAAATTAGAACACCTTTATTTTGCTCCAGTGATTTCTAAACTATTAAGGAAGTCTGAAAATGAAGGCTAATTCTGTATACCTCTATACAGACGGTTCATCACTTGGAAACCCAGGCCCTGGGGGATATGGATTGATTTTAGATTGGGTAGGAAAGTCTTATAAGAAGGAATTTTCCCAAGGATTTCTCAGAACTACGAACAATAGGATGGAGCTACTCGCAGTGATTGTTGGTCTCGAGAAACTGAAAAAAGAATCCATGGAAGTTGTGGTGTATTCCGATTCGAAATATGTTGTAGATGCTGTAGAAAAAAAATGGGTTTTCAAGTGGGAAAAAACAAACTATAAAGACAAAAAAAACAGTGATTTGTGGAAACGGTTTTTAATAGTATACCGAAAACACAAAGTACATTTCCAATGGATTAAAGGACACAATCAGCATCCTCAAAACGAACGATGTGATGTTTTGGCCGTAAATGCAGCTAAAGGAAAAAATCTTATCCCAGATACTGCTTTCGAAAAAATAGAACAATCTCAAACAAAATGATTCACCTAATAATACTTTAGAAAAATAAATCTTTGGTATAATCGCCAAACGCAAGTAGAGTTTTTTACTTTTGTAATATGAATAACAAACTTTTGGTTCTAGGGACAATGGCCTACGATGCTATTGAAACCCCTTTCGGGAAAACCGGAAAAATATTAGGAGGTTGTGCTACTTATATAGGCCTTGCAGCATCACATTTTAGGACAGATTGCGGATTAATATCAATTATTGGATCTGATTTTGAATCGGAATATTTGGACCTTCTAAAAAGCAAAAAATTAGATTTGGAAGGTGTGGAGTGTATTGAAGGCGAAAAAACATTTTTCTGGAGTGGAAAATATCACAACGATTTGAACACTCGGACCTCTTTGGAAACCCAGTTAAATGTATTGACAAAATTTAAGCCTAAAGTTCCACAAAAATATAAAGATGCAAGTTTCGTTATGCTAGGAAACTTAGACCCAAGTATTCAATTGGATGTTCTCAGTCAAATGACACAAAAGCCTGAATTGGTTATCATGGACACCATGAATTTTTGGATAGAAAGCTACAGAGACAAATTAGATGAACTGATAGGTAAAGTAGATGTGATCTCAATTAATGATGAAGAGGCAAGGCAGCTTACAGAAAAACATTCTTTGGTAGAAGCAGCAAAAGTGATTCAAGATATGGGTCCTAAATATGTCATTATCAAAAAGGGGGAGCATGGGGCATTATTATTCCATGAAAATAAAATCTTTTGTGCACCTGGACTTCCTTTGGAAGAGGTTTTTGATCCAACAGGAGCAGGAGACAGTTTTATTGGAGGTTTTATAGCGTATCTTTCTCAGCGTGGAAAAGTTTCTTTTGAGGATATGAAAACTGCAGTAATAATAGGCTCAGCTCTTGCCTCATTTACGGTTCAAGAGTTTGGAACGAAGGCATTAGAAAAAATGAGTTTTAAGGAATTATCCGAAAGAATACAGACTTTTAAAAGATTAACGGAATTTGAAATTGAATTAACATAATGGTCCGATGAGTGATGCAATTAAGCACGAATGTGGAATTGCCCTATTACAATTAAAAAAGCCTTTGGCTTTTTACAAAGAAAAATACGGTAGTGCCTTTTATGGAATCAATAAAATGTATTTGTTGATGGAGAAGCAGCATAATCGTGGTCAAGATGGTGCAGGTTTTGCTAGCATTAAATTTGACATGACTCCTGGACAACGATATATCAGTAGAGTTCGATCTGCGGATCAACAACCAATACAAAAGATTTTTAAAATCATTAATTCTCGGATTCAAAAACAAATTGAGCTTGATCCTGAGATATCTTCCGATACAGTTGCTCTAAAAAATAAAGTGCCTTATATAGGAGAATTGATGCTGGGTCATGTACGCTATGGCACCTTTGGAAAAAACAACATAGAAAGTGTCCATCCTTTTTTGAGACAAAATAATTGGATGCATAGAAATTTAATCGTAGCCGGAAATTTTAATTTGACCAACGTTAATGAGTTGTTTGATAATTTGGTAGATCTCGGCCAGCATCCAAAAGAAAAAGCAGATACGGTTACAGTGATGGAGAAAATCGGTCATTTTTTAGACGATGCTGTAGCGAAAATATACAAAAACTTAAGAAAGAAAGGTTATACCAAAAAGGAAGCTTCACCTCTAATTGCAGAAAGACTCAAGATTTCTAAAATACTTCGAAAAGCATCTAAAAATTGGGATGGAGGTTACGCTATGGCAGGCTTGTTTGGTCATGGAGATTCATTTGTTTTGAGAGATCCTGTTGGAATTCGCCCCGTTTATTATTATTCTGATGATGAAATTGTTGTAGTAGCCTCAGAGCGTCCAGTAATCCAAACGGTCTTTAATGTAGCTTATGATCAAGTAGAGGAGTTAGAGCCGGGGCATGCATTAATTACAAAAAAAGTGGGCGGAACCTCAATTCAAAAAATTCTTGAGCCACAAACAAAAAAAGCCTGTTCTTTCGAACGGATTTATTTTTCCCGAGGAGGGGATGCCGAAATATACCAAGAGCGAAAAGATCTTGGAAAAGCCCTTTTCCCTTTGGTTCATAAAGCGATTTCTGGGGATTTAGAAAATACTGTTTTTTCTTTCATACCTAATACTGCTGAAACATCTTTTTATGGATTGATAGGTGCAGTTCAAGATCATGTTAGAAAAACACTTCGGGAAGAATTGTTTAAGTCAGAAAAGCCAAATAATGAATCCTTATCTAAGCTCTTGGAGCTTAAACCGAGAATTGAAAAAATTGCCATTAAAGATGCGAAATTAAGAACCTTTATTACTGAAGATAGTGACCGAGATGATTTAGTTGCTCATGTCTATGATATCACATACGGGGTTGTGAAGTCTTCTGATAATCTTGTTATTATTGATGATAGTATTGTACGAGGAACAACTTTAAAAAAGAGTATTCTTCGGATGTTAGACCGTTTAGGCCCTAAAAAAATTGTCGTTGTTTCTAGTGCTCCTCAAATCCGTTATCCTGATTGCTACGGAATCGATATGGCAAAGCTGGAAGAGTTTATTGCTTTTAGAGCTGCCTTAGCATTACATTCAGATGACGGCACACATGATGAGGTAATTCAAGCTGTATATAACAACTGTAAGAAAAGTATTCAAGATGCAGATCCAGCACCTCCAAATTATGTGAAGGAAATTTATGCACCCTACACGAATGAACAAATTTCAGATAAAATTGCAATACTTCTCAAGAATGATATGATTAAAGCCGAGGTTGAAATCATTTTCCAAACTGTAGAGGGATTGCACAATGCTTGCCCAAAGAATTTAGGGGATTGGTATTTTACTGGAGATTATCCGACACCAGGTGGCTTTAGGGTGGTGAATAAGGCATTTGTCAACTTTGTAGAAAAAAATAATAAAAGAGCCTATTAAGCTTTTTCTATTTTATTACAATATCACTCCGATAGTATTTGTAGCTATATAAGAACTATTGTTTCATCATGATTATCAATGCATGCCACATTTTTTGTCAAGTTTTTTTGAGCCTTAAAAGCTGAATAATTTTTCCATATTTTCTGTTAACTACAATTCAATCTCTAACATTTAGTCTTATAAAAGGACCTTTAAACGACAAAATAGTTCAACGATAAATGATCGGAATACATTTACAAAACCTGAACATAAGTAGGTTAAGTTCATGGTAAGATTTGGGGCAAAAAGGAGGAAT
>JAFMMH010000073.1 GCA_017851655.1 Flavobacteriaceae bacterium
ATGAAATATATGAGCACATAAACTACGGTACCCCTCATTTCAGCATCGCAGCAATTCCAGAATTATACGACAGAACAATTACTGTAAATGGTGTTGCAAAAGCCTTTGCAATGACAGGTTGGAGAATTGGTTACATCGGAGCACCAGATTGGATAGCCAAAGCTTGTAATAAAATGCAAGGTCAGATTACTAGTGGCGCTAACTGTATTGCTCAGAGAGCTACAATAGCCGCAGTCTCTGCCCCTGTAAGTGCCATCCAATATATGGTTGATGAATTTGCATCGCGTCGAGAAATCATTATTGAATTACTCAGTGAAATTTCTGGCTTTAAAATGAATCAGCCCCAAGGAGCTTTTTATGTTTTTCCTGATATTTCTTATTACTTCGGTAAAACAGTAAAAGGAAAAAAAATCGATAATGCTTCAGACTTTGCGTTCTTCTTACTTGAAGAGGCTCATGTGGCTACAGTAACTGGTGAAGCCTTTGGGAATGACAATTGTATTCGAATTTCTTATGCTGCCTCTGAAGAAAATATCCGTACTGCTGTAAGTCGGATTGCCGAAGCACTGAAATAAGAAAAAAAAATGAGTATTTTTAATAGGTCATTACTCCTCACCTATTAAATATATTTTATATTTATGTGAAGAATACCCAAAGTCTATGTGCCTACAATTCAAATTTCCTAAAATACAAATTGCTTAAATAGCCCTCTACAAGGTCATTAAAAATGACTTTATAAGAAGAGTGTAATCTTAAGTAAGCCCACGCATATCATATTTTACAAAGCCCAAAAAACCATGAAGTTAACCGAAGAGCATTTTTCAAAAATCCAAAAAAGAGCTGACCTAGTCAGGATAGCTCAGGAGAACGGTATCCCTATAAATAAAGCGTTAAAAAAAATTAAATATGAAATAGAGTTGAGCAAATTACAATCTGAATTTGTGAATTTTCAGAAATGGATTGCTCACAAAAAAATGCGTGTTGCGATTATTTTTGAAGGTAGAGACGCCGCAGGAAAAGGTGGATCCATTAAACGTTTTAAAGAACATTTAAATCCAAGAACCTCAAGAGTTGTAGCGCTTTCAAAACCAACCGATATAGAACAAGGGCAATGGTATTTTAGACGTTATATCAAAGAATTACCCAATCCTGGAGAAATTGTTTTCTTTGATCGAAGTTGGTATAATCGAGCCGTTGTAGAACCTGTTATGGGCTTCTGTACCAAAGAACAATACCAAAAATACATGGCACAAGTTCCTGAATTTGAACATTTACTCTATGAAGACAATCTAAAAATCATTAAATTTTGGTTTTCCATTTCAAAAGAAGAACAAAAAAAACGCTTTGATTCCCGACTTAAAAACGCACTAAAATTTTGGAAGTTCAGTCCTGTAGACTTGAAAGGACAAGAACTTTGGGACAGATATACCCGTTACAAAGAAGAAATGTTTAGTAAAACACATACTAATTTTAGCCCTTGGATGATTGTAAAAACAAACGACAAAAAAGAAGCCAGACTCGAAAGTATGCGCTACGTTCTTTCTCAATTTGATTATAGCGGAAAAGGGGAGTCTAAAATTACACTGCTACCAGACCCTAATGTCATTTTGAGATACCATAGGTCCGCAGTTCAAATTGATATTTAAATTTAAAATATGAAGCCCTCAAACCAATTTACAGACAAAGAACTACTACTACTTAACTCCCCGCTTGGCTTATATACATTACTAAAGAACAAGAAAGTTAACCCACGAAAAACGTTAGAGGAATTAAACTACCTCACTACCTTAAAAGAAAAACAGCAAGAGCTAATAAAGCTTCATAATTGGGTAATAGAACAAAATCAAAAAATCGTAGTGCTTTTTGAGGGAAGAGATGCCGCAGGAAAAACAGGTGCTATCCGCAGAATTACGGAACACATAAATCCGAGACACTATAGGATTTTTGCTTTAAACGTCCCTACCAAAGACGAACGCAAGCAGTGGTTTTTTCAACGCTACATCAATCGCTTACCCAAACCGGGTGAAATCGTTTTTTTTGATCGAAGCTGGTACAACAGAGCCGTAGTCGAACCTGTAAATAATTTTTGTACTAAAAAAGAATACGATGTTTTTATGTCGCAAGTAAACGATTTTGAAAACATGCTGATCCAATCAAATACGCACCTTGTTAAATTGTATTTCTCCATCTCAAAACCAGAACAAGAAAGTAGGTTTGAAGAAATTAAAAAAAATCCTTTAAAGCGTTGGAAAATTACACCATTAGATGAAAAAGCTCAGTTATTATGGGATGATTACACAAAGTATAAAAAGAAAATGTTTGAAGCAACAAATACTGAAATAGCACCTTGGCATATAATTGATGCCAATAAAAAATCAACCGCAAGACTACAGGCTATTTCTCATATTTTAGAAAAAATCCCTTATCAAAATCCAAAAAATAAAAGAGTCAGTTGATTGCTTTTTGTTCTTTTAAATAACTGTAATACATCGTTATCGTAAGTTGATGCCAAGGCATTACCACAAATATTCCAACGAAAAAACAAAGTAAACCCAATAAATACCATGGAATAAATCGGATATGTAAAAAGAACAATTCCATTTTATAACCATTGGTAAGATTCCAGCTTTCTTTAAGGACTTCTTCGATTGTCAGATCTGGGTTTTCAAAAAGTATATAAAAGCTCATGGACAATCCCAAAGACACAATTATTCCAGGAATAATTAAAAGGATAATTCCTAAAAATGTTCCAATTGAAATGACCAAATAAACCAAAAGAACCTTTAAAAGGGGTTTGAACCCCTCTAAAAGATTTTCTATTGATGCTGGACGTTCATTTAGGATGTTTAAAAAATAAACACTCATCCCCAACTGAAGAGGTCCTGCAAGTAAATACGAAAGGAACTCTCCATAAGCATTCAATTCAGTTGGGACACCAACTGCAATTGCATAGATAAAACACACAAGAACAGCGATAATCCAATGGGGTTTTAATTTTTCCCGAGATTGACGCATTAAGTATAATAAATTCATAAGTCTAAGATTGAGATTATGAATTTACTAATTTTCTTATGCATTTAGAATTTTTTCCTGTTTATTGATAGACTCCTGATGAATTGCCTTAAATACTTTCAAAATAAATTCTTCTGATAGTTGGCGGTCTTGGCCTTCTAAAATCATTTTCCCCAGAATTTCATTCCATCTTTTGTTCTGAAGTACAGCGACATTATTAGTTTTCTTTAAAGTCCCGATTTCCATTGCGACCTTCATTCTTTTTCCCATAGTATCCAACAAAGTCTGATCCAAAATATCTATTTGCGCTCTCAAATTAGTCAGTGAATGTAAGTATGCCTCCTCATTTGTAGTCTGCTTTCTTACTTTAAGATCACGCATAATTTCCACTAATCTAGAAGGAGTAACCTGCTGAGCAGCATCACTCCACGCATTATCAGGATCCCAATGAGTTTCTATCATCAAACCATCAAAATTCAAATCTAAAGCTGCTTGCGATACATCAAAAATTAAATCACGACGACCTGCGATATGAGATGGATCACAGATCATTGGTAGGTCTGGAAACTTATTTTTTACTTCAATGGCGATCTGCCATTCAGGAATATTTCGATATTTAGTCTTTTCATAAGTAGAAAAACCACGGTGAATTAATCCTAACTTTTTGATATTCGCGGTATACAAGCGCTCAACCCCACCTAGCCAAAGTGCTAAATCTGGATTTACGGGGTTTTTAACTAAGACAATTTTATCTGTCCCCTCTAGAGCATCTGCAATTTCTTGCATGATAAAAGGACTCACTGTGGAGCGGGCTCCTATCCAAAGAATATCAACATCGTAATCTAATGCCAATTTAACATGATCTTTGTTCGCAACCTCAGTAGCTGTGAGTAAACCTGTTTCTTCCTTAACTTTTTTCAGCCAACCTAAACCAATGGCTCCAACACCTTCAAACATTCCAGGGCGCGTTCTGGGTTTCCATATTCCAGCACGATAAACAGTAACATCTGTATCCTTAAGTTCATGAGCTATTTTTAAAACTTGCTCTTCTGTTTCAGCGCTACAGGGACCACCAATCACCAAAGGGTGATCTAATCCAAAATTATCTAACCATTGGCGCATTTCTTTTTTATTTTCCATTATATCAAGTATTTGTTCGTTTTAGTTTTTATTGTTATTTCGTTCGGGTATGCCTTCCAAAATAATTTGAATTGCATTAATTTTTTTCATCTGTAAACGCATTTGCTCCCAATCCCCATTTTCTAAAAGGATTTTAAACTGCTCCAAATTGGAGATATATTCTTGCAGGACGTCTAATATATTTTTTTTGTTCTGTCTAAAAATAGGCGCCCACATTTCAGGAGAACTTTTAGCCAATCGGACTGTAGATGCAAATCCACTTCCTGCCATTCCGAATATAGCGCGTTCATCTTCTTCCTTTTCCATTACTGTTTTCCCTAACATAAATGAGGAAATATGCGACAAATGAGAAACATATGCGATATGCTGATCATGGGCATGAGGATCCATTTCTTCAATTTGCATTTGTAAGGAGCGAAAGAATTGCATTGCCCATTCTAATAAATCAGGACGTGTTTTGTGAGTTTCACATAAAATTTGAGTTTGATTAACAAACAATTCTGCAAAAGCAGCACTAGGTCCTGAAAATTCTGTACCTGCAATAGGATGCGTTGCCAAAAATTGATTCCGTTTTGGGTGTAATGCAACCTTTTCACAAATTGAGGCTTTGGTAGAACCTACATCAAAAAGCAATGCGTTATCATTCATAGCATCCAGCAATTCTATAACACAAGCTGAAGCAGCATCAACAGGGATTCCAAGTAAAATGACATCCATCTGAGCATACATTTTTGGAGCTAGAGTATGTTGGACAATTCCAAGTTCTAGTGCAGTATTAAGATGCTCTTCATTTTTGTCTTCACCGTAAAGATCTACATCTAAAGCGTGTTTTTTAGCAGCCAAAGCAAATGATCCTCCTATTAATCCTAAACCAATGATTCCTATTTTCATGCGTCTATTCGATTTATAGCTTCCTCTATCGTCGCTTCGGGAACACACAATGAAAAACGGATATATCCTGCACCATTACTCCCAAAAATAGTTCCAGGTGTAATGAAAATATGCTTTTCTTTAAGAATTTGATCAATAAATTCCTCTGCGTTAGGAGCGTTGGACGGTAATTTTGCCCAAACAAAAAGACCAACGCTACTAGGGTCAGTAGTAGCTCCTAATTTCGAAGCTAAAATTTCAACTAAATTTCTTCTTTTTCGATAAATAGCATTTAATCCTTCAAACCAATCTGGAGTCATTTTTAAGGCTGCAATTGCTCCCTGCTGGATTCCATAAAACATTCCTGAATCCATATTGCTTTTTACCTTGAGTATCGCTTGAATTGTGTCGCCTTTTCCAGTAAGCATGCCCACTCTCCAGCCCGCCATATTAAATGACTTACTCAATGAATTGAGCTCTATCGCAACATCCTTTCCTCCGGGACGAGATAAAATACTCTGAGGTTTTTCTGTTAATACAAAACTATAAGGGTTGTCATTAATCAAAAGGATTTCACGTTCCTTTGCCCATGCAATTAATCGATCAAAAGTTTCAATATTGATAGGAGTGCCAGTTGGCATATGGGGATAATTTAACCACATAATTTTTATCCTACGAGTATCCAATGCCTCTAGAGCTTCAAATTCTGGTTGCCACTGATTAGTCTCTTTCAGGTCATAAAAAATTGGAGATGCTTCTGCCAAACGACTAACCGACTCATAGGTTGGGTAACCAGGATTGGGAATCAATACTTCATCCCCTGGATTTAAAAAGGCAAGGGAGATATGCATAATCCCTTCCTTGGAACCCATCAGTGGAAGAATTTCCGAATCAGGATTTAAACTAACTTGGTAATAGTTTCGATAAAAAGTTGCAATCGCTTCTCTTAATTCTGGGAGCCCTTGGTAACTTTGATACATGTGTGCTTTTGGATGCTCCAATGCTTTTTGTAAGGCAAGTACCACGTTGGGATGAGGCGCTATATCAGGACTGCCTATTCCCATATTTATAATTGGATGACCGGCTTGAATCATCTGCCCAACCTCTCTCAATTTTCTAGAGAAGTAGTATTCTTGGACACTTTCTAAACGTTTAGCAGTTGTTTTCATCTTTGGTGCTGAGCGTATTCGCCTAATATTTTAAATTCAGATGCCATGATCTCAATCAGTTTTCTTGCTTTTTCATAATGGGTAAAATCATCAAAAGTGACGTCTACAAAAAAGGCGTACTTTCCAGGAGTTTCTATGACGGGAAGTGATTGAATTTTTGTCAAATTTAGCTGACAATCACTCATCACATTCAATACAGCAGCTAGGCTTCCTCGCTGATGATCTAGAATAAATTTCAACGCCGCTTTATTGATTTGTTCTTTTGGAATCAAGATCCCTTTACTTTGAATAATCACAAATCGAGTAACGTTATTTTTAATTGTTTGTATCGAAGAGGCAAAAACTTCCATCCCGTATAAATCAGCAGCTTGTTGACTTGCAATGGCACCTATTCCTTTGAGCTGTAATTCAGAAATTCGTCGAGCTTCATCAGCCGTATCTTCTGCTTCAACCAATCGAATATGAGGATATTGGTGAAAGAAGTCTTTACATTGGAGTAGCGCCATAGGATGAGAATGCACCTCTTTAATGTCACTGATAGATTGACCAGGCAGTCCCATTAGTTGGTGATGAATACTTAAACTATACTCCCCTACAATCTGAAGCTCATTACGATCAATCAGTGCATAGTTTGGGATAATGGATCCCGCAATAGAATTTTCAATAGCCATTACCGCTTGATCTGCAGAACCATTTAATAATGCATTGACTGTTTCATCAAAGGTTTCACAAATTACCAAAGTATAACCTTCGGAAAAATACTCCCCCACGACAACGTGATGAAATGACCCTTTATTCCCCTGAATAGCTATTTTTTGTTTTTCCATTGTACTCAAAAAAAAAGTCCCGATAAATCAGGACTCTTTAGTGTTTATGATATAATAATCTTACTATAAAGTCCTGTTAGCTTCTGTATAGAAGTAATAGAAAGCATTGTAGTAAGAGAAATTGTTTTTCATTCCGTATAAATCGTCACAAATGTAGCATTGCTTTTTAAAAAAACAAACACTTCCACATTTTTTTTGAATATTTATTGCCCAAAATAACCAAATTCACTTGCTGATGGTTTAAATCAAAGACAAAAAAACTATCTTCATTCATCTGTAGCGCACTATTTTTATTTCATATCTGGATCGGATTACTATGCAAAAAACACATCTTCAACATTTTATCATTTTAAATATTGCAATGCTCTTTATCAGTACCTCGGGTGTTTTGGGGCGTTATATTAACTTACCACCTCCGCTAACGATCTGGTCACGATCAATAATCGCTTTTATTTTACTAGGTGGATATGTGCTTTTTAAAAAAAAATCATTTAATATCGACTTTAAAAAAAATGGGGGCACGGTAGTCTTCAGTGGAATCTTGATGGCTGGTCACTGGATTGCCTATTTTTTTGCACTCCAATGGAGTAATGTCGCCATAGGAATGTTGTCTCTATTTACATATCCTATATTAACTATTTTGATGGAACCCTTTTTCTTCCCTGTTCAATATCAAAAAAGACATTTATGGCTTGGTATCATGATTTTACTAG
>JAFMMH010000074.1 GCA_017851655.1 Flavobacteriaceae bacterium
GTGATTTTTATTCCCAAATACAATAAACTCTTTTGCATTCAATTGTTTGTTCACCTTCCCATTTTTGTCTGCAAGAATAAGCTGGATGTGACTTATAGCTTCTTCAATAATTAGATGAAGATCAACATTTGCTTTTTTGATTGGATCGTTACTTCGTTCTAATTGAGAAATTCTTAGAACATTTTCAACCTGAGTCAGCATTCTGCTATTTTCTTCTCTTATCATTTTTACATAGCGCTCAATTTTATCGGGGGCACTCATAGATTTGGGATTTGAAATAGCATCCAAAGCCAAGTTAATTGTAGCTATTGGGGTTTTAAATTCATGAGACATGTTGTTTATAAAGTCCGTTTTTATCTCTGAAATTTTCTTTTGCTGAATAATTTGATACAATGCACTAGAAGATACTAAAACTATGAATAGTGTTAAAAAGAGTGTCAGTCCTCCCACTCCTAGAATTGAAGAGAAAACATATTTATCTTTTTCAGGAAAAGAAACAACCAATTCATAGCGGCCTAAACCGTTTTGATCCATAAAAATAGGAGTCATATAGCGGAATCCCTTCTGTTCTTCAGTATAATTATTAGATTTAATTTTAGTTGCTAACCCGTCGTCATAGATCCCAAATTCGTAGGGAGTAATAATCTTTTTAGAGTCAAAATAGCGTTTCAAAACAAAATCAAGCTCTCGGACATTTAGACGCTTATGAATGGGGGTATTGGTCGTATAATCTTTAAAAGTATTTCTTATCCGCTGATTCGCTACATTCATTCTCTCAATTGTTTTGATTTTCTCAATTGAACTGGCGATATTGTTTTCACGATCAAAAACATCATTCTTATTAATAATCGTAGTGTTTTTGACTTGTTTCACGTCTGTGAACATATCAATCGTATCCCCTATCTTTGGATCCAAATAAGGTGTTATTTTATAGTCTTCTTCTAAAATACCATAGGCATAGTATGAAATTAAGTCGTTGGACTTGTCTTCATCTAAAAACAAAAAGACATTCGCAAAGCTAGCATTGTCAGGAGTTTCAAGAGAGTCTATTAGACTTTCATAAGCCTGAATGTAATCAGATAATTCACGTTCTTGTATTTCATCTGCTGCTAATTGTAGTGACTGTTGCACCGCAAGCGAAAATTCTTCTTCCTTATCTTCCCAAGCAGAATAGATCCAATATCCTTGTAGCGCGACTATTCCGAGGATGGAAACAATCATAAAGCTTACTAACAAGATAAATATTGTTTTTTTCATGGGATTTAATTCCTACAATTTAAGATCTTTATTCGGCATTTAATAGTGATTACAAATTTCAGTGTTTTTGATCAAAAAAAATGCCAATACTTTGTTAATGCTTTTCCTTACTTAAAAGGAGTTCAAACAATACTTCCAAATGTTTTTCAGCAGTTTCAGTCTCGACATTCTCTATGACAAAATCTGCCAAAGCTTTTTTCTTTTCATCATCCCATTGATTCTCCATTCTAGCGATTACAGCTTCCCGACTTACTGCATCTCTATGCATTACTCTTTGGATACGTAATTCTTTCGGTGCACAGACTAGAATAACGAGATCGCAGTCTTTATAGCCTCCAGATTCAAAAAGAATGGCTGCTTCTTTGATCAGAATTGGGGATTTTCGATTGGCTTCTTTAAATTTCAAAAATGCCTTTTGTACGGCAGGATGAACTATCTTATTAAGGTCTTTCAATGCCTTAGCATCATGAAAAACATAGCTTGCTAGCTTAGATCTATCAAGAGAACCCTTTGAATATAGAGAAGGTCCAAATCGATCTATTATCTTTTCTTTTAATTCTTTTTCAAGTAATACTCTCCCCACCTTGTCCGAATCAAAACAAGGAATTCCTTTGGATTCAAACCACTTTAAAAAAGTTGATTTTCCACTGCCAATTCCACCTGTAAGACCTATTATTTTCATTTTCTTATCAAATAATTCACTCTCTTGGGTTCCCAAATTACTTTCTTAACTGAAGGAGCTGTCCTGAGCATTTTGAGTTCTAAGGATTCTGTTTGACCTCCTAAAATTTCATTATAATCTACAATAATAGAAAAATCAGAGGCTTGAGTGGCATTGAGGTTTGCTAAGGGAAGCGTAGCACGAATTTTAGCCATAGGAGGGAATAATTTAACCTTTACTCCTTGAGGTAGGTTTTGGATTTCAATTTGAATTTCAAGTTGTTTCTCTGAATAACGGAGTAAAGTCCAATCCAATCGTACCTGCTCCAACTCATATTGTAGCCCTTTTAATGGCATTAAATTAATTTCTTCATTAACTGACTGGTAAACATCTGATGAACGAAAAAGAAATGTTGGAATCGCAGATAAAGTATCGAGAATATCCTGTGAACCGTGGACTAAAATACTGTCTGGGATTACTTTTAAATCCTCTTTACCCAAATATCCTGGTCGAAGTGAAATTTCTGTATGGGGAAGAATTGGAATCCGTTTTGACCCCAATCGACTGTATTGAATTGAATAAATCGAAGGACTAATTTGAATCAATTTACTACTCCCTAATAATTGTTGTTGGATACTTATGTACTGATCATTAAGAGCTAGATCTATAGAGGTATTACTAAATTTAATGTCATCCAAAGAAAGTTCTAATTGGTTTTTAAACAAACGATACCATAGAATCTCTATCCCACTCGCTTCAAGTGTCAAAAAAATCGGTTCTGAGACAGTATCTACTATAATCCCAGGAGGAATGTCTTTCAAGACTACAGAAAACGCCTGGGCTACCTTATATTCTTTTGATAATTTGGTCGTGACCCAAAAAGTAAAAGAAATTAAAACAAACAAAAGAAAAAAACGAAATCTACGCCTATCAGGAAGCTTTTTGATTACTGTTGCAATACTTTTCTCTTTTGACATTTCAATACATCCTCGTTCGCTGGCTATTTATTAGGACTAAGTTCATCAATAATTTCTTGGCTAACTCCCACATTTGAAAAACCTCCATCATGATATAGGTTTTGAAGTGTAACTTTTCGTGTGTAGTCAGAAAATAATGAAACGGTATAATCAGCACATTCTTTAGCAGTGGCATTGCCTAGTGGTGACATTTTTTCTGCATAATTTAAGAATCCATCCAGACCAGCTACCCCTTTTCCTGCAGTAGTTAGCGTGGGAGATTGAGAAATGGTATTTACACGAACTTTTTTATCTTTTCCGAAGAAGTATCCAAAACTTCGTGCAATAGATTCCAAATAGGCTTTATTATCCGCCATATCGTTGTAGTTAGGGAACGTTCGTTGCGCTGCAACATAGGAGAGCGCCACTATACTTCCCCATGGGTTCATTGCATCTTTTTTGTAAAGGGATTGCATTAATTTATGAAAAGAAACAGCAGAAACATCCCATCCTTTCGTCATCCAATCATGGTTTAGATCAGTATAATGTTTTCCTTTTCTTACGTTTACAGACATTCCAATTGAATGCAAGACAAAATCTAATTTTCCACCTAATTTTTCTTGTGCTTGATCTATGAGTTGGCTTAAATCCTCCATACTTGTGGCATCAGCAGCAATAACATGAGATCCTGTTTTTTCTGCAAGGGTATTTATAGTTCCCATTCTGAGAGCTACTGGCGCATTTGTAAGTACAAAACTTCCTCCTGCATCTGCAACAGATTCAGCAGTTTTCCATGCAATAGATTGGTCATCTAGTGCTCCAAAAATAATTCCTTTTTTTCCTTCTAAAATTTTATGTGACATGTGATACTTTTAAGTTTCAAAGATACATTTAATTCATTAATTGTTTGGCGTGAGCAATTGCAGTAGGTGTAACTTTATTCCCCGAGAGCATCATTGCAATTTCTTCAATTCGGGCCTCCTGATTCAAAGGACTTAATCTGGTAACTGTTTTGTTGTTAACCTCCTCTTTTAAAACTTTAAAGTGATAATCACCTTTAGCAGCAACTTGGGGAAGGTGGGTTATGTTGATTACTTGAAGTTTTTTTCCCATGGTTACCATCACTTCCGCAATAGCATCAGATATTTTACCCGAAACACCGGTGTCAATTTCGTCAAAAATTAAGGTTGGTAGTTTAATGTAGCTCGACAAGATTGATTTAACTGCCAGCATAATTCGAGATAATTCTCCACCAGAAGCAACTTTTTTTAATGGTTTAAAATCACTGCCTTTATTAGATTTAAATAGAAAATTCAATTGATCTTTTCCATTATTTAGAAAAGTATCTGAAGTCTTAAGTTCTATTTTAAAAAGTGCCTCTGACATTCCCATTTGAGAAACAATATTACTTAGTTCATTTTCAAGGGTAGCAACGGCTGACTTTCTCGTTTTAGTCAATTTTGAAGCTAAATCTATTAATAATTTCTCTAGCTTTTGCTCTTTAACTTGTAAAGCCTTCAGTTCAGATTCCATATTTAAAGACTTCTCTAATCGCACCCCCAACTGTGCTTGAATTTTAAGCAGATCTGTAATCGAATTTGCTTTATGTTTTTGAAATACCCCGTTTAACTGATCTATTTGAAATTGAACTTTTTCTAGTTCTTCTGGATTGGCTTCTAAATTTTCATATTGGACTTTACACTCACCTAAAAGATCTTCAGCTTCCGTGAAAAGGGCACTGAATCTTTCATGCAAAGGACTAAATTGAGTTGACTTTTGAGCCAAGCTATATGCTAAACTTCTGAGTTTTAACAACTGATCTATAAGGCCAATAGATTCGTTTTCCATCAACTGGATACCTTCTGCTAGATTGGATTGTAAAAAATCAATATGAACAAGGGCATTGTGTTTTCCCTCTAAATCTTCTTGAAGCCCGTCTTTTAAATTTAATTTCAAAAGCTCTTGGTATAAAAAATCATCAAGTTCATATGATGCTTTTGCGTTTTCGGAATCTCGCTTGAGGTCAAGAAATTCCTTTTGCACCCCCTTATATTCTATTCGGGTATTTTGATAATCCTTTAGTGTTTCTTTATTTTTAGCTAATACATCAAGCACTTGAAACTGATACTCATTCTCCAAAAGCGTTGAAGTATCGTTTTGCGAATGGATATCGATTAAATGTAAACTGATCTGTTCCAAAACAGAAAGTGTTACTGGTGTATCGTTTACAAAAGCACGAGATTTTCCTTGGGGCAAAATTTCTCTACGTAGGACGGTCTCATCATCATAATCTAAATCCAAAAGTTCAAACAAGGGTGCTAGTCCGTATTGATGAATACTAAACGAAGCCTCTACAATACACTTTTGAGAAGGATCTAAAAGTGATGAAAGATCAGCGCGTTTACCCAAAACTAATGACAATCCTCCCAAAAGAATAGACTTTCCAGCCCCTGTTTCTCCTGTGATACAAGTCATACCAGAAGTGAAAGAAGCTTCCAATGCCTCAATTAGCGCAAAATTCTTTATTTTAAGATTGGTTAACACGGCTTCGTTCTTAATATTATTTCACTAAATAAAGATAGACATATTAAAAAATTCACGCTTTAATTTGTTTCCATCTAGAACCAAAAAAGGGAGCAATTCTTTTCAACACTGTTTCGGTAGCTTTAAAATCTACCTCTGGACCTTCGGAAAATAAGTTCACAATCTCTTCCACTTTAGCATCGAAAAATACTTGCAATAAAAAAGCATTGGGTCGCCTTCGGAATAATGGGTCAAGCATTTGAATGGCTTCCATTAAAGCTTCTTTACCCTCTAAGGGCTTGCTAGTCATTTGATCCAAACCTTCTCTGTGATAACGATAGAGGGCTTGTCTATATTCTCTAAAGGTGTTTGACCGAAGACTATCTATGAGCCAGAAACGATTTCGGATTCCATCTGAGGGTTTCCATCCTTTTCTGGAAGTAACCTGAGCCAAACTCACAATTTGAAGAGCTTGCTCATAAAAATTTGACCCTCCATTTATTTGAAAAGTGTCTGCATCCAAGCCAATAATAACGTAGGCATAGAAACTTAAAAGAGATACCAGGTTAGATTCAAAACTGGATTGATTGAAAAATATTGGCTGAAATTCTTGATAGCTAAAAACTATATCTCGATCTAAAAAATTAAAAATAGGAGTGTCGTAATTTGAATCAAAAACTGGACGCTCTGATTGAACTTGAAGGGTTGCTTCGAATTGATCGTTAGAATAACCAGTTAAATTAAACACAAACGAACATGTTATTTTTTCTTGCTTTAAAAGTTCTTGATTGGTCCAAACCTGAGTATTCATAAATTCATTTAACGACCGCTCTAATGTTTTGAAAATTTGTTGGTTCGTTTGATTCACTAAATCTGAATTAACAATAACCTGGGCATTAAGTTCCTGGGCTTTTAGGGGAATTAAAGAAACAAGAAAAAGAAAAATAAGAACAAGATGTTTCATAATGATAAGATTTGTTCAAAAATATTTTGGGCGCATGCTAGTTTAGACTGTAGTGGAAATTCGTTGATACTCATATCAGAATGAATATAAGTAATTTTATTTGTAGAAACGGCAAACCCAGCATTTTCATCACGAAGAGAGTTTAAAACAATGCCATCAAGGTTTTTTTTGTTTAATTTATCTTTTGCGTTTTCGATTTCATTTTCAGTTTCTAACGCAAATCCAAGAAGGTACTGTTTCTTTTTTGAAGCACCCATAAAAGCCAAAATATCCTGTGTTGGAGTTAATCGAATTGTGTCCAAACCCTTTTGCTTTTTTATCTTTTGAGACGCTCTATTTAAAGGTTTAAAATCTGCTACTGCAGCAGCCGCTATAGCTATGTCAACAGTATCGTAGTATTTTTTTACTTGATTAAACATTTCGTCTGCACTAACAACCTTTTCCAATTTAATCGAAGGATGCTTTGTTTTTTCATTAGTTGGTCCGGAAATTAAGAAAACTTCCGCACCGAGTTGAGCAGCGATTTCAGCTAAAGCAAAACCCATTTTTCCTGATGCATGATTTCCAATAAAACGCACTGGATCTATTGCTTCATGGGTTGGCCCAGCAGTAATAAGCACTTTTTTTTCTTTTAGTGGTAACTCGGGATTAAAGAAATTAACAACAAAGGCAACAATCTCATTGGGTTCTAACATCCTTCCTTTGCCCTCTAAACCACTTGCTAAAAATCCATCTCCAACTGGAAGTACCTTATTTCCATAGGTCTTTAAAGCGTCTAAGTTTTTTTGATTTGAAGGATGGGAATACATGTCCAAATCCATTGCAGGAACAACAAATACTGGACATTTTGCTGATAAATAAACTGCTAAAAGTAAATTATTACACCTTCCCTGAACCATTGAAGAAATTGTGTTAGAGGTAGCAGGTGCAATTAGCATCAAGTCGGCCCATAGACCTAACGCTACATGATCATTCCAAGTAGGGTTGTCCTGATCGGTCGCTGTAAACGAAGAAAGGACTGGGTTTTTTGAAAGTGTAGAAAGGGTTAACGGAGTCACAAATTCTTTAGCGGAAGGTGTCATCACAACTTTAACCTCTGCACCTTGCTGAATCAATTGTCGGACTAATAAAGGAATTTTGTAAGCAGCAATTCCTCCCGAAATTCCGAGTAAAATTTTCTTGCCGCTCAACAAACCCATTTCTTAATTTTTAGGTTCGTCCGTGTGGCGATGATAAATTTTATCGTTCAACCATTCCTCGATAGCCATAGCATGAGGTTTTGGTAAACGCTCGTAAAATCTAGAAACTTCTATCTGCTCTTTGTTTTCGAAAATTTCTTCCAAACT
>JAFMMH010000016.1 GCA_017851655.1 Flavobacteriaceae bacterium
ACACTACAAACTTCCCCCAAACAACTCCCCCCTAAAACCACAACACAGGAATCTTAGCTTAAGGCAATGATATCAATTAATTAGAAGGGATTTGGATTGTGTCCATTGGTGTAAAAGAAAAACCCTCCACTTGGGAGGGTTATCATAATTAATTTTCAGATGCTGCTGCAATTTCATTATTAATGGGAGTTGGATCAAAAAAGTGATAGGCTGCAACAATCTTATCGCCCTTCCAACGAAAACTATAATGAACTAACATTTGAGCTTCTGTACCGGTATATTTTCCTGTTCCTGTCCATACAAACCAACAACTTGTCCAAACTTGACCATTATCATAACGTGTGGTAGTTAAATTATATGGCTGTACTTTATCATTTGAAATGTTATCAAAAAAATTATGATGAGCAGAAGCTCCGTCTAACCATCCTTGTTTAGATACCTGATCATTATTGAAAAAGAACTCATCAGCTTCATCAGAAATCATGCTGGCTCCTTTTTGAAACGTGTTTGTGACATAGTATTCGTTAAATTCTCTTGCCATTAAAGACTCTTTACTATGATCATCTGAGATTCCACTCCAACCTCCAAACTCCATATTTGGTTCTGGTTTTTGTTCTTTTGGTGGTTGACAACTAATTAAGCTTAGTACAAAAAGTGATACAATTATTTTTTGCATTTTGATTGATTTATGGTTAATAATATCTCTAAGATACATATAAAGAATGGATTACAGATAAAATCCTCTCCCGTCTATTTTAATAGAAAAAACGTTTTCTTAAATCACTAAAAGAAAATCTTAGCTCAATGCAAAAATTTTAGAAGGTAAGAAGGAGTTTGTATTGTATCCAGTGGTACAAAAGAAAAATCCTCCTCTTGGGTCAGTAATTTTCTTATTTATTAAAATTAATTAACTTTAAAACTAATTGCTAAATTATTTTAAATGAAAAAGATCTCCTCATTATTTACCCTATTATTGTTTACGTTTTCATTCCCTCTCATTGCTCAAGAATTAGAGAGAGTATCTCCAGAGGAAGTAGGTGTTTCATCAGATCGAATCAATCAACTAACAAGTGTTATGCAAGAATATGTTGATCAAGATAAAATGTCGGGTGCAGTGGCATTAGTTGCCCGAAAAAACAAAATTATTTATTACAATGCTGTAGGGAAAAGTGACCTAGAAAATAATAGAATGATGAGGAAGGATGCAATTTTCAGAATTGCCTCTCAGACAAAAGCAATTGTTAGTGTGGGTATTATGATTTTACAGGAAGAAGGAAAACTCTTGATCTCTGATCCACTTTCAAAATTTATACCTGAGTTTAAAGAATCTAAGGTTGCGGTTTCTGGTGATGATGGGAATTATAAAATTGTTGAATCAAAACGTGAGATTACCCTTAGAGATCTTTTGACCCATACATCAGGTATTGGATATGGACAGGGTATCGCAAGTGATTTGTGGGCAGAAGCTGAAATTCAAGGATGGTATTTCGCAGATCGTGATGAACCAATCATAGAAACCGTAAAGAGAATGGCTAATTTACCCAATGATTCCCAACCTGGAGAACAATTTGTCTATGGTTATAGCACAGATATATTGGGGGCTGTGATTGAAATTGTTTCAGGAGAAAGTTTAGCCTCTTTTCTTAAAAATCGAATTTTAGATCCTTTAAAAATGGTAGACACTCATTTTTATTTACCTAAAGAAAAAACAGATCGTTTGGCAACAGTTTACTCGTCCACTAAAGAGGGGATTAAAAGGGCTCCAGATAAAGGAACAATGGTTAGCCAGGGGGCATATGTAAATGGACCAAAAAAGAGTTATTCAGGAGGGGCAGGATTTTTAAGTACGGCAAAAGATTATGCTCAATTTTTGCAAATGATGCTAAATGGAGGAACTTTTGATGGAAAAAGAATTTTGTCCCGTAAAAGCATTGAATTAATGACGACTGACCATTTGGGGTCTATTTCTTTTCCTTGGTCAGAAGGAACAGGTTTTGGACTTGGATTTTCCATTAATACAGATCTCGGTATTCGAGGACAAATGGGTTCACTTGGAGAATATGGATGGGGTGGTGCATATCACTCTACTTATTGGGTTGACCCAAATGAGGAATTGATCGTTGTCTATTTTACACAATTAATTCCTGCTCAAAATATTGATGATCACGGTAAACTCCGAACTCAAGTTTATCAAGCGATTATTGATTAAGTAACATGCTTTTTTTAGAGCCAAAGATTAGATTATCAATGATAATATTACACATCAAATCCCCTTTCCTTTTTAATATAAAGATCCTTCCCTAAGAGAAACTTTTTATATGGAAGTAATCAGAAATCCGATTGCAAAAAGATTCCGTTTGACTATTTTTGAAACCTTAATCAGTCTGAATTTGAAAAAAAACTTGAACATCTCTGTCTGAATTCATGGTAATAGATGCACGGCAATTACCTGGTCGTGACCAACAACCGTTAGCTAAATCATCATTATCACTCCCCTCCCATCTTTCAAACCTATATCCCTCATCAGGCGTTGCTGAAATTGTTATGGTGGATCCTTCTTTATAAGTTCCAGAAGCTTTTGGCGAAACTGAACCTCCTTCAGAAGCGGAAACACTCAATGTATACAGATTAAATTCTTTGAGTTCTTCATCCTGTAATTCATCAGAACAACTGTAAGCCAACACTATAAAAATAAGTGAGATTGAATGGAAAGAAAATAACAGATTTTTCAATATTTCATGAATGATAATCGTTAATATACGAAATAATCTAACTACAATAAAAATATTCCTATGGCGAAGACCCCTATAACTTTACGGAAAACTTAGTCGCAGCTAATCAATCACCCCAGTGAAACAAAAAAAATTGTGTTAGATCCATTGATTTAAAAAAAAGAATTAAGTTCTTCAAGAATCAGTTTTTGTAGATGCTTATTTTTTTCCAAAGTGCCTTTAACAAAATTATTATATGAGATTTTGATGTAGATCAGATTGTTAAGATGTCCTCTGTATATTTCATCATCTCTTAATTGACTCAATACCTGTTCTGAAATGGAAAAATAGGGCATATCAATTGGACCAAATTCTGTTCTTTTATTTTGCAAAACAGAATCTATTTGAAATGTTTCTAATACATATCCTAATCTTTCAAACATTAATTTTTCATCTGCTTCGCTTTGATCAATGATAAAATCGTAATCATTTCTGTAATATTTCAACACATCTGTTATTAAATCCTGATTTTCATATCCCTCTATGAGGCCAGTGGCAATTAATGATTTAACTGCAGTATCATTTAAAAAAGTTCCAAAATAGGGTATGGTAAGATTATAAATATCATTGTTAATCTCTCTCTGTAAAATTTTCTTTGAAGCATTTATTTGTTTCTGATTTGTTTTCAGCGTCAACTCAAAAATAGTTTCATCAAGTTTAAGATCATTAAAAACTCTTTCTAATCCTTCCTTTTCTCTTTCCATATTTTCCTTGTCTTTAGAAAATTCTTGAAGTGAAAATGAAATGGTAACTCCTAAAAAAACAACAATAAATTCTATTAGATATTTAAAAAAAGGCTTTTTCATAAATCAAATTAGTAAACATAAAGTTACATAACTTATACGAATCCCAATGTTTCTATAGAGAAGCCTTTTTCGAAATCCCATGCCTTTTTATTCCTCTTTCAAAGAGGAAATAAATTAATTTTATTTCTTATGTTTACAACAATAATGAAATTCTATTTCCCCACTTTTTTATCAGTTGTTAGTTTCTTTATTTTATCCTGTGATATCGATGAGGATCTCATTGAAATTTCAAATATCGGAGGAGAAAAATCCGAACTACTAATTCCTGAAATTATTGAAATGGAAGGTAATGAAGATGCCATCGAACTTGTCATGCAAGCTGGACAAACAGAATTTTTTGAAGGTACTTTTAGTGACACTTTTGGATATAATGGTCATTTTTTAGGACCTACCCTAAGGGTCTATAAAAATCAAGTCATTACATTAACAACAAAAAATACTATAGGTGAGCCCTCAACTATCCACAAACATGGTTTACATGTGCCGGGAAATGTTGATGGAGGTCCGCACCAGCCCATAGCTTCAGGAAAATCCAGGGTTGATGTTTTAAATATCAATCAAGAAGCAAGTACAAATTGGTATCATCCTCATTTAATGGGATCAAATGCTGAGCAAGTATATAAAGGTCTAGCCGGTATGATGATTGTTGAAGACGAAAAATCTCTGTCCCTTGGATTGCCTGATGAATATGGATTAAATGACATCCCACTTATTGTTCAGGACAGATTATTTGTTGATGGAAAAATGACCTATACATCAGATCATAGAGTTGGATATCTTGGAAACACCATTTTGGTTAATGGTACACCAAACGCTTTCAAAAAAGTCCCTATTGGTTGGGTTCGGTTTCGAGTTTTGAATGCTAGTAATGCAAGATTCTATAATTTCAATTTTGAAGACAATAGAAATTTTCAGGTAATTGCTACTGAAGGAGGGTTTTTAGACCGACCAGTGACGGTAAAGAATCTTGAAGTTTGGCCTGGCGAACGGTTTGAAATTATGGTCAATTTCTCGAATTCATCTTCAATTAAATTCATGGCTATATCCAATAACAGAAGACAAAGTGAATCTTTTGAAATAATTGAATTTAGACCCGATGAAAGTATTTCTTCACAGGGGGAATTACCGACACAACTCAATTCCATAACACCCTATGATGCTTCTCAGGCAGAAAATATACGTGAATTTAGGTTCAATATGGATGGTGTTGAAGGAGGTATGATGGGTATAAATGGATTTGCTATGAATATGAAGGTTATTAATGAAAGGGTCCAAAAAAATATCCTGGAACGTTGGGTAATTAGTTCCTTTGATGGAAAGCACCCTTTTCATCTTCACGGTACTTCCTTTCAAATTTTGTCAATGGACGGTAATGCAGTTCCTCTTCACGAACGGGGTTGGAAAGATGTTGTGAAAGTAAATGATGAAGCAGAAATATTAGTACGTTTTGAACTGGAAGCTGATGATGATGACCCCTATATGTACCATTGTCATATTTTAGAGCATGAAGATATGGGTATGATGGGACAGTTTACAGTTCAATAAAACACAAATAAATACCAAATCACATCCCCTCTTTTTGCGTTAGGAATGAAAGAGCAATATTGGAATTTGAAATTCCAATATTCTAGAAAACTACTATTTAAGTCTTGAAAATTCTTTAAAAAAGGATCACATAGAAATGAATTAATTCATCTTGATTATCATAAATCGTAAAGAAACTTTGATTTTAAGCAACAAGAAAATATTTCAATGTAACGTTTGCGTATCATTCAGTAAGATGTTACCTTTGCGTTACATTTATTAAAAAATAGATATTATGGATCAAAACATTATTATACCCATTTTCGGGATGCTAACTGGAATCATAATTCCAATAGCTGTATTTATCTGGCTCTACAAAGATGCCAAGGGAAAGAGAGAAACTGTTTTAGAGATCTCCAAAAACTTAGATGACCCATCCAAAGTAGAAGAGCTGTTAAAAATATTTGAAGAAAGAAAAAAAGAGCCACTAGATTATAGAAGAAATGGTGTAATTACAATATTTGTTGGAGTTGGGCTGTATTTATTAGGTTATTTAGTTATTGGGAAAATATTGGAAGGAGTTGGTGCATTGGTTGCATTTATTGGTATTGGAACTTTAATTGCTGGATATCTATACCCTAATACTGGAAAAGAACTTAGCAATGCTGTAGAGGAATTTGAAAAAAAATAATAATGGGAAATAACCATAAGAAACTCCTAAATAATTTAAATCTCTTCAGAAAAAATGCTGGATTAACACAACAAGAATTATCAATAAAAGCCGAAGTTTCAAGAAAGAGTATAAATGCAATTGAAAATGGAGTCTATGTCCCGTCTACTGTATTGGCACTTAAAATGGCAAGAACTCTGAATTGTAAAGTAGAAGATTTATTTAAACTACCATGAGTTTTTGATCATACAAATACACAAACAATACTATGGATAAAATTGTTTCATACAAGTGAAATTAAAGAGCCAATCAAACTTCATACTATTCCCCAAAAAAGGAATTAGATGCAATTATTTTAAAGTAGCTTTTAAAAACGAAATTTCATTTTCAGAAAAGGGTGTTTTATCTGTTCGGTATATGTCGTGATGCCAAATCTTTGGAATTGAATCCATCTTTTCAGTCCAGGATGACCAAGGAAAAATTGTATTGGTTTTACCTGAAACAAACCCCCAGTTAATCGCGTGAACTTCATTTTCTTTTAGAATTGGTAAAATTGATTCAAATGTACTCCCATTAGTTCTCGCTAAATATTCGCTGCATATTATTGGTCTATTATAGATTTTAAGTGCTTCAATTTTTTCTAGTGTAGCCTCAGGACCATCATAACTATGAAAAGAAATCACATCAGAATTTTTCACCATAAATCTTTCTAGAGGTCTTAGTTTATCCATTTCACCCCAATCACTTCCTTTCCATAAGCCCATTGTTACTGGCTGAGAAGGGTTCACTTCTCTGACCCATCCCACTACTTTTTTCAATAAAGAAAAAGTATAGATGGCTTTGTCTTTTATTTCAAATTCTTTCAAACCAGGTTGATTAGCGACATTATCTGGTTCATTGTAAAGATCCCATGCAATGATCCGATCATCTTTAGCAAAATGACGCACCACTCCTTTGATATAATTTTTGAGTTCTTTGTGCCTCAAACTATCTCCTAATATTGCTGCTCCAGGTGCCTGAACCCAACCTGAATTATGAACAAATGGAATAGGATCAGGTTGTTTCCCTAATTTAGGTTCTGGATTCCAAACATCATCCAATAAAACAATCATGGTTTTGATATTGTATTTATTCGAGGTTTCCAAATAGCTCTCTAACCGACTTAAAAATCCAAGGGAATCTTGATCCCATAAAAGGTTATGAATATATACACGATGTAATTTCATACCCAATTCGGCAGACCAACCCAACTCTCGGTCAATAGTCTCCATGTCAAAGGTTTCCTCCTGAAAAAACTCCAACTGATTAATTGAAGTACTAGGATTAAAATTTGTACCTGCCATCCAACCGTTTGTTTGATGCCACTCCCATGCTTTTTCTTCAGACCATCGAGCTGATTTTTCAATAGGCTTATTTTTTTGACATTGAATTAGAAAAACTGCGAGACAGAGAAATAACGTTTGCTTGAACATAATAATTAATTGATTAGTGATAATTTATAGATTGTCTTTGATTGATAAACTTCATTTGGATTAAGAACCGTTGAAGGGAAAGTAGGTTCATTTGGTGCATTAGGATAATGCTGTGTTTCCAAACAAAAACCTGTTCTGTATTTGTAAAAACCACCCTTTTTACTAACCAAACTCCCATCCAAAAAATTACCGGTATAAAACTGTACTGCTGGTTCTGTTGAATAGATTTCAAGCTTTCTTCCTGATTCAGGCTCATAGGCCGAAGCTATAAATTTTTCATCTGTTTTTTGATCGTTAATCACCCAACAATGATCATAACCTAAACCATATTTTAGTTGGAGGTTGTCACTATCAATCTCTTGGCCTATTTTTTTTGGATTTGTAAAATCAAAAGGGGTTCCCTTCACATTTACAATTTCGCCCGTAGGGATCAAAGAGGCATCTACAGCTAAAAAAGAATCCGCATTGAGTACAATCTCGTGATCGAGAATTTCTTTGTTAAAATCTCCAGAAAGATTGAAATATGAGTGCTGACTGAGGTTGACAATAGTTGGTTGATCGGTGGTAGCTGAATAACTAACTGACAATTCATCATCATTATTTAAAATATACGTTACCAAAACTTTGAGATTTCCGGGATATCCTTCTTCCCCATCCCGACTTAAATAACTCAACTCAAGACCAGCGATTGAATCATTATTCAGGGTCTTAACCTCCCAAATAACTTTATCAAAACCCTTTAATCCCCCATGCAAATGATTGGCATCATTATTAATCGGCAAATGATATTTTTTACCGTTGAGTTCAAATTCTCCTTTTTCAATACGATTTGCATAACGTCCCACAATTGCTCCAAAATAAGGGTTGCTATTTTCATAAGCAGTAAAATTATCAAACCCCAAAACAATATCATCGAATTCATTGTTTCTGTCTTTTGCTGTCCATGAAGTTATAATACCCCCATAATTAAGTATTGAAATAAGCATTCCATTACTGTTTTTCAAGGAATACTGATAAACAATTTCATTGTTTTTAGTTTCCCCATACTTCACTTTGGTAATTGAGGGCAAACTATTTTGTTCCTCATTTTTAGTTTCCATATTACATGAATAAAGAAAAAATAGAGAAAAGAAAATTGTAATAGAGACTACTTTAAATTGCATCGTTAAGTTGATTATAGATCATAAAATAAGAAGGTTTTTGCATATTATAAGGATAAAATCCAATCAATTAGAAGCTGCGACCATCTATCTACTGGGGTATCCACCAGGACAAATAATCATTACTTTATCTGTTTTCAAGGGATCATCTGCTTGATGAATTGTCATTTCAGGAACAGATACATTGTCGATCCAAACGCCTGCTTCTTCTGAAATAAACAGGCTGTTTTCAGAAAAAGATTTAAATTCCCATTCTTGGTAAACTACCGAAATTGTCTCTTGAGAATAGGTGATTAAAGGAATTGAAAAAAGTATTGAAAAAATATAATTTTTCATAAAAGGCTATTTAAAATGAATTTACAATTTTTTTTTGAACTGCTGTAGGCTAACTTCTTTTCCCTTTTACTCCCAGATCAACTTTAATGAAAGCCCCTATTTAAGAAAGTTAAGTTTATTATCGATTCGTTGATTATTTACTTAATCTGGATTAAACTTGAATTCAATCTGTTTGAGTCTAACTAGATATAATGAGGTTCCAAAAACAACAATCTAAAGTTTGATTTTATTCGGGTCCCAGTAAAGACTCAAAAAAAATAAGTTAATGTCAATCTGTAAATCGCATAAATTTCAGTTTCCATTTTTATTAAATTTCCAGATAAAAAATCCCATTGAATACGATTTTAATTTCTCAACAAAACAAAATTTATATTGATGATTTTAGGCTCTAATCAATCAAAAAGAAACATTAAGCTATTTATAATGCTTTCTATGTTTAGTTAGTCTACCTTTATAGCTTATTTAAAATAACATATAATGAATAACGGAACAGTTAAATTTTTTAATGAAAATAAAGGCTTCGGCTTTATCACTCCTGATTCAGGAGAAAAAGATATTTTTGTGCACATCAACAACTTAAAAGATGATATCTCTGAAGGAGATAAAGTTACTTATGATTCAGAGTCTACAGAAAAGGGACTTAGCGCACTAAATGTAAGAATTGCATAATTTTATAATTCAATTTTATGTAACTAAAACCCTCCAATCGGAGGGTTTTTTTTTGAGTTTAAACGCTAAAATACCCTGTGCACTAAAGCAATTGAAACTTTCAGAATAGCACATTTTTATTTACAAAATCCTTCTTCCTCATTGAGGCGATTGAGTCTTCAAGGTTAAAGAATACACTATTCTGTTATTTAATAATTACATAATCCTTTTCTAAAATTTCAGATTATGGCCCAAATTTCAATTTACTTATTGAAAAAGTAAATAGAACAATTAAAAAAAATAAGTGCTCCTATCAATTAAAAAAAATTAAATTTATCGAACTATTATTATTTATTTATGAAAAAAAATATCAGAACCTTTTTGGTGAGCATACTATTTGCTATCACTCCATTTATTGCAAACGCACATACTGGAGAACATGATCATCAAGGAAAACAATGGCATCTGATGAACGGCTCTCAAACTATAGAAGCCAATTATATTTCGTTTACTAACGAATTAGTTTATCTAAGAGATGTCAAAAGCAATGCGATTCTCCAATTTCCTATTACAGATTTTTCAATGGAAGATCAACTTTTGATCTTAAGGCAGAGTGAATTGTCCGAAAAAATTAACAGACATCATTCGCAAATAGTTCACTTAGATACTATTAAAGTTCAAAAAATAAGTAAAACAAAAGCTGGGGTTGCTCTAGCTGTATTTGTTCTAATGCTACTTTCGCTAGTTGTTTACTTCAGTTTTTCAAAAGTTCGAAAACCAGCAATCGTAAGTTTGGTGTGTTCATTATTTATATTCGTATTTATTGCTTGTTCAGCTGAAGAGGAGGAGGTTCCTGCCGAACTTGTTACGACTGCACCACCGCCTCCTCCAGAAAAAGAAGATACCTCAGATACCTCAACTTCTGATTCTAGCACAACAAGTTCTACAACAGATAGTGACTCAGATGACGACTCAAGCTCTTCCACAGATGATAGCTCTAATAGTTCTCTGATTGACACGATAAAAAACCATTTCGCAGATTTTTCAGGAGTGACCATAACCAATGATGATGAATATTTTTACGTCAATTCTTACAGTTGGCCAGAGCATGGTATGGGTGTAGGAATAACTTCATGGCAAGAACAAGTTCCTATTCCACAAAACTATACAGGGAACAACAGCTGGGTCATCCCTTTAAATCCAGAGATGGCTGATACCCCACTAAGCACTGAAGATCATCTGTTAAAAGGTGCATTAGCTGTTGCAGTTAATGGAGTCCCTATTTTTAATGTATATAACAATAGGCAGGAAAACGCCTACGAAATAGGAGAATTAGATAACTGGGGTGGTCACTTTGGAAGAGGTGATGACTACCATTACCATCTTATTCCAACACACCTAGAAGAGACTGTGGGTACAGATCAACCACTAGCTTATGCACTCGATGGATATCCTGTTTACGGTTACACAAACGAAACCCTAGACGACGCTTTTGGTCGCTATGACAGTGATAACAACTATCGCTATCACGCAACTACAGAGGCTCCTTACTACATGCCTTACGTGATGGGAGAAATTACCTTAGATCCAGATTCTACTGCCCCAGAGGACCAAATTTACCCACAACCAGTACAAAACCCAATTCGGGCTTCAGATGGCTTTAAAGGTGTAAATGGAGCTGAGGTAACAGCTTTTACTCAAACAGGAACAAATGCTTTTTCATTTGAATATACTGTGAGCGGGACCAAGTATTATATTAACTACAATTGGGATGACGATTGTAAGTTTACCTATACCTATGTTGATGAAAATGGAGGGACTTCAAATTTACCAACTTATGGAGCAATTTCTGACACCTCTCAAAACGTAGAAGTGTATAACAATGTCTCTTTTTGTCAAGACGTGAATTTAGGAGAAGCAACATACAGTTCTTCAGACGACACTAGTAGCTCGTCAGATAGCAGCAATGATACGGTAACTGAATCAACAACTGATGGGTATTCAGTAACATCTGCAAATTCAGATTTTACGTTATCCAGCATTGCGATTGACTCAAGCGGAGCTTTACTAGATGACTATAAGTGTGAAGAGAAGGTAAATGGTGTTGAAAAATCCATTCCTATTTCATGGTCTAATGTTCCAGCAGGTACGGATAAATTGGCAATTTCTATTCATGGATATCCAAATCCTAGCGAAATCAACTCCTATTTAACACTTTGGGATATTGATGCAAGTGTAACTGAAATTGCCTATGGTGGTGCTAATGATGGAGATTGGTTCATAGGACCAAACAAAGACGGTGCAGGTTTATCCTACACTTCCCCTTGCAGTCCTAATGGTCAGACATCAACCTATTATATGACCATTTATGCACTCTCAGAAACTCCACCAAGTTTGCTATCGCTATCTACTGCTGAGCAACTTGAAATTGACTATTCTACGCTTATTGGATATTTTGATGAAGTTACCATTATTGACCAAGTTGAGCTCGAATATATCGCTACTTCACTTTAACATGATTCAAATAGTCTCTGCTAATTAAACCTAGCAGAGATTAAAATATGCACAACACTTAATTTTAAAAACAATCAAATATTTTATGGAAGAATATTCTAAGTTATTAACTGAACAAGTTTTCGCTATCAACACAGTTTGGGTCGCACTATGCGCATCTTTAATCTTTTTTATGGAAGCCGGATTTGCACTTCTTGAGGCAGGTTTTGTACGGACCAAAAACACTATGAGCATAATTGCAAAAGTCATTATAGATATTTCTTTTGGGGGTATTGCCTTTTTTGTTGTAGGGTTTGGCATTGCCTATGGAGCTTCAAACGGTTGGTTTGCTTTTAATTTTGGAATACCAGAGGATGATCTAGGTCTAGGACTAACAGTTTCCAACAAACTTTTTTGGTTCATTCAGCTGGGATTCGCGATAGCAGCAATTTCAATTGTATCCGGAGCTGTAGCTGAAAGAATGAAACTTTGGTCTTATGCAACATTCGTTTTTATTTTCTGTGCCCTTTTATACCCTTTGGTAGCTAATTGGGTATGGAATCCTAACGGTTGGCTTGCACTAAGAGGGTTTAATGATTTTGCAGGTTCCGCTGCAGTACATGCCATGGGTGGATTTTCAGCACTTGCTGCTGCTATTGTTCTCGGACCCAGGATAGGAAAATATAATGAAGATGGTAGCTCAAATACAATTCCAGGGCACAATCTTCCCTTAGCTGCCGTCGGAGCATTTATCCTTTGGTTCGGGTGGTTCGGTTTTAACCCAGGGTCTTCTCTTGCTGCGGTAGGTAATTGGGAATTAATCGGAAATGTAGTCGTCAATACTTTTTTAGCATCTGCTGCAGGAGGAATTGCTACGATGGTATATACATATTTTGCTTACGGAAAAATAGATATCACAATGGTAATCAATGGAATTCTTGCGGGATTAGTTTCTATTACAGCAGGGTGTAATGTGGTTAGCCCAGTTTCTGCCCTAGTTATTGGACTCATCGCAGGAATACTGGTTGATTTAGCCGTGTTATTCTTTGACAGATTGAAGGTAGATGATCCAGTTGGAGCAATAGCAGTTCATGGTATTAATGGACTATTTGGAACAATTGCCGTTGGGGTTTTTGCTATTGATGATGGTTTGCTGTATGGTGGAGGAAGTGAGCTTCTAATTACACAAATTATTGGTGTTGGAAGTATTGCTATATTCTCATTTTGCCTAACTTACATTATTATGCGTACTTTAAAAATGACTTTAGGAATTCGAATATCAGAATATGAAGAAAAAGTAGGAATTGATGCTGTTTCCTTCGGAGTAAAATCATATACCTCAAATGAATAACAATTTAAAACTCTATTAAGATGAAAAAAATTGAAGCCATTATCAGAAAATCAAAATTCAAAGAAGTAAAAGAGGCACTTCATAATGTTGAAGTAAATTTCTTTAGCTATTGGGACGTTACAGGGATCGGAAATGAAAAGGAAGGCCATGTTTACAGAGGAATTAGCTACAGCACTTCTGAAATACAAAGAAGATATCTTTCTATCGTTGTCAATGACGAATTTGTCCAACCTACCATAGATGCGATTTTAAAGTCAGCAGCCACAGACCGTGTAGGTGATGGAAAAATATTCATTCTCCCCGTTGAAGAAGTTTATCGAATTCGAACTGGCGAAAAGGGAGGGAAATCTTTAAATTAATTCCCTCTTTCATTAAATCAATCCTTTTTTTAAACTTTAAAAGGATTCATTTTATTGTTCGATACTGATCAATCTGAGTTTTTCCTAAAATACTATGCAAGACTATATTGAGTGGGGCTACTGGGGTCTTTTTTTGGCCAGCTTCATGGCGGCAACTGTAATACCACTGAGTTCGGAAATCGTACTTAGTTTTTTGATTGCCAATCAGTATGATTTTTTGTCCTGTATTTCAATTGCTACTTTTGGAAACTGGCTTGGAGGCATGAGTAGTTACGGTTTGGGAAGACTTGCAAATTGGAACGTTTTAGAACGATTTTTTGGAGTAAAACAGGTCAAAGTCATGGAAGTTAGAAAGTATTCAGAACGATGGGGAAGCTCATTGGCTTTTTTTTGTTGGCTTCCTGTAGTCGGGGATGTTTTTGCAGTTGGGCTTGGTGTTTTTCAAGTTTCTATTTCTAGAGTGGCCATCTGGATGCTTTTCGGGAAAATGATTCGTTATATTCTTTGGAGTATTTTTACTCTGTGGGGGATTGGTTTTATATAGCTTTGTATCAAAATTAATCCTTATGAAAAGAAATCCGATAGAGGTATTCAGTGATTGGGCAGACCTAGATAAAGATTTTGGCATGGAAGAAAACCACAAACTAGCTGTAGAAAACATGCTTTCTTTTGCTTTTAAAAAAGAAACACCATTTTCTTTTATTGACGCTGGTTGTGGAAACGGATGGGTAGTGCGGCAAGTGCTTCAAAATCCTTTATGCCAAAAAGCTATAGGAATAGATGGTTCTCAAAAAATGATTCATAAAGCCAAAAAAATAGATCCCAATTCGTCTTATCTCTGTGCAGATTTGATGCATTGGACTCCTGATACCAGAGTTGATATTGTCCACTCTATGGAAGTTTTTTATTACGTAGAAAATCCTAAAAAACTCATTCAAAATATTTTTAAATCTTGGCTAAAGGAAGGATCTAGACTCATTATTGGATTGGATTACTATCTAGAAAATAAAGCCTCTCATGACTGGTCAGATAATTGTGGTATCGCTAACATGAAACTCTTAAGCGAAAATGATTGGATTGCCTTTTTTAAGGAAGCAGGATTTCATTCTGTCGAAAATTGGCGCTTTAATCCAAAGGAAAATTGGGCAGGAACCTTAATCTTAACAGGACTTAAATAAATCACTTTTTATCATACCTTCCGGGAGCAAGTTTTTTACTAAACAATGGAAAAAGTGAATGAGGCAATATCTTCAATAAAAAGACAATGAGTTTAAAGGTTTTCGTTGGGACACATACTTTTTTTCCATTCAATGTAGCCTCTACAGCTTCTTCTGCGACACGTTGCGCACTTTTTTTCATGAATCGAGGGACACTGTCCATTTCTTTCTGTACTCCACTTGCCGTATGAAAATTGGTTACTGTATAACCAGGACAAACCGCCGTACTGGTAATTCCTTTATGATTGTAATTTATATTCAGCGCCTCACTGAATCTATTCATAAATGTTTTTATAGGACCGTATAGTATTTGAATAGATGAAGGGGGGGCAAATGCAGCAACTGAGGAGACAATCATAATTTTACCTCCGCCTGAAACAAGCATATCCTTGATGAACAACTTAGTTAAGGCGATAACAGAAATTCCTAAAACCCTTATAAAATCTTCCTCTGCTTCCATGGCAGTTTCATCAAAAGGACTAGCAATAGCATAACCAGCATTATTCACTAACATTGAAATCTTATATTGTTTAGAAATACAAAATTGGTGAATTTCATTTGGTGCTTTAGAATCATGTAAGTCAGATACAACAGAATCAATACTTACTGGAAATTTAGCAGAAAGGTTCTTTACTGTTTTACTTAACTTGTCTGAATTTCTTGCAGTTAAAACCAAATCAAATCCTCTTTTTGCTAAACATTTTGCTATTTCAAGACCTATTCCAGAGGAAGCCCCAGTGATTAATGCAACTTTATTTTTCAATATGCTATCTAATTAAATTTCAATCCAAAAGTAATGATTTCTTTCTGAGACAGAATACAGCTATTGACTAATGAAATTTTGAAGTCTTGCTTCATTTTTGTTTTTTTGCAATTCTATTTGATTACTATATCTATGAAGCTTCATTTAACTATCCTTTTTTGTTTTCTTTTTTGCAACTTCATTGATGCACAGAAGCTATATGACTCTCTATATTTTGAGATGCCTATAAAGGATGCCAAACTTATCTTAAAGGAAAATGCGAAGAAACTTAAAAACATCCAATTGGGAAAAGGGACTACCTATGCTTTTAGAAAGAGTTCTTTAGTAAGTCATGATGAAAAATTAGTAAGCATTAACATATGGAGCAAAACAAATCTTAGTCTTTCACAAGCTGTAGATTATTTAAAAAAAACACGTGCTTTTTTTGAATCCATAAACTATAAAACTGTTTATGCTCAAGAAAATTGGTCTAATCCAACTATGGTTAAAAAGAATCTTCCGTGTATCCGATTTGTTGATCCTGAAAAAAATACTGTGGTTGAAATGGATCCCAGGGGCCAAGGTAGTGTCCACAATATTTTCATAACCTATTACAACTATGATTGGTTTTTGAAAAAAGCTAGAGGAGAAGAATAATTACAGATCAATATTAATTCCCAATCCAAGAAGTTCCCTCACCTGAAGCTTTCCTATAAGGTCATCATCATAAAGTAAATGTAAAATAAAGCTCCCGGAAATCTTCGTGTTGACTTTAAATCGCATGCTAGAGTTCCAATCAAAATCAACGTTTTGTGTTTTTTCAAGATAATTCACATAGACGCTATATTTGTTTTCCCAGATTATATTTTCCATAACTTCAGTTTTAAAAAATCCAGAGACTAAGGCTCCAAAAAAGAATTTTGTGCTTTTACCTTGTTCAACACCGAAATACTTTTCAACACCTTCTAAGTCTTTAGTGAAGTTATTTGAGACAATAATGACTCGTCCTGAAATTGGAGACATATTTACCCATAAATCAGAATTTTTTTTAAAATAAAAACCCAAACCCGCTTGAAGAATAGCTGGAGATAAAAACTGAGAAACTCGTTCTCTTAGTTCAATTCCTTCTTCTTTATAATATCTAAAACCAGGTAACAATTGAGTTTTAAAATTGATGAATCCGGAATAATTCCAGTTCTGATTGATTTGTTTTCCGACAAGAGAATTGATCTCAAATCGATCATCTGCTTTTTTTAGAAATTTGCTTCCTGAGATAGATGTTGTCCCTATCGAGAGTAACATATTTGTATCCCATACCAAACCATTTCTGTCGGAATAATTAAAATTATAATCTAATCCATACAGTAGAGTTAACGCACTCTCTCCCCCTGAAATCCAGTTAGAAAAATGTGCTTGATTAAAATTAAATCGAGTATTCCCATAAAACTTCATGCGTTTCCCACCCAACTCAGACTGGATGACTGCATCAAAAGGGAGGTCTTCCTCTGTATCTTCTTCCTGTGCAAAAAGCAAAGAAAAACAAGCCGTCCATAAAAAGAATACTAAGAAAGAGGGGGGAAATAAAAAATTGATTTGAGGACGTAACTTCAACATAAATCTGATCAAATACTACTTATCTTAAATTAAGTTAAATTTATAAAAATATAATTAAAGCAATGCTGTCCAAAAAATTCAATATGATCTTCTCATGAGGTACACCTTAAAAAAAAGCAGCTTATTTAGAGTTTTAAAATATGCGGTCACTGTCATTTTATTTTCTCATTCAATTATTCTGGCACAACAAACAGATGCATTTTCAATACGTATAGATAGTCTAATCGAAAACGGAATAAAAAATGTCGCTTTCCCAGGGGCTCAAGTTTTAATATTCAAAAAAGATAGCATCCAGTTTCATAAAGCCTATGGTTTTCATACTTATGATTCTTTAAATCAGGTTAAGAAAACTGACCTATATGATCTTGCATCGGTTACAAAAGTTTTAGCAGGAACTCTAGCGTTTATGAAACTCTATGAATTGTACGATATTGACCTTGATGCAGCTATTTCAGACTATATCCCTTTGATTAAAAGAAGTAATAAGAAATTCAGCACTTTCAGGGAAGTTCTGAGTCACAGTTCCGGGTGGCTCCCCTATATCGCTCATCAAAATTTAATCAGAAAAAAAAATGGTGAATTTAAGGCACGGACCTTAAATAACAGATTTTCCAAAAGATACCCCGATCAAATCAGTGATTCACTCTTTCTTTTCAAGAATTATAAGAGAAAAATTATGCGCCGAATTCGCCGAACGAAAATGGGTGATGTAGGTACATATAATTACTCAGGCCTTTGGTTTTTTTTACTTCCAGAACTGACTCAAAAACTCAGCGGACTTTCTTTTGAGGCTTTTTTAAAAAAACACTTTTACAATCCTCTAAAGCTAGAACGTTTTTCTTTTAATCCATCGAAAGAGTTTTCAAAAAATGAAATTGTCCCTACAGAGATTGATTCTCTTTTTAGAAAAGGATTAGTTCAAGGTTGGGTTCATGATGAAGCTGCTGCTTTAATGGGAGGGGTTTCTGGCAATGCGGGTCTGTTTGCAAATGCAGCTTCAATTTCTCCGCTATTACAATTATTTTTAAACGAAGGGGAAATTGATGGACGTAGGCTTCTTAAGGCAGAAACAATAGCCCTTTTTACTCAAAAAGCTTATCCTGAATCTGAAAATAGAAGAGGACTTGGTTTTGACAAACCGGATAACTCTGATGACGAAAAAACATATCCTTCAAAACTTGCCTCATCTCTAAGTTATGGTCACAGCGGCTTTACTGGAACATTTATTTGGGTTGATCCACTAAGAGAATGTTTCTTAATTTTTTTAAGTAATCGAGTTTACCCTTCAAGAATGCAAACGGGGATTTATGATTTGAATATCAGAGGTCAATTATTAGATTATGTACTTGAATATTAAATTACTAGTTGGATGTTTATTTTTTAGTCCGCTAATTTGCTCCCAATCTCTACCAGATGGGTTTGTTGTGCTTACGGACTATATCCCCGATTTAGAAGTAGAACTCCGTTATGCTAACAAAACTAATTTCCTAGGAAGACCTGTCGAAGGCTATACAAGTGAAATTGGAGTGGGGACCTTAGAATTAGCTCGTCAATTGAAAAAAGTGCAACTACAATTAAAACCTTACGGAGTAGGGCTTAAAATCTATGATACCTATAGACCGCAGAGAGCTGTCAATGACTTTATCCAATGGTCACAGCACCAAAATGATACAATCATGAAAAGAAAATACTATCCTAATCTTATCAAAAAAAACCTATTTGCGCTAGGATTTATTGCTTCAAAAAGTGGGCATAGTAGAGGGAGTACTGTTGATCTTACGTTAATTTATAATACGGGTGAGATGAAAGGAGTAGAAGTCGACATGGGTGGGACGTGGGATTTTTTTGGAGAACGTTCCAACTATAGCTTCTCAGACCTGACACAGAATCAAAAAGAAAATAGAAAACTTTTGCGTTCAAAAATGATCGAAAATGGATTTAAACCATATGAAAAAGAATGGTGGCATTTCTCATTGATTGAAGAGCCGTTTCCCAATACTTATTTTGATTTCATAGTTTTTCTTTAAGGACGTAACGCTTCTGGAAAAATTGTTAAATCAATATCCCAAAGTATCGGTAAAAGAAAAAATACCAGCAAAGTGATCACTAGAATTGAAAAAATGTTCATTACAATCCCTTTGGATACCATGTCAGGGATTCTTAAATAGCCCGAACCAAAAACAACTGCATTAGGAGGTGTAGCGACAGGAAGCATATAAGCACATGAGGCCGCAACTGCTGCTGCAACCATAATCCCATAAGGATGAACATCCACTTCCATTGCTAGTGGTGCCAGGACGGGAAGTAGCATTGCTGTGGTCGCTAAATTAGATGTAATCTCAGTTAAAAAATTAATGGCAGTTACTAAAAGTAAAATCAAAAAGAAAAGTGAAAGTCCTCCAAATTCAGTCATCAAATGACCCAGCCAAATCGCTAGTCCACTTTGTTCGAAGGCTTTTGCCAATGCCATCCCCCCGCCAAACAATAAGATGATTCCCCAAGGAAGATTAATGGTATCCTTCCAATTCAATAAAGGTTGACCCTTCCTTTTTGATGGAATAATAAAGAGTACTAATCCAAAAATAATTGCGATAATAGTATCGTCAATCTCGGGCAAGAACTTTTGCAACAAAAAGGATCTGGTAATCCAACAAAAGGCTGCTAAAGTAAACACGACTGTGATCCATCGTTCTTCATAACCAATCGGACCCAATTCCTTTTTTAATCTTTGAATTTCCTTTTTCCCCCCAAGAAATTCGGTTTGTTTAAACTTGAAGGCTATACGTGTCAGATAAATCCAACAGAAGGCTAAAAGTATCATGGAAATTGGAAATCCAAAACTGAACCACTCTAAAAAGGTAATTTCATAACCATAAGTAGATTGAATAACTCCAGCTAGAACCAAATTTGGAGGAGTCCCTATTAGAGTCGCTATTCCTCCTATGGAGGCGCTATAAGCAATTCCAAGCATTAGAGCCTTCCCGAATACTCTGTTTTCATCTTCGATCGTTTCTGGGTTGTCTTTTAACTGTTTTATAATTGCCATACCGATGGGTAGCATCATTACAGAAGTTGCCGTATTAGAAATCCACATAGACAAAAATGCAGTAGCTATCATAAACCCTAAAATGATTTTTCGCACATCAGAACCAATGAAAGCAATTATATTTAAAGCAATTCTTCGGTGTAAATTCCATTTCTCTATCCCAATTGCGATTAAAAATCCTCCCAAATAAAGAAACACATATTTATGTCCAAAAGAGGCTGTCGTAGTTGTTAGATCCATCCCACCGCTTAAGGGAAAAAGTACGATAGGCAATAGTGCTGTAGCTGCTATAGGGATTGCCTCAACTACCCACCAAACCGCTATCCAAAGTGTTGTTGCTAAAACTGCATGTCCTTGTAAAGTAAGGTCTTCAAAGGGTTTGAGTAAAATGACCAACAGAAATAAAAGAGGTCCTAGAATTAAGGCGATTCGTTTTTGCATTATCTTAATTTGCAGCAGAAGTATGGTCTGAAATAATATACCATTGGTTTTTAGTTCGAATCCAATTCAATGTGAAAAAACCTTGGAGATCATCAATAGTCCGCTTGAGGTAAAATTTTCCTTGCATCTGAACAACTGAATCACTCAGTTCCAAAAGATGAAGTACATCAAATTTTAAAGTTCCCATTTTCTCTTGATCTGAATAGGTTCTTTTATATCGATCTCTTGTAGCATTCCAACCGTATATAGGTCCTGAAGATCCTGAAAAAACAAGTTGTTTTGACTTTAAATAACCTTCCATAAAAGCATCAATATCTCCCTTATTCCAATCATCTTGTTGTTTATAAAGAATTTTTACGATTGCAATAGAGTCTGTTTTTTTGACCGCTTGTTGGGAAAATCCAAAAGCAAAAAAAAAGAACAACACAATCATCATTGGAAATTTCATTAGGGTAATTTTAAGGTTGGATATGAAATATTTAACTGTTCCAAGTAGGTATCATATTTTGTTTCATCGTAATAAAATTCCTCCAATTCAGCTCTGTACTGCTTCATGATACCCTCATTCAAATAAATTGGTGGTGGGTCGTTTTCCGTGATCATAGGTTTGTATTGAGTCTCCTTACTTTGTACATTTTTAAAATAATCTTTTGCTTGATTTAATAGTTCAGGCTGAGTAAGAAAATCAATCACTGTTGTGGCTACTACTTTAGCACCGGCAGTTCCCCCTTTGTGAGCGATAGGAGTGGCCATTGCTATAGCATTAGACCAATGATGTCCTTGTAGACCCGGAATATTGGAAGGAAAACGAAGTGTCACTGTAGGAATCGTCCAAGAAATATCTCCAATATCATCTGAGCCTCCACTTCGTGGTTCAGGAAGTGGCTTTCCTAATTCAGAAAGTTCTGTAGACAAGCCTTTAAGGTTATCAGAATTTACTTCTTTTTGAACTGCCATTGCAAGTTGTTGATCCGCGTCAGACCATTCTGGTAAACCGACCTTTATAATATTTCCATACATTTTTTCAGCAATTACTTTATTAAAATGCCTAGGCCATGCTGTTCCAACTACCTTTGAACTAACTTTTGTATCTGTCATTAATGCTGCACCTTTAGCTATATTATTGGCATCATTGTACATTTTCATAATCCCTTCATAAGTAATGTCCCTCAGGTAATACCAGATTGAGGCTTTAGATGGCACTACATTGGGTTGATCCCCTGCATCAGTGAAAATTGAATGCGATCTTTTTAATGGGTGCAGATGTTCTCTTTTGTAATTCCAACCTACATTCATTAGTTCAGCAGCGTCTAAAGCGCTTCTTCCTCTCCATGGAGAACCGGCAGAATGTGCTGCTTCCCCTTCAAAAGTGTATTCTACAGAGATTAACCCAGTTCCATTTGCTTGACCATATGATACGGAAAGATTACTTCCTACGTGAGTAAAAATACACATGTCAATTTTATCAAAATATCCGTCACGAACATACCATGCTTTTGAAGCTACTAACTCCTCAGCTATTCCTGGCCAGAGAACTAGTGTGCCTCCTAAATTATGTGCCCTCATTTGTTTCTGAAGAGTCAGTGCTGATGTAACCATAACAGGAATTCCAGAATTATGTCCTTCCCCATGGCCAGGAGCTCCTTCTACCATCGGTTTGTGATAAGCTACGCCTGGATATTGTGATGCTTTTGGAATACAATCCACATCGCTCCCCAAGGCTATAGTAGGACCTTCTCCATTGCTCCAACGAGCCATCCATGCAGTTGGAATTCCAGAGATTCCTCTTTCAATCTCAAATCCTGCAGCTTCTAAAATACCAGTAATGTATGCGGATGATTCATATTCTTGAAAACCTAGCTCTGCAAAACTAAACACCTTATCAATCATGACTTGAGTGTTCTTATGTCGGCTTTCTACTTCTTGTAATGCTTCTGTTTTAATTTTCTGAATTTGCTTTTTTGAAAACCTTTGTTGTGCGTGTAAGCTCGTAAATTGAATTAAGATTGCAATGATAAGCACCTTCATTCTGAAGACTGAATTATAAGACATAGATGAATTATTTTTAACTAAAATACAAATAAATTGAAGCTGTTTAACATCTCCAACAGATCAATAGTTAGAATTATTTGATTTGATTTTAGCCCTAATACTAATTAATTCAGCTAATTGGGTCAGTAAATCTTATATATACGCAGTGATTAAAAAAAGTAGCGTTTAAAAGCCTCAATAGCCGCATACTCTGAAAGTCCCATGTCTTTGAATTTTTTGGCAGTTGCACTATTTCGCTCCTCGGCTCGAATCCAAAATTCTCGACGATCATTTCCCTGAAACATTACGCCATCCTTCTGAGACTGGTGGAAAAATATTGCTTTTCTTTTTCTTAAAACCTGGTCTGGGCTCATTGGAATAGCCATTTCAATTTCATCAATATCCCATTCGTGCCAAGCTCCTCTGTATAACCAAACCCAACAATCCTTCATAAAAGGTTTTGATTTCAGTTTAGCCAAAGCGGAAAAAATCAAATCCAAACAGACTCTATGAGTTCCATGTGGATCTGCTAAATCACCAGCAGCATAAATTTGATGAGGTTTCAATTTTTCTATTAATGCAACCGTTAGGTCAACATCTTCTTGAGAAACTGGATTTTTATCTATAAGTCCTGTTTCATAAAAAGGCAGATTCATAAAATGAACTTGACTATCAGGAATTCCAATATAACGAGTAGCTCCTAGGGATTCTCTTTTTCGAATACTCCCTTTTAAATCACAAATCGATCTTGGTGCTGGCTGTTGTGGATTAATATTCTCAAAGGCTTCATTTAATTCCTTTAGTTGGGTATTGTCATCAACTTTAAGCACGTCCTTAGCTACTTCCAGAAAACATATAGCATCCTGATCAGATACTGCAATATTTCCTGAAGTTTGGTAAGCAACATGGACTTCATGTCCTTGCGAGACCAAACGATCAAATGTACCTCCCATAGAAATGACATCGTCGTCGGGATGTGGACTAAAAATAATGACCCTTTTCTTTTCAGGTAAAGCTCTTTCAGGACGATAAGTGTCATCGGCATTGGGCTTTCCTCCAGGCCATCCAGTAATTGAGCGTTGTAACCTATTAAACATTTCGATATTTAAATCATATGCAGAACCATGAGAAGCAAGTAGATCTGACATCCCATGTTGATTATAATCTTCGTCTGTTAACTTTAAAATAGACTTCTTCGTTTCATTACATAACCATGCTATTGCTTTGGATCGAAGGGCTTCATCCCATTCACAATGACCTACTAACCAGGGTGTTTTGATTCTTGTAAGTTCAGAAGCAGCTTCTGAATCTAAAACTAAGGTAGTGTTCGGGTGAAGTTGAAGATATGTAGTTGGAATCATTGGAGAAATTGCTCCCTCAATTGCCTTTTGGATTATTTCAGCCTTATTCGTACCCCATGCCATCAATAATACACGCTTTGCATTTAAGATGGTTTGTATCCCCATAGTAATTGCTTTTCTGGGAACATTTTCAATTCCTTGGAAAGAAGATGCCGCGTCAAAACGAGTCAAATGATCTAAAGTAATCATTCTGGTTTGCGAATTTTGATGGGAGCCCGGTTCATTAAAACCAATATGCCCTGTCCTACCAATTCCTAATATTTGAAGATCAATCCCTCCTGCAGCATTAATTTTTTTCTCGTATTCAATGCAGAATTTTCTGACATTTTTTACTAAAACCTCACCATCAGGGATGTGAATATTCTCAGGTTTAATATTTATGTAATTGAATAAATGTGTGTGCATGAAGTAGTGATAACTTTGCACATCCTCTTTTACTACAGGAAAATATTCATCTAAATTAAAAGTAATCACATTATGAAAACTAAGGCTTTCTTCTTGATGTAAGCGTACTAACTCTCTATAGACACTTATAGGACTGGATCCAGTAGCCAAACCCAATACACACATCTCATTGTTTTTTTGCTTTTCTAAAATGAGATCCGCAATATAATGTGCTATTGATATCGAACCTTCGACAGAATTTTGACAGATGACATTATGCAGTTTTTCATAACGAGTTTCTTCAAAACTACCTGGCGCCTCATATATTAATTTTGGGGTTTTAGACAATTGCATTATTATTATATTAACGTGAATTACAAAGTTAAGATTTCCAACCAGTATTAGTTTTCTTTTTTGTTTTTTTTGCTCTGAACAAATTTACTTTTCCTAAACTCTCATTATCCGAACAAACAGCCCCAATGACTGAGCTCAGTATGGTGACTATTACTGATATTTAGCGATCATATGGGCTATGCCTAAGAAGCTTTACTTTATATTTTGGGGGTCATTTATGAAACGTCTTTTGACAGCCTTTGGATTAAAACAAGGGAAAGTTTTTGTTTTTAAAATAAATTACTTTGTTGAAACCTTAATGTTTTTATTTTCTATAAGTGAGACCTGAACAAGTTCTTGATCCTCATAAAGATTCAGGAGCTGATCTAAAGGGACAAACTTTTCTTTAGGTTTATAATTGATATAATCTTGAAATAATATTCCGTTGATTTCTCTCCTATTTTGAGCTTTTCTAAAGCGTGTTCCTCCACCATCTGTTTTGTAATTATAGGCCAAATAAGCAATCTTATAATCTTCTTGATTTATCCAATACCTGTATTCATCTTGAAAATCTTCTCCTCCCCCTTTTTGAGCAAATGTAATTTTTAATGTCCAATGAGGAACCCCATTAATATTTACAGAAGTCAATAATTCTGAATTAACTGCAGGATCCAAAAGCGGTCTAGGTAATTGGAAAAAGTACATGACTGAATTTAAGGAATTAGCATAAAGTCTCTGAATACTATCTTGAAGAGACACCGATGTTTCATTTAAAAAACGGCTTAAGGGCTCTTCTGAACTCATTATATCAACAATTTTCTGGTCTCCTTTAAATGTTTGTCTGGAGTATGAAAAAAAATCTCCCTTTCTTACTAATCTATAATGATAATCTCTAAAATCAAACTCAACTTCAACGTTTAGTGAATCAAATCCATGAGCTTTAATTGATTTGGCAATTATAGACTCTACAGAATCGGATTTAGGAGATTGACAGGCTACAATAAAAAGCAAAAGAAAAAAAATAGACTTTTGTAAAAAAATCATTGATAAGTTTATTGATAAATCAAATGTAAAACTAAGATACAACTAAAAGTTATAGTTTAAATTTGATCCCAAAGAATAACCGTTATGGAAGTACTAAAAACCTTAATTATTGGAAGTGGACCTGCTGGATATACAGCTGCAATTTATGCTGCAAGAGCAGATTTAAAACCTGTACTTTATACTGGAATGGAACCAGGGGGTCAGCTAACAACAACAACCGAAGTAGATAATTTCCCAGGGTATCCTGAAGGAATTGACGGACCAACGATGATGGTCCAATTACAAAAACAAGCCGAGCGTTTTGGTACTGAAGTTAGGATAGATATGATCAACAAAGTTGAATTCTCCAAAATTACAGGGGGAATACATAAGGCTTTTACTTCAAGTGGAACAGAACTACATGCCCAAACAATAATAATAAGTACTGGAGCTACAGCCAAATATCTAGGACTTCCTAGCGAACAACGTCTTCGTGGCGGTGGCGTTTCAGCCTGTGCAGTTTGTGATGGATTTTTCTATAAGGGGCAGGAAGTTGCAATCGTAGGAGGAGGTGATACTGCTGCAGAAGAAGCAACCTACCTCGCTAAAATCTGTTCAAAAGTGACAATGTTGGTTCGAAAAGATCAAATGCGTGCGTCAAAAGCTATGCAACATCGAGTAACCAATACCCCTAATATTGACCTTCGTTACAATACTGAAATTGAAGAAGTTGTTGGTGATCAGGTAGTTGAAGGTTTAAGAATGAGGAATAACCAAACACAAACTATTGAAGAAATCCCCATTACAGGACTCTTTATTGCCATCGGACATAAACCCAATACAGAAATTTTCAAAGATCAATTGGATATGGATGAGGCAGGTTATTTAATTACAAAAGGAAAGACCACAGCAACCAACCTTCCTGGAGTATTTGCCTCTGGAGATGTTCAAGACAAAGAATATCGCCAAGCCGTCACTGCTGCCGGAACAGGCTGCATGGCAGCACTAGATGCAGAACGCTACCTACAAGAAATCGAAGATTAAAAAATAGTCGCTGTCAAAGCTGTAAAGCTTCCCACTCTTGCATTAGCTCTTCCAGTTGCTTTTTCTTTGCTTGGTAGGAATCAAAAAAGTTTGCCTGAGCAATGGTTTCTTCGTAGTTAATTTCTAACTCAAAATCAATAGCTTTTATTTCCTTTTCCAAGCGGCTAATTTGCTTTTCTACTTTTAGAATTTTTTGTTCTTCAGCTCTCGATTGCTTTTGCTCCTCGTATGTTTTGCCCCCTTCTTTGGATGTGGTTTTGATTTTTTCTTTCGTCCCTATTTCCAACTCTTTTAATGACGCTAATTTTTTAGCTTCCAAATAGGCATTTATATCACCTAAAAATGGAGTGACTTCCCCATCTTTAAAGGCAATTACCTTTTTACAGAGTCCCTGAACAAAATCCCTGTCATGGGAGACCAAAATTAGTGTGCCTTGAAATTTAAGCAAAGCCTCTTTTAGCACATTTTTTGAACCAATATCCAAATGGTTAGTTGGCTCATCCATAATTAGAACGTTAAAAGGTTGTAACAAAAGTTTACACAATGCCAGCCGATTGCGTTCTCCCCCAGAAAGCACTTTCACCTTTTTATCCACAGCTTCACCTGGAAATAAAAAAGACCCTAACAAATCTCTAACTTTAGTCCTGTTTTCTGGTGTGGCTGAATCCTCTGCAGATTGTAGAACAGTTTGTTCTCCATCCAAATAGGTAGATTGATTTTGAGCAAAATAACCTAGCTGAACATTGTGTCCTAGCTTGACCTTTCCGTCATATTGAATCTCCGAAACTAAAATTTTTGCTAATGTTGATTTTCCTTGGCCGTTCTGTCCAACAAAAGCGATTTTTTCACCCCTTTCAATTTCTAAATCTACACCGCTTAAAACTTGTTTGTCTCCATACGCCTTAGATACTTGTTGAACTTCCAAAATAATCTTTCCTGGTTGGTGTGAAATACCAAACTCAAATCTAATTTTCTTATTTTCTTCAGGATCAATTTCAATACGATTAATCTTATCTAATTTCTTAATTAGTGATTGTGCCATGCTGGCTTTGGAAGCCTTAGCTCTGAAACGTTCAATTAATTTTTCTGTTTGCTGAATTTCTTTTTCTTGATTTTTCTGAGCGGCCTGTTGTTGGGCTCTCAACTCCTGTCTCAAAACCATATATTTAGAATACGATTTCTTAAAATCAAAAATTCGCTGTTGTACAATTTCTACAGTCCTATTAGTCACCTGATCTAAAAACATACGGTCATGAGACACGAGGACCAAAGCACCTTTAAACTTCTTTAAAAACTGTTCTAACCAAATTATAGATTCAATATCCAAATGATTCGTCGGCTCATCCAATAACAAAATATCATTGTCTTTAAGGAGGAGTTTTGCTAATTCGATACGCATTCTCCAACCTCCAGAAAAAGTGTCTGTAGGTGCATCTAAATCACGGACGCTAAAACCGAGCCCTAGGAGTATTTTCTCAGTTTGTGCCTGGTAGTGATATCCTCCAATCATTTCATAACGAGTACTTAACTCGTTAAGCTCATCCAGTATATCATAATACTCCTGACTTTCATAGTCTTGCGTATTTTCCATGATATTATGAATTTCCTCTTGGCGGTACTCTATTTTTTTTATTTCATCAAAAGCTAAGTATGCTTCTTCAAGAACTGATCTCCCATTTTCAAAATCAAGATCTTGAGGTAAATATCCGATCTTACAGTTTTTTTCTAAAGCAAAAGTTCCTGAGGTAGGTGCATTTTCTTGCGCCATCAGTTTTAACAATGTTGATTTTCCAGCACCATTTTTTCCAATCAGTCCGACCCTATCTCCTTTACCTAAACGAAATGAAATTTCATCGAAGAGCGTCTCTCCTCCAAAACTTACTGTAATTTGATGTGCGTTAAACATGTTTCCTATTTGGATTGCAAAAATAGCTTTCAAATCGATGAATTGCTACTTCATTAGGAATTTGTTTTCCTTCTTCAATAAATTCATACAGCCACTTGGATAATAAAGGTGCCATGAGTACACCACGAGTACCTAATCCGTTAAAGACAAAAAGATTAGGATATTTTGGATGTTGCCCTATTAACGGCCTTCTGTCAATGACCGTAGGGCGTATCGCTGCATGATGTGCCCTTATTTCATAAGGTACATTGAGTAAATTATCTAAACGGCTTATTAACCATTCTTTCCCTGATGGGGTTGGAATGGTTTCTTTGTCTTTTGATGAAAAACTTGCACCTACCCAAAAAAGATCTTGTTTAATAGGTGCTATGAACAAGGAGCCTTTGATGATTTGAGTTCTGGATAATTGGGGCGCTATGATTTCAAGGGATTCTCCTTTAGATCCAACTAAGGGTAGGTACTGAAACCATGGGTTAGTTTTTAGTCGATATCCCTCACAAAAAACAATATTTTTTGCTTCAATTCCCTTATAAAAAACTTTGTTTTTTAAAATTTTTAAAGACTCGTATTCAAATTCTTCTTCCATAAAACTAGAGGGAATTGTATGTTTTTGAAAAATGTCCAAAAGGGTGTTTATATCTAATCTCCCGACAGAATTAACAATGCCAAATCCTTCCTTACGTTTCAGATTAGAATTTATTAGATGACTAGGTAAAGGATCTAAAAATGAAGAAAGTCCTTTTTTTTGGGCTGCAACTATCCAATCGTTCTGTTCCGCTGCTTGAAAGAAATAACGGTGTATTGGAATTGAATGAAAAAAGTTAGTAGACAATTGAAGCCCACATTCTTTATAATGTTTAATGGCATATTCCAAAAATTTTTCTCCTTCCCATGCCATGGTGTAGCGTTTGAGCACAGTTGGGTTGCATATACCAGCAGCCTTTCTGCTAGATCCCATAGATTGGTTTGTGATAAGGAGGTAGTCCTTTTTTTGCTGTTTCAATTGCCATGCATAATGAAACCCTGCCAAACCGTACCCTACAATTATTGAATCTAACATCGCTGTAAAATTAGACTAAAAAAAAACGCTATTGTTTCCAATAACGTTTTTAAACTATACTATTATGAAACTTAATTGTTCCACATATCTTGTTCGAAATCTCTAATAACCGATTTAATTTTTTCAGATTCTAATAGTTGACGTAAAGCATCTTCATAAATATAATCTTTAACTTCTCTGTCTTCATAAACATTCTCTTCTTTATAAATAGTCGAATTGAACCGTCTAGAATTTAACATATGATCGAAAGTAATTGCTTGAGAAGAATTTCTGTTATTAAAAACATTTGAATTTGCTAGAGATTCCCGTGCATCAGGAAACCATACCCAAAAAAGCGGAACTAAAGCGTCTTTCATAGCTTCAGGACCTTGACTAAGTGTTGAAACATCTGGAGCTACTGGAGCAATACCCAAAAGGCGATACTTTAGTTCACCTAAACGTTTATTAAAATACCAAGTCCCTTTTATAAGATATTGCATCACTTTATCAGACTGAATGGTGTAAATGTCATAATCATCTTCCGTTACTTGTTCCCCAGCGTTTGATTTTGATATTCCCTCAGCAGATAAATTTCTCATCTGTAATTTTTCAGCTAAATCAGCGAAAGTTAATTTTTCGTTTTCATTAAAATAAGATGATGAATAAATCTCTGTAATACTGCCGTCTTCTATGCTATCATACAATATTCTGAATAAAGATTTACGACTATCAGACAAAAGGCCGTTATTGATGGTAGGATAATAATAAGGAAAATTGATCCGCTCATCGAGGTCTATAATTTCCCATATTGTCTTAGACCAAAGAATATCTCTATCGTCTATATATCCGTATTCTATTGGTCTTTGGTTTTCAGCAACTTGCATACCAACCTCTTGCGGAACTTTAGCATTGAGCAAATTAGATTGTGCCAAAACTGTGTTCGTTTGAAGAATAAAAACCAAGAGTAATATAAAAAATCCTTTTCTCATCAGTGGGCTAGATTAATTTATCGTAATAGAAATAGGTGACGTTTGCTTCAATTTATAACTCGGATTTGAAGGAATTATTACTTTAATGTCAGAAATAATTATCGTTTGTCCATTTTTAATACGACTCAATGTATTAATCGCTTTACTATCAAGCTTGTCTCCTCTGATTACCATACTTGGTTGACCAGGGGCTCTAAATCTAAACGATTCTACCTTCAAAGGCAAATCAAAATCAAAATCTTCTAAACGTGCCTCTACAGTTCCTCTTTCTAAACTGGATTTTGGTATCGTAAAAGAACCTGATTGTCCTCTAAAGTAACCTGCAGGTTTTGGGATATCTTTTATCCTAAATGAAGATACAGAAGAAACATTCATTCCGTCTGGTAATGTCCCTGAAACGTTAATCTTCACTTCTCTTCCAGCACCAGGAAATAGGTTGTATTTACTTCCCTTTACTTTCTTTAATCCAGGAGCAGTAGCTCGAACTTTAGAATCTTGAATTCCAGGAATAGAGATCGTAATTGGATTTTGAACGCCTCGATAAACCACATTCATCTTGTCTGCCGAAATTACAGCCGAATTCGGCTTGGATATCACAGAATAAGTTTGGTTTACAGCAATTCGAGATTCCTCACCGTCATCTTTGAAAACAAGGTTTCCTTCTATCGTGTGATCTCCGGGAGATCCTGCACTCACTTTAAGTTTAATCCCTCCAGGAATTAAATCATAATCGTCTGAAGACAAGCTATTTCCATCTAGTGTT
>JAFMMH010000075.1 GCA_017851655.1 Flavobacteriaceae bacterium
AGTCACCTTCGGCTTCAACAAGTGCTTTTTTACAATCCATCATCCCAGCGCCAGTAGCTTGACGGAGTTTGTTTACTTCAGATGCAGTAATTTTCACGGTTTTTTATTTTTATTAGTTAGGCTTCTTTTTCAGTAGATTCTTCTCCTTCGGCTTTCGCTGCAGGAGCTTCTTCTTTAGTTTCTTCAGTTGGATTTTCTGCAGTAACTTCTGGTACTGCTACATCCGCATCGTCTTGTTTAGCTGCTGCTTCCATATCGGTAGCATCACTATCAGAAACACCTTCTTTATCCTTCTTTCTCTCACTAAGACCTTCAGCAACAGATTCAGTAACTAGACTTAAGATTTTTTCAATTGATTTTGAAGCATCATCGTTAGAAGGAATTACAAAATCAACATCACGTGGATCAGAGTTTGTATCAACCATTGCAAAAATTGGAATTTTGAGCTTTTGAGCTTCTCTAACAGCGATGTGTTCACGAGTGGTATCTACAATAAAAATTGCTCCAGGAAGACGAGTCATGTCTGTAATGGAACCAAGGTTTTTTTCAAGTTTTGCTCTAAGACGATCTACTTGTAGACGTTCTTTTTTGGATAGGGTTTCAAAAGTACCGTCTTTCTTCATGCGGTCTATTGCTCCCATTTTCTTTACTGCTTTTCTGATAGTGACAAAGTTAGTCAACATCCCACCAGGCCAACGTTCAGTGATATAGGGCATGTTGATCCCTTTTGCTTTTTCAGCAACAATATCTTTAGCTTGCTTTTTGGTAGCCACAAAAAGAATTTTTCTACCAGATGAAGCAATTTTCTTAAGAGCTTCATTGGTTTCTTCAATCTTTGCAGCAGTTTTGTAAAGGTTGATGATGTGGATTCCATTACGCTCCATATAGATGTAGGGAGCCATGTTTGGATTCCATTTACGGGTTAAGTGTCCAAAATGGACGCCTGCCTTGAGCAGGTCATTTACTTCTGGTTTTGCCATTGTTTGTTAGTTTACGTTCCTTTTGATTAGCAACAAATTTTGAATTTGTTTAGATGCTAAACTAATTTCCGCCGTGGCGGTTTTAAGCAACTGGTTATTTAATAAATGAATGAACTTTGTCTTGTCAATACAAGACGATACCAATTAACGTTTTGAGAATTGGAATTTTTTTCTTGCTTTCTTCTGACCGAATTTTTTTCGTTCCACCATTCGAGGATCACGAGTTAATAAACCTTCAGGTTTTAAATCAGCACGGTGCTCTTCGTTGATGTTACAAAGCGCTCTGGAGATTGCCAAACGAACAGCTTCAGCTTGACCATTTGATCCTCCTCCCTTTACAGTTACTTTTAAATCATAACTACCTTCTGTATTGGTTAATAAGAATGGTTGTTGGATTTTGTATTGTAAGGTTGGTGTTGGGAAATAATCCGTATAATTCTTTTTGTTTACCGTAATCACTCCTTTACCTTCGCTAACGTATATACGTGCGATAGAAGTTTTTCGACGGCCTATAGTGTGAACAGTATCCATTATAGATATTCGTTTATGTTAATGACTTTAGGATTTTGTGCCTCTTGCTGGTGTTCTGCACCACCATGAACGCGTAAATTTCTGAATAGATCAGCACCTAATTTATTTTTTGGGAGCATTCCCCTTACTGCGTTTTCAACCAGACGCGTATCTTTTTTGTTATGCAATTGAGTTGCGTTAAGAGCACGTTGTCCTCCAGGATAGCCTGTATGACGGATGTATTCTTTTTGTTCCCATTTATTTCCGCTTAGAGTGACATGAGCAGCATTGATCACGACTACGTTGTCCCCACAGTCTACATGAGGAGTATAATTGGGTTTGTATTTACCACGCAAAAATTTTGCAATAATTGCAGAAACTCTTCCTAGAGGAAGGCCTTTGACGTCTACCACAACCCACTCTTTGTTGACTGTGTTCGCGTTCGCAGCAATTGTTTTATAACTTAGTGTATTCACAATAATTATTTTAAAACGCTGAAAAAATTGTTTCAACGGGCTGCAAATGTACAATTATATATGAGTTTGAAAAAATTTTTTATTCTAATTTTCAATCCTATTGTTTTGAGGCTTGAGTTTTGTTAATGAGCTTCTAACCAGTTCTTTCCAATTCCGATATCTACAACAAGAGGAACTGGAAGGGAAAAGGCATTTTCCATTTCTGTTTTAACCATTGTTTTTAAGGATTCTAATTCATTTAATGGAACATCAAACACTAATTCATCATGAACTTGAAGTAGCATTTTTGATTTCCATTGCTCCTCATCGAGTTTTTTCTGAATAGCAATCATGGCCAGCTTAATTATATCTGCTGCACTTCCCTGAATAGGAGCATTTACGGCATTACGTTCTGCAGCACCACGAACAACAGCGTTCTGAGAGTTGATGTCTTTCAAGTATCGTCTTCTCCCTAAAACGGTAGTTACATAACCATTGTCTCTTGCAAAGTCTACTTGCTCTTGAATATAGGTCCGTAATTTTGGATAGGTAGCATAGTAGGTATCGATTAGTTCTTTGGCTTCAGTTCTATTCAAATCTGTTTGTTGACTAAGTCCAAAAGCAGAAACCCCATAAACGATTCCAAAATTTACTGTTTTAGCATTGCTTCGTTGTGCTCTGGTAACTTCCTCAAGAGGAACGCCAAATACTTTTGCTGCAGTAGCTTGATGGATGTCTTCTTGATTCTGAAATGCAGTAACCATCCCTTCATCTCCACTTAAGGCAGCAATAATCCGTAATTCAATCTGTGAATAATCGGCTGCTAGAAGAACATGGTTATCATCTCTTGGAATAAACGCCTTTCGAACTTGTTGCCCTCTAGGTGTTCGAATTGGAATATTTTGAAGGTTGGGATTGTTACTACTTAATCTTCCTGTAGCTGCTACAGCTTGATTATAGATGGTATGAACACGTCCTGTTTTTGGATTTATTTCTTTTGGAAGGGCCTCTACGTAGGTGTTTAATAGTTTTTTTAAAGAACGCCAATCTAAAATATCTGAGACAATAGGATGGTCTTTCGCTAGATAGGAGAGTACATCTTCAGCAGTTGAATACTGTCCAGTCTTTGTTTTTTTAGGTTTGTCTACCAGTTTTAGCTTATCAAAAAGTATGGGTCCTAGCTGTTTTGGAGAAGCAAGATTAAAGGTCTCTCCTGCTACTTCGAAAATGCTGTCTTCTAATTTTTGGATATCTAGAGTTAACCCCTTTGATAAGTTTTCTAAAAAAGAGACGTCTAAATTAATTCCTTGGCATTCCATTTCTGTCAATACTTTGACTAATGGAAGCTCAACTTTTTGATACAACTCTAGTGTATTTGCAGCTTGCATTTCATTTTCAAAATAATGCTTGAGTTGGAAAGTAATATCAGCATCTTCTACAGCATATTCTGTTTGTTTTTCCAAAGGCACCTCCCGCATCGTCCCTTGACTTACTCCTTTTTTACCGATCAACTCCGTAATAGACTGTGGACTATAATCCAGATAGGTTTCTGCTAAAACATCCATGTTGTGACGCATGTCGGGATTAACTAAATAATGGGCAATCATAGTGTCAAAAATGGGGGCGTTTACATTGATTTCGTAGTTCTTTAATACCTTGAGATCGTATTTAAGATTGTGACCAATTTTTTCTATTCCTCGGTGTTCAAAAAAGGGTTTAAAGAAATTTAGAATCGTAGATGTTTCTTCCCGATTTTCGGGTAAGGCAAGGTAATATCCCTTAGATTCTTCCCAAGAAAATGCGATACCTACCAAATCTGCTTGTAGAGCATCTAATGAAGTTGTTTCGGTGTCGAAGCAAACACTTTTTTGATGAAGTAAATTTTTTAATAGTAGTTCTCGTGACAGAGGGCTGTTAACTGTTTGATACAAATGCTTTTTGGTACTTAAGCTTTGCTTCTCATTGTTTTGATCGTTAGAAATTGTTCCGCTTCCTGGAGCTGCAAAAAGATCGAATTGTTGGCCTTGTTGAGGGCTCTTGTCTGGGGTCTTTGGGGTTTGAGGTGGTGCCGTTGTTTCTTGGGTAGACGAAAATATTTTTTTAAAATTCTCTGCCATCCTTCTGAATTCAAGTTCTTCAAAAAGTGAACCTACAGCTACTGGATCTGGCTGACTGAGTTCATAATCTTCTGCCTTGAAAAGCACAGGAACATCTAAAATTATTGTAGCGAGTTGTTTGGACAAAATACCAAGGTCTTTATTGGCTTCAATTTTTTCTCCAAGTTTTCCTTTAATGTTAGAGGAATTTTTTAAAAGTTCTTCCATTGTTCCGAACTCTTTGATAAACTTTTTGGCTGTTTTATCTCCAACTCCTGGAAGTCCCGGGATATTGTCTACTGCATCTCCCATCATCCCTAAATAATCAATTACTTGATCTGGACGCTCTACCTCAAATTTTTCTTGTACTTCGGGAATACCCCATATTTCAATACCATTCCCCATTCGAGCAGGTCGGTACATAAAAATATTTTCTGAGACAAGTTGGGCAAAATCTTTATCAGGAGTAACCATAAATACTTTATACCCTTCTTTTTCAGCTTGTTTTGCGAGAGTTCCAATGATATCATCTGCTTCAAAACCAGCTTTTTCAACAACTGGGATGTGCATCGCGTTTAAGATTTGTTGAATATAGGGAACAGCAATCTTAATTGCTTCTGGTGTTTCATCTCTGTTTGCCTTGTATTCAGTAAACATTTCAGTTCTACTTACGGAACCTCCTTTGTCAAAACAAACTGCTAAATGGTCGGGGCGTTCCCGTTTAATGACATCAAGAAGAGAATTGGTAAACCCCATGATGGCTGAGGTATCCATTCCTTTTGAATTGATTCTGGGATTTTTTATAAAGGCATAATATCCTCTAAAAATTAGTGCAAAGGCATCAAGTAAGAAAAGACGTTTTTGTTCGCTCATTGGTTAAATATAAAAAACGATTAGGCTTTGGGAATCAATACCCGTTTTTATTTGCAATTAGATTTAATTTTTTTCGAACTCCTGAAACATCCAGCTCTAATTTTTGAAGTAATTTTTGAGGATTCCCATGGGAAATAAAACGATCTGGAATTCCTTGTAAATCAACAGGAATTGTATAATGATGTTTTGCGGCAAATTCCAAAACAGCGCTACCAGCACCACCTTGAATTGTCCCTTCTTCAAAAATTAGGAGGCGTTCAAAATTCTGAAAAATTTCATGTAATAGTTTTTCATCTAGTGGTTTGATAAAACCCATGTCAAAATGAGCAAAAACATCAGCCCTTTCAAGCCCTAAAAAAGCTTCACTAATGGTTTTTGCCATGGTTCCAACCGAAAGAATTGCAAAACGGTTTCCTTCTTTTAAAATACACCCTTTTCCCCAATTTATTTTTTCAAAATCAGTTTTTGGTTTCATTATCTGAGAATAACCTCTCGGATATCTGATAGCTAAGGGGCGGTCTAATTCAAACTGAGCAGAATAAAGGAGATTTTGAAGCATTTGCGCATTTCGAGGAGCTGCTATAATCAGATTGGGGATGCATCTAAGATAAGCAATGTCAAAGACTCCATGATGAGTAGGACCGTCATGTCCAACAACTCCTGCTCGATCTACACAAAAAACAACGGGAAGCTTTTGTAGCGCTACATCGTGAATGATTTGATCATAAGAACGTTGTAAAAACGTAGAATAAATAACACAAAAAGGAAGTAAACCCTGGGTTGCCATTCCTGCTGCAAGCGTAACGGCATGTTGTTCTGCAATACCAACATCGATACACCGATCGGGAAAAGCATGCATCAACTCAACTAGACCACTGCCCGTAGGCATAGCTGGTGTAATAACCATAATTTTAGGATTGTCTTGAGCTAGCTTTAAAAGGGTTTGTCCAACCACTGCTTGGTATTTAACTTTATTATCGGTTGGTTTATGATTGAGTTTTCCAGTTAGTGGATCAAATTTTCCTGGTGCATGATAGGTAATTTGCTCGTTTTCAGCCACAGGAAGTCCCTTGCCTTTTTTGGTAACTATATGAAGTAATCGAGGGCCTTTGCGTTTTTTTTCGTTTTTTAAGGCACTCAAAAGCGCATCTAGATCATGCCCATCAATAGGTCCTGAGTAGGGAAGGTTTAGAGATTGGAAAAAATTAGGTAGAGAATTGTTGCCATTTTTTACAGTATCGAAGTAGTCTTTCAGTGCTCCAACGCTTGGATCTATTCCCATACTGTTGTCGTTAAGGATTACCAAAACATTTGCATTGGTAGTTCCCAGATGATTGAGTGCTTCAAACGCCATGCCATTAGCAATAGAAGCATCACCTATAACAGCGATATGATGCCGATTGAGCTTCAGTATCTTTGCGCTCAGCGCCATTCCTAGAGCAGCGGAGATACTTGTTCCTGCATGACCAGTTCCAAAAGAATCGTAAAGACTTTCTTCTCTTTTAGGGAAACCGCTGATTCCATCTTCTTGACGTAAATTTTTAAAGTCATCCTTTCTACCAGTTAGCATTTTGTGACCGTAGGCTTGGTGACCGACATCCCAAATTAAAAGGTCATCAGGAGTATCAAAAATATAATGTACGGCAATACTCAGTTCTATGGTTCCAAGACTAGAACCTAAATGACCTTCTCCTTTTGCTAACGAAGTGATTATTTCTTTGCGTAAAGCAATTGTCAAAGCGAGTAATTCATCTTGAGAGCACTCTCGCAAAACAAGTGGATTTTTGATTGTATCTAACAATGCTTTTGACATGCCGTAAAGGTACATAAATCCATTAGTGATTAAATGGTATTGGTTTTTGTATTTTTGAGTATGGAATTAGATGACACATACTTCATGCAGCAGGCTATGGCTGAAGCTCAAAAAGCTTTTGATGCTGATGAGGTACCAGTTGGAGCAGTTGTTGTGGTGGCAGACAGAATTATTGCACGAGCACATAATTTAACCGAAAGACTAAAGGATGTTACGGCTCATGCTGAAATGCAAGCGATTACTTCTGCAGCAAATTTTTTAAATGGGAAATATTTAACTGGGTGTACTCTATACGTCACATTAGAGCCATGCATCATGTGTGCTGGAGCGTTAGTGTGGAGTAAATTAGATCGGATTGTTTTTGCGGCTTCTGACGCACATCGCGGTTATCAAAAGGCTGGGATTAGTCTGCATCCTAAAACTACTAGCCATGGGGGCGTTTTGGAATATGAAGCAAAAGCGCTTTTGGATGCCTTTTTTGCTAAAAAAAGGGCATAAAAAAAGCACCTCTTTAAGAAGTGCTTTATTCACAGTAATCATATATAAATTATAATAGGCTGATATTGGAAGCTTGCTTCCCTTTTTTACCTTCTTCTTCTACATACTCTACTTTAGCCCCTTCTCTAAGGGTCACGCCGTTTAGGGCTGAAATGTGAACGAATACATCTTGTCCAGACTCATCGTTGG